>NZ_PJJT01000065.1:0-31248 GCF_002929615.1 Cryobacterium sp. M91 | reverse complement strand
CTTGCGAACGCCACTCCGTTCGGGCTCGGCTCCTACCTGTTTACGACCGATCCCGAGCAGGCACTGCGGGTCGCCGACCGCATCGAGGCCGGCATGGTCTACGTCAACCTCGTCGGCGCAGACAGCGCAGAGCTGCCATTCGGCGGGGTGAAAAGAAGCGGCTTCGGGCGCGAACTTGGACGCTTCGGTGCCAGCGAGTTCGTGAACAAAAAACTTATCCGCATCGGCTAACCCATCGCAGACCTCCGCGGCCGACGCGGAGATCGCCGTTCAGTCGCCGATGCTGCGGCGTGTGAACATCGCGCGTGTAGCCTCGCGGATGTCCTACCGCTCTCGCAGCGCCTGGCGCAGGTCGTACTCGCGCTGTTCCTTAGCAACCGCGAGTTGAACAAGTTAGACCCACAATGTAACCGAACGAG
Source organism: Cryobacterium sp. M91 (assembly GCF_002929615.1). Taxonomy (NCBI): domain Bacteria; kingdom Bacillati; phylum Actinomycetota; class Actinomycetes; order Micrococcales; family Microbacteriaceae; genus Cryobacterium; species Cryobacterium sp. M91. The sequence goes on along the minus strand of NZ_PJJT01000065.1, from coordinate 30,829 downwards.
TTTGGGCGGCTACATTCCGTTGGTGGCCTTGACTCGATTAACCAGATCGCGCCAGGGCCCGTTCACTTCGGGTTCGGGGGTTGAGCCGCATTGGAACGGTTAGTCACGTTTGGGTGTCTCGCGGGCTTGGGCTGGCGGGTTCTTGCAGCCTTACCGGACTCACTCGGGTGTGAGTGTCGGCTGGGTGAAGGTCTTGTGGACGACGCCGATCGAGACTCCCACGGCGGTGGCGATGGTGCGGATGGGTTCGCCGCGTGCGCGGCGGGCGAGGATGGCAGCTCGCTTGTCGCCGTCGACGACTGGTGGCCGGCCCCCGACTTGACCGCGACGACGTGCGGCTTCTAACCCGTTCTTGGGGTCTGAGACTGGAACGGAAACGTGCGCTAACAACAGCTGCGCCGACCCGGAACTCGCCGTGTTACTTATTCCGTTTCGTGAGCTGACCCCTCTAAACGTGACTGACCGTTCCAATGCGGCTCAACCCCCGTACCTGCTCCCTAAGAGGGTGGCCTGAGCGTTCCAGCTATTGGGTTTAGGGGCGTGCAACCCAAAGGTCTCGGTGCGGCGAAAAGGCCCGAGGACACGGGATGATCTGAGGATCCGCGCAGGACGTCCGGACCGTTCAGGTTGAGAGCTATTGGGTCCGGCTCAGCCATTCGTCAAGACTCGTTGTTGCCAGTCGGTGCGATAGGACCGGGTCATTTCCAGGAGTAAGGGACGTGTCGTTGACGTTGCCGCCGAAGTATCCGACGGCCGGGTCTGTGACAATTTTGCGGATATCTCCGGCCTTGGTCAACACGCGCCGTCCGAGCTCGACGATGGGGAGGGCTTCGGGGCCGGCGAGTTCCCAGGTGTTATTGGTCGGGGTTGTTGTCGCAACTTCGGCGAGGACTTCGGAGACGTCGGCTGCAGCGATGGGCTGCATGAGCACTGGAGAAAGTCGTACCGTCATCTCGTCAGCAGTTCCTTCAGCGATACCGGCGAGAAATTCGAAGAACTGCGTAGCACGGACTATCGAGTACGGAGAACCGCTGTTCTTGACGATGTTCTCTTGGGCCACTTTGGCGCGCATATAGCCAATGTCGGGCATCCGATCCGCGCCGACAATAGATAACACTACGTGGTGCCCCACGCCAGCGAAATTGGCTGCGTCAACGATAGTGCGAGTCGATGTTTGGAAGAACTCCAGCACAGCCTCGTCCTCCAATAACGGCGAATTCGGAATATCGACGACAACGTCCGCACCGGCAAACGCCTCGGCAACCCCTTCCCTGGTCAGCGTGTTGACGCCCGTTGAGGGTGAAGCAGGGACGACGTCGTGGCCCGCATTGCGCAGCAACTCGACCAAAGGCTTACCAATGAGTCCAGTTCCTCCGACGACGACGATCTTCATGTGCTTCCTTTCAAGGCTCTTCAGACCTAAGCGGGTAACGTACGCCTCGCGACTGCAGCCCGCGTATCGGCGAGTACACACCCAGCGTACTCACCGGCGTTGGTAGACAGGGTCGCGAAACTCAAAGGCATTGCGACCCTGGTAATGTGCGGGGCAGGTATGACCCCCGACCTGACACCCTCTCGACAGGCGGGGCAGACACCTCAACCAAGTTGCAGTGGGTTTCAAACCACTTGCATCAGGTCAAATGAATGCAATCGTCGAATATTTCACTTTTTCACGAGTCACCCCTACTACTGGCCAGAACCAATATCTACGCGGCGGAAAGCTGCCAACGGCTTTCCGGGTTGAGTACCCCGTCGTCGACATATTCGCGCGCCTGGTGGTGATCGGCCCGACCATCCGGTGAACGCGGATAACGCGGCCAAACGCGCTCACCGGGTGTGCTCGCCTCGAATAGTGGTCGACTCGACACGTGGGGCCGGCGCGGCCGCTGCCGCGGGCTACTGGTCATCGTGGCGTGTTCGGCTTGCCACCACGCCCACACCTCACGCTCCGCCCCATACAAGTCGCGCCGGGCGTCGAGCATCCCCTCAACACCTAGAACGCGAGCCGCCAAGGTGCGTAAGTCCCGCCGTGATCGAGTCCAGCCCTCCGGGTGAGTGATGATGAGTCGGTGTCGGCGGAGTCGACTCAAGATCGTGGCGGTGTGCCGGGAGGAAACCCCCAGGAGCCGGGCAGCAGAGTCGATCGTAAGGGCCGCGTGCTCGCGCAGGAGTGTGTAGATCCTTCCAGCGAGGTGTCCCAGTCCCTTGCGAGTGAAGAGGTCATGGAGCTGGTCGGTCAGTTGGTTCTCGATCATGCGTACCAACTCGGCCCTTAATGCGAAGAGTTCGCGAGGGGGGCGGGGGTTATTAGATAGTTGTGACCGGACTGTGTCAGGGGCTGTGGAAAACGTGCCGGTTAGCTCCCATTCGGCGGCATTTCCTCCGTCAGCATTCCGCACTTGCTGGATGAATCCGGCCTCGGTGAGGGCGTGGAGGGCAGTTGCCGCGGTCGTCCGGCCCAGGCCCGACATCAGAGCCAGATCGCGGATGGAAGCCGCGACAGCGTGCTTCCCGGTCTGCAGGGTGAGGTAGGCCAGCGCGATCAGGATGGTGCGCTGGGAAATGGCCGCCTCGGTGCGTCCCCACCGGCCAGCGTTGACGCGAAGGCGGGTCAGGAGCTCGTCGACGTCGGTGACGATCGCGCCTAGCTCGGTGAGATCTTGGGGTTCCTGCGCGGCGGGGAGCGGGCGCTGAAGCGCCGCGTACTGCTGCGCCTTGGCCCACTGGCGGGCCAAGCGATCGCGGGCTTCGCCCGCACTGCGGGGCCTCCGCGTGCCGCGGCCCGTATTCTTCGTGCGGAAATGCTCCATACCGGGAGCAGTCTTCGCCGCGTGCTCTACGTCACCGAGCGTCCACCCTGCGCTGGCGGCCGTCAACAGGCACATGAAAGCCGTCCACGACGGGTTACTACCCCCATCAATGGTCGCCATGTGGCCTTCCCCCGTCGTGCTGAGATCCCGGTGAGTGCGGTGCGCGCCATTGACCGGGCCAGAGGGCCGGGTATCGACGTGCCGGAGAGCAGGTTTACGCTCTCCCAGCACCACGGCAAGCCGTTCCAGTTCCCCAGGCATCGTTTTCAGCGCCGCAAGGACATCGGCGCGACCGCGGAGCACGGTCGAGGTGCTGCCATCCCGGTGCGGAGCCCCAGGTGGACGCGCGGCGCCCTCGGCCGGGTTCAGCAACATGCCATGGTCGAGAGTGTCGTACGTCGCGTGCGCCTCCCGCGCCACAGCGGCGACGATCGCCGGCGAAGCCCCACCCGCAATACCAATCCACACATGCCGGCCGCCACCCGCCGACGACTGACAAACCACGTGAGCGATCGAGAGCTCATCAAGCACACCAGAGAGGGCGTCACAATCGTCGACGGCATTCTCCACCGCATCAGAAGTCTTCGCGTCAAAGTCGAAGCACAGCAACCGGAACTGATGCGCAGCATCGGTTAGACGGATGCACCACGGCGTGGTGGGTGCGTCCGGCCCGACACGGAACAAACGAGGGTATTGGTTGATGTGTAGCTGACCGTCGGCCTCACGCACCATGACACGCACCTGGTCGCGCGGACTGATGCGGCGCGTCAAATCCCAGGCAGTCCACCGGTCGGAAGACACGCCCAACGGGGTTTCAATCACGGAAACGTCGTCAAAACGGTATATATCGGTTACTATGGTGTCATCTCCTTCGATTCAACTCTTGGGGGCATGAAAGAACCTCCCGTGAGGGCTGGTGATTTTGATTAGCTCGGACCTCGGCGCCTGGAAGCAGAGAGGGTTTGAGCTACGAAACTTGTGTCGGCCCGTCGCGGAAGCGGCGGGCCCTTTCGTTTAAGCCACGTCTAAGATGGGCAGCTCCAACCTGTTTGCGGCAAAACGAGGCAAGCCGCCGTGTTGCTTGGCGACTTGCCGTAGGAGAAGGTCAACGTAGAGTGCTTCTGAGAGACCGGAAGCCTTGGCGGCCTGCTCGGCTTCTTCCTTGATTTCCTTCGGAATGCGCCAGCGAGCCTCTACGAGATCATTGCGTTTCGCAACGCGTGAGCGGCGCTGCACTCCCTTGTTTGCTGACATGGATCCATCATGGACGTTAAATGCGCGCATCTACGGCTTCTTCGACGGCGTGTCGGGAGTTTTGCCCTGTGAGAGCTGTTGGTTGCTGGTTTCTTGGAGTCGTTGTCGTAGTTGGGCCTTGTGAATAATCCAGCGATTTCCGACGTGATATGCGGGGATTTCGCCCGTTTGTAGCCATCGGTAGATGGTGGGCTTGGTCTTGTCGAAGAGGCCCATGAGGTCGCGGAAGCTCAGTTCGTCGCCATATGTGGCGAGCACATCGACGGGGGCCGGTGGGCCGGCAGGCGCCTGGTTGCTGGTGGAGTCAAGCCACGCACGAATTTCAGCTTTGAAGATGATCCAGGAACCGACGACCTGGTGCGCGGGGATGATGCCGCTGTGGAGTCGAGCGAACACGGCGGGTTTTCCGACGTGGAGAATTTTGGCCACGTCGGTGGTAGTCAGCGTCTCTGGGTAGGTGTCCCAGTATTCATCGTCCATCAGGGGCGGTGTCTTTCATGTGAAAATCCGGTTCGGATATGCGGCAAACGGTCACCGGGTCGGTCCGTGCTGGTGGGGTGAATATCAGCATTGTTATCCACACCACTTATGGCATTATTCCAGCAGGTCACCCCCATTTTTATGCCCGGGAGCCTGCGCGTCTGATTCGGGGTCATAAATACTGCCTCTGACACGAACCTGCCGGACACAATTCCATACCGAACAAGGTGAAGTATTCCTCCGGATTCACAAACCCCGCCGACGCCAACGGACCGCCCAGATCCTCACCTGCTGTGAGGGTGTTCACGGCGTCATTTGTACTGCCCGCCGTGTTGATGCGAAGGTCGAGGTGGCATCCGGTGGAGGGTCCCTCGTTGCCAACGAGCGCGATCGGCTGACCGGTCGTGACAGTGTCGCCGACCTGTACGGACACGTCGGAAAGTTTCATGTGCAGGTAGGAGACGGTGTAGCCGTCCGAGGATTTGATCGAGACCTGGTAGCCGGCAATGAGAGTGACGGTTCCGCCGGTGATCGCGTAGATCTGGTCACCGCAGGGGTTTGGGTAATGCTGCAGATCAGCGGCGGGGTGCCAACTGCTCGCTCCCGCGACAGGGCTCTCCCTCGGTCCATAGTCGCCGGTCATATTGAAACCGGCGCTCAGCGGCAGAGCGACGGCGCCACTGGCGCAGCCACCACCAGCGGCACCGTCGCCGGCGAGAGCGGTCACGATCTGGTCGGCTGCGCCGAAGAAGCTTTCGTAGTGGAATGGGTCGGCGTTGCCCTGCACCTGGTGAATGGCGAGGGTGGGCGCGAGGCTCTGCCAGTCGGCCACGCCGACCAGGCGCTCGAAAAACGCGGTCGCGGCATGGGTGGGGTCCATCACCTCATCGCGAGTTCCCCACGTCCCCAGGCGCCACTGCTGTTGGAATAAGCCCAGTGAACTGGTGGGGGTGCCGTCCGGGTTAGTGACACCGGTCAGATCGTCGCCGTAGCCAACGTTCACGAGCGAGCTTTCCCCCATGGCGGTCATCACCCCGAGAACTTGGGCAGTGCGGTCCAGTGTGAGAGCACTCGCTGCGTTCATGATGTGCGCGGCGTTTTTCAGCTGCTCGCCGGAGTAACCAGCGACGGGATCGGTGGGCACCGTCTCGGGGTCAACCGTCCCAGCCAGCCCCGTGCACGCGGCGGTCGCTGCCGTGCCCGAGAACACGAGAACGATCAACAAGAACACCGTCGCGACCAGCGCGACGGGCGCACCAATGAGAATCAGCGCGCCTGTCCCTTTTCCGTCAGCCACCGTTATCCCTGTGCGGGTCGGATTCGGTCAGCGAGCCATGGCACGGACGCGCCTGGGCGGCTCAAGCTGACGGTGTACAGGCCCGCGTCCGTGGGAACCTGAACGATCAGTGCAACCTCGGTGGAGCCTTCCAGAATGGTGCCAGCACCGGTGACCTGGTGTACGGGGACCTTCGCCGGGTCCGTTCCTTCATAGGCTGCCGCGCCCGTTTGGGTCAGTAGCGGGTACATGTTGTTCATCCACGTCGTGGCATCGAGTGCGGGCTGCCCAAACGTCGTAACGACCTTTTCAGCTGTGGTGATCGCGTCGGCTCGGCTGTCCGTTCCCGCTTCCGGCACGGGCAGCACGCTCGCGTCATCGGTGCGCGCGTCAGGTACCGCGGTTTCGGACGGCGTCGACGGTACTCTGCTCGCACTCGTCGGCGGGACGACGGTCGGCGACGCCGTGGCGCCGACACATCCAGTCAGAGCGAGGGCAGCAGCGAGGTACACCATGGCGACCAGTGCGTGCTTCACAGGCCGTCCGCGACCGCTGCGGTGACCTGCAGCCACGCTTCTCGCGTCGCCGGGGCCAGAGCGTCGTAGCTCAGCGTTCCCCCGTCGACCAGTGCGGGGTCGTGGGGCACGTCGAGCACGGTGCGAGTCAGGGACGCAAAGTGGCCGTGCAACCGGCGGTTCAGCTGCGCATCGGCGACTTTGGAGGGGGAGGCGAGAACGGTGACGGCGTTACGCACCTTCTCTTCGTGGCCCTTTTCATAGAGTCCGTCGACCAGCCAGGCGGCGCTGGCTGCGGTGTCCTCACGGATGGTGGAGACGATGACGAGCTGGTCGGCGGCGTCGAGGGCGGCTTCCCAGTTGGAGGCGCGCATGTTGTTGCCGGTGTCAACGACGATGACCCGGTAGAACCGGCTCAGGCTGGTGTGCAACTCGTTAAACGCCTGACCATTGATCGTCGATGATGCCGCCGCGTCCTCATCGGAGGCGAGCACGTCGAACTGAGTGGAGCCCTGTGAACGAACATAGTTGTCGAGGTCCCCGACCCGGGCACTGCGGAGGTCGTTGAAGCGGTCAAGATCGCGGAGTAGATCGACGGCTGTATTGCTGTGGCGGGCGGGCTGCGCCCGCCATCCGAGCGTCCCCCGAGTTTCGTTGTTGTCCCACGCCAGCGTGTAACCACCGCGGTAGGTGCCAAACGTCGCCGCCAGTAGCAACGTCGCGGTGGTCTTATGAGCGCCACCCTTGGGGTTGATGACGACGACCGTTCGGGGTCCACGCAGGCTTTGCTGGACCCGATCAATCGCGCCCCGATGCGTGAGCTCGGCTACGCCCGGACCAACCGAGACGAGGCCGCCCGTCAGCCGGCGCACGGTGCCCTGCCACCCCATCACGGCCGGCCCGACGAGGGCAGCGGGCTGAGATTGCAGAAAGTCCTGGAGCGTCAAACGGGCAGCTGGATCCCCTGGACGATCAGGATTTTCTGGCCGCTCAGGGGTCTGAGAATTGTGGAGGTCCGGGCCCACGACCGGGCTGGGCGGGTCCGTTATCGGAGCGGGGACGGGCGCGCCTACCGTTGCTGCAGCAGCAAGGTCGGAGAGCGCTTCTACGTGGCCGTCGGGGTAGACCGCGAGCAGTTGTTCCCCGAGCCGGTCGCGGGTATTCAACCGAACGGGGCGACCCATGTTGGTGGCCGTCACCGTGACGAGGGTGAGAATTTCCGCCCGCACCGCCTGTTCATCCGCGCCGGCCACCGACTGCATCACTCCGTTGATCGCGACGGTTCCCGTCGCATCGGCTGCAACGGTGGCCTCAATCCTGGGGAATATGGGAACGGTCTCGATCATGACGTGGGGCCTTTCTCGTCGTCCTCTGAACCGTGTGCGGAGTCGTCGTTGTGATGACCGATCAGGTACGCGCGCAACTGATCGCGGGCAATCCGCCAGCTCTTGCCGATCTTCACCCCGGGCAACCTCATGGCCGCATCACTACTGGTGAGCAAACACCGAACGTTACGCGGCTCCAACCCCAGCACGCACGAGACGTCAGCCACGCTCAACATGTCGCCGTAGCGGCGCAACATCGAGTCAGGCCACATCATCAGCGCTGTTGTCTCGTCCACCCTCCGAGCGTAACCGACACATAAGGCAGATGAGTGCATAAACGTATAAGTACGCATCACATAGGTAATATGAATACAAGACGTTAGAACCCCCATCGCGGGGTAGAACACGAGTCTATGTGAATGAAACGAATGAGCATGAATCAGGACAGAGGGGGAGCGGCATGAGTACGAGCGCAAATCGGTGGCTCATTAGCCCTAACCCGTCCAACGAACCCGACACCGCCGCGCCCGTTCCCACGCGACGGGACGAGCGTCACGGCGCGACCGCGCCGCAACCCGGCATCCCCGTCCCTGACGCAATGGACCGGCTGCCGCGACGCGACGCTGCATGGCCGGCGACGATCTGGTGGCTCGGCGTCCACGGCGGCGCGGGGGAATCCACCCTCGCCGACCTCACAGCCGGCACGCGGCCTTGCGAACACGCCTGGCCCATTCCCACCACCGCCGGCACAACGCATCGCGTCGTCTTGGTGGCGCGGACGAACTACGCCGGCCTCCTCGCGGCGCAACACGCCGCCACAGAGTGGGCAGCGAACACGCTCGGCGACGGAATACACCTCGCCGGCCTGGCACTTGTCGCCGACGCCCCCGGACGTCGACCCACAGAGCTGCGCCACCTCGAGCACATCATCGCCGGCGGCGTCCCCCATGTGTGGAACCTGCCCTGGGTCAACGCCTGGCGCCTCGGACCCCCAGACACGACCGCCTCGCTGCCCAAAGAATTCCACGAGCTCTTCACCGACCTCTCCCTCACACCGACTCGCGCCTCCGCCCACACCTGAAAGGTCTCAATGTCCCTCTCCCTCGTAGCCGCCCACGCCCTCACCACGGTCGGTCAGCTCCTCACCGCGCTTCCCGACCCGGAGCCGCTGGCCCCACCCGGATTTGAAGCCGTCAGCACAATCCTGGCCTGGGCCAAATGGGTGGGCTTGATCGCCGCGATCCTGGCCCTGATCGCCGTCGCCGTGATGTTCATGTTCAACTCCCGCCGCGGCGAAGGCGGAGAACACGTCAAAACATTCGTCAGCATCCTCGTCGGCGTCATGATCATCGGAGCAGCAACGGCACTTGTCGGATTCATCTCCGGCTCCTAACACTGGTATCAATCGCGCGAAGGAGCAACGCATGACGAACACCGCACCAAAAAACCCACTCTCACGACCGGGATTCATCGCCGCCGCAATCATCGTCGGGATCATCCTCCTCGCCGCAATCATCGTCCTCGTCACATCGCTGACCCGCGACACGGGCGATAACACCACCCAACCAACGAGCAACCCCACGTCGACCGGCCCCAGCGGCGACGCCGCCGACAAGAGCGTGTGCGGCCTCTCAGGGCTGGAGACGAAGAGTTCGCTGACGCTGGCACCACCCAACGAATGGGAACTCGTGGGTTCTGTCGCCGCACCTACCGATCCGGAGGGCGCGGGACCGGGCACCACCGCGGGTCAATTTCGAACGTGCTTCGCACATACGGCGGAAGGAGCCCTCTTCGCGGCAGTGAATGCCGTAGCCGCCAGCACCGACTCGCGAAACTCATCCCGGATGTGGGAATTGCTAGCTAATGGACCGGCCAAAGACGCTGTTAAAGCCGCCGGCGAGCAGACAACGTCTTCCGGCAACACTCGCCTTCAAGTTGCTGGTTTCAAGGTGAACAACTACTCAGCCGCCGAGGCCACGATCGACGTTGCCTACACGATTACCTCAGAGGGAGGATCCCTCGTGAGTTATCCAACGGTGGTCCGCTGGGAAGATGGCGATTGGAAGGTCGTCGTAACGGAAACTGGGGCACCTATTGCGCCTGGCCCGTTGTCCAATCTTGGCGGCTACATTCCTTGGTCCGGTGTCTAGCTTGGCTGTAACGGATATTGATTGCTCAAACCCAGTCAACGCCATTCTCAACGCCGCTGACTGCGCCCAGCAGGGCGTCGGCGACTTCGTCGCGAATGCGTCGAATGATGCCGTTCAAGGGCTGGCGAACAGTGTTTTGGAGGGATTTGGGAAGGCTCTGGCGAGTGTTGGGACGATGTGGGTTGCTGTGCCAACACCAGTCCTCACTGCCGGTGAGGGTACGACTGAGACGCTAACGGCTCCTCCGGGGTCAGATTCTTTCACCACCATTCTTGGATACGTGACCTTTACCGGGCTCACGCTTGCGGTGTTGTCGATCATCGCTCTTGGCGCGACCATCGCTCTTCGGAGCCGTCGTGGTGAGGGCTTCCGTCATGTAGGCACCCTCGGCGTCATCTTCATAGCGATCTTGCTCATCTCTGGTGCGTCCGCTCTCATCGGCGGGCTCCTGGGCGCGAATGCGCCCGAAGGATCATCGACGACCGTTGGGTTCTTACAGAACTCGCTCTGGTATTACGTCGGTGGCCTGGCGATTCTCTCGGTGATCATTGGCGGGATTCGAATGGCGTGGGAACAGCGTGCACAGCCGGGCAAGGATCTCATCCAGTCACTGATTACCCTCATTGTGGTTTCAGGTACCGGCCTTGCAATCATCACCCTCGCCACGACTGCTGCCGATGCGTTCTCAATTTGGATCCTTAACGGAGCTACGGACTGTGATGTGTCAGCGGCCGGTGAGTCCAATTGTTTTGGAACGAACGTCGCCGCACTGGTGGCAGTCACGGCCAGCTCACCGATCGGACTTATCGGGGTTCTCATCCTGGGCTCGATTGCTCTTCTGATGACCTACGTCCAGGTGGCACTCATGGTCGTTCGCGGCGGGCTGCTGGTCATCCTGGCCGGCGTGCTGCCGCTGACAGCGAGCTTCACGAACACGCAAATGGGCAAGCAATGGTTTGGGAAGGTGGTCGGCTGGACGATCGCCTTCATTCTCTACAAGCCCGCAGCGGCGCTCATCTATGCAGCGGCGTTCAGCCTCACCGGCACGGACGCTTTCAAGGATGACGGCGGAGGCATTTGGACGATTCTCACCGGTCTTGCGCTGATGCTCATGGCCCTCATCGCCTTGCCCGCTCTCCTCAAATTCGTCGCTCCCATGACCGGCGCCGTCGCCGGCGGCGGCACCGCCGGTATGGCATTGGCCGGCGCAGCAGGCGCGATCGGCGGCGACCTCGCCAGCGGAGCAATCAAACGAATGAGCAGCTCATCATTGACCCCCACCGGCGGCGGAGGAGGTGGCAGCAGCGATGCTCCGACCGGTTCAAGCACGCCCGGCGGCGGCAAGCCCTCGGCTCCCACCCCAACCCCCTCCGGTGCTGGGGGCAGCTCTGCAGCCGGTGCAGGAGCCGGGACAGCTGGCGGTGGCGCTGCAGCTGGGGGAGTGGCAGCTGGGGGCGGTGCCGCGGCCGGTGGGGCTGCAGCTGCGGCTTGGCCTGCCGCGCCCATTGTGATGGGTGCACAGATGGCGGGAGCCGCCGCCAAGGGCGCGGCCAACGCTGCGAAGAGTGCCGTGCAGTCGGCGGCCGATGATTCAACTGGACCTAGCGGTTCCTAAGCAGGAGGTTCCTCGATGACAACGAATAGCGCACCGCGCAGCTACGGCAATTGGACGAAACCAAAGACCGCTGGTCTTCTGGGTTTGGGGTCAATTGGTACGGCGATTTTGTTCGTTGGGGCTGGTTTCAGCGTCATCGTGACGATGGCCTCAAATATTCTGAACGGCGTCGTCACGGCGATCGTGTTCGGGATGTTCCTGCTGACGGTCGCAGTGAAAGACAAGCACGGTCAAAGCCTGCTCATGCGGGCCACCACCCGGGTCGGGTGGATAGTGACTAAGAGCACAGGGACGCACATCTACCGGTCCGGTCCTCTCGGACGGGCAGAGTGGGGCACAGCGCAACTGCCGGGCCTGGCCGCGGGTTCACGGCTGACGGAGTGGCACGATAGCTACAACCGCCCCTTCGCCTTGTTGCAGATCCCCACTACCGCGGACTACACCGTCGTCATCGCGACGGAGCCCGACGGCGCAGCGCTCGTCGACCGCGAACAGGTCGACGTGTGGGTTGCCGAATGGGGCATGTGGCTCGCCAGCCTCGGCGACGAACCCGGCATCGAGGCCGTATCCGTGACGATTGAAACCGCTCCCGACACGGGCACGCGGCTCCGCCGCGAAGTGAACAGTCGGATTGATCCAGCCGCCCCAGAATTTGCCAAGAGCATCCTGCACGACCTGGTGCGGCAGTACCCGGCCGGTTCTGCGACGATCAAGGCCTATGTCGCCATTACTTTCAACGCGGCTGCTCGCGTTGGAGGGAAGAAGCGCACCCCCGATGAAATGGGCCGCGAGCTGGCCTCGCGCCTGCCCGGTCTCACGCAAAGCCTGTCCTCGACCGGCGCCGGGGCGACACGTCCTTTAAGCGCCCAAGAACTCTGCGAAGTCATCCGCGTCGCCTACGACCCGGCTGCAGCACGTCTCATCGATGACGCGAACGCGGCCGGTGAGCCGCCGGAACTGTACTGGCCCGAGGTCGGCCCGACAGCTCATCAGGCGAACTGGGACACCTACCGGCACGATTCGGCCGTGTCGGTGACGTGGATGATGAGCGGTGCCCCGCGCGGCAACGTTCCCTCGAGCATTCTGGCTCGCCTGTTGGCGCCGCACCGCGACGTCGCGCGGAAGCGTGTCACGCTGCTCTACCGCCCGATCGATGCGGCCAAGGCCGCGGCGATCGTCGAGGCTGACGTGCGCGCCTCGACGTTCAATTTGCAGTCCTCGAACAAGCCCACAGCACGGAGCATGACCGCGACCCGGGCGGCTCTCGCCACGGCGCAGGAGGAAGCGTCGGGCGCTGGCCTGGTCAACTTCGGGATGCTCGTCACCGCTACGGTGATCGACACCTCCCACGAGGCCGACGCGAAGGCCGCGATCGACAACCTCTCCGCTACGGCACGGCTGCGGCTGCGCATCGTGCATGGTTCTCAGGATTCCGCGTTCGCGGCCGCACTTCCCCTAGGCCTGGTCCTGCCGAAGCATTTGCGCATTCCGTCTGAGGTTAGGGAGCAGCTGTAATGCCCGCCATTGATTCCAACCGTCGCAAGGTCTCGAAGCCGCGCGAACTGGCCAAGCCCAAGCAGACGAAGGCCGACAAGGAGAAGAAGCCCCAGGTCCGTCGCCCCGGTCCTCGGGGGTGGCCCGGCCGTGGTCGGGGTGAGGCCAGCGTCGTCCAGCCGGCTGATGAGTGGCGCGGAACGACCGTGCAGGTGTGCGGCATGCACCCTTTCTCGGTCGGAACAGGAACCCCGATGGTCGGCGTCCCGATCGGCCTGCAACTCTTTACTGGAGCGACCGTGTGCGCCGACCCCATTTCCTGGTTCCAAGACGCCGGCCTGATATCGAACCCCTCGGTGTTCGTGCTCGGCCTGCCGGGCCTGGGCAAATCAACGCTCATTCGGCGGATGGCGGCCGGCGGCGCAGGATTCGGAAACCTGCCGCTGGTGCTCGGTGATCTGAAACCCGACTACGTCGACATGATCCGTGCTCTCGGCGGGCAGGTCATCACCCTGGGTCGTGGCCGCGGGCACCTGAACATCCTCGATCCCGGCGAAGCCACCGCGGCCGCCGAACGGCTGCGCCTCGCAGGCAAGGAGAAGGAACGTCAAATGGTGCTCGCCGACGCTCACGGACGCCGGCAAACGATGGTCTCGGCCCTCCTCACCATCCTCCGCAAAGACGCACCGTCCGCTCGCGAAGAAGCCATCATCGATCGGGCCCTCACCGTGCTCGACGAGCGCAACGAGGGCATCCCGGTGCTCGGCGACTTGCTGCGCGTGATTCAGGAGGCCCCCGCTGAAGTGCGCGCGGTGGCCTTGGACCGTGGCGACCTTGAACGCTACAAGAAGATCACAGAGGAGCTGGAGGCCTCACTCATTAGCCTCACCTCGGGTGGACGTTTGGGCGAGACCTTCGCCCATCCCACCGACGTTCCCATGAGGAGGGATCGCCCTGTGGTGTACGACGTGTCCTCGATCGATGACTCCGACACCGATATGCAGGCCGCGATTCTGCTGGCCTGCTGGTCGGCGGGATTTGGCACCGTGAACATCGCCAACGCCCTCGCTGACGCCGGTCTCGAGCCACGCCGTCACTACCTGGTCGTGCTCGACGAGCTCTGGCGGGCGCTTCGCGCTGGAGCGGGCATGGTCGACCGGGTCGAGGCCCTCACCCGGTTGAACCGTCAACGCGGCGTGGGCCTCGCCATGATTTCGCACACGATGAGCGACCTTCTCTCCCTGCCCAACGAGTCCGACCGGATGAAAGCACGCGGATTCGTCGAGCGAAGCGGCATGGTCATCGCCGGCGGTCTACCGGGCGCGGAAATGCCCATGCTCACCAGCGCCGTTCCGCTCTCGCGCGCCGAACAGGAACTTCTCACCTCCTGGCAGGCGCCGGGCACCTGGGATACCGGGTTGGGGCGCGAATCCGACCCTCCCGGCCGAGGAAAGTTCCTCATCAAGGTCGGCGGGCATCCGGGCATCCCCGTCAAGGTCGAACTGATCGAATCGGAACGGGCGATCAACGACACCAACAAACTCTGGCATCCCGCTGCCTCGTTCCCCGAACCCGACGAGTCGAACCCGACTATTGGACGGGGCAACGCCGACGACGCCCGGCACGAGTTCGACGGCGACGCCGACAGTCCAGCGACCGAAGAGGAAAGTGCAGCGTGAGCGCATCGAACAGGCGAAACCAAAACGGCCTCGACGGGCAAACGATCATGCTGATCGTCTGCCTCACGCTCGTGGCCGTAGCCCTGGGCACCGTGTGGGTGGCCGTGACGTGGGGCTCACACATGGACGGGGTCAACCCCGACTTGACCGGTGACCCGTTCGGGCTGTTTTTCGGCGTGCTGGGAGGCTCCGTAATCTGGCCGGCCTCCGCGACATGGATTCTTGCGGCCGTACTCGTCGTGGTCCTCGTCCTGGGCATCCTCGTCGCCGTATCTGTCTCGCGTGCCCGACGGCGCCGAAGCAACGTCGACGGGGCTGCGACCTACATGGGCAAGGGGCGCGATCTTCGCGCGCTCTCGGCCACGGGCGCGAAGGCGACCGCGCACCGCCTCGGCGTCACCGACTGGCTCGGCGTCCCCATCGGCATCACCGTTGCCGGCCGCCAGAAACTCTACGGCTCCCCCGAAGACATGCACGTAGACATCTGGGGCCCGCGCACCGGCAAATCGACGAGCCGGGCGATTCCCGCGATTCTGTCTGCTCCTGGCGCCGTCCTCACGACGTCGAACAAGCGTGACGTGCTCGACGCTACGCGTGATGTGCGCGAAGCCGCGGGCGGCCGCACGTGGGCATTCGACCCGCAGCGCATCGCGCTCGAAGAACCAACCTGGTGGTGGAACCCACTCAGCTACGTCACCGACGACGTCAAGGCCGCGAAACTAGCCGAACACTTCGCTTCCGGCTCCCGGGCCGGCGACGCACGCGCCGACCCGTATTTCGACAACGCCGGCCAAGACCTCCTGGCCGGTTTCCTGCTAGCCGCAGCCCTCGCCGAACTGCCCATCACAAAGGTATTCACCTGGACGACGATGCCCGGCGAAGAAACACCCGTGGACATTCTTCGCGCACACGGCTACGACCAAATGGCCGACGCCGTGGCCGGGCAAGTCAACGGTGAAAGCCGACGCCGCGACAGCGTCTACGGGACAGCCGCACAAATGGCCTCGTGCTTGAAAGTACGCTCGATCGCCCAATGGGTCACCCCCCTCGGCGGCAACCTGGCCGGGGATTCCCGGCCGCAATTCGACCCACACGCGTTCGTCCGCAGCCACGACACCCTCTACAGCCTTTCCAAGGAAGGCAAGGGCACCGCGGGTCCGTTAGTCACCGCGCTCACCGCGGCGACCGTCGAAGCCGCCGAAGAGCTGGCCACGACACAAACCGGCGGACGCCTGGCGACTCCGCTGCTCGGCGTACTCGACGAAGCCGCGAACGTGTGCCGCTGGCACGGACTTCCTGACCTGTATTCACACTACGGATCGCGCGGAATCGTCTTGATGACCATTCTGCAGTCGTGGTCACAGGGCGTCGAAGTATGGGGCAGAGACGGGATGCGCAAGCTCTGGTCAGCTTCCAACATCGCCGTCTACGGCGGCGGCGTGAAAGAACCAGAGTTCTTGAACGAATTGTCCCAGATGGTCGGCGACTACGACAAACACACGACCTCGACGAGCGTCGGCCGCGGTAACCGGTCAACCTCTCACCAAGTGCAGCGGGAACGCACCCTGGACGTGGCGGATCTCGGGGCTTTGCCCCGCGGCCGCGCCGTGGTGTTCGCCTCGGGTGCCCCCGCGACGCTGATTGAAACGGTGCCCTGGATGCGTGGACCGCACGCGAATGCCGTGAAGGCATCGATCGCGGCGCACGACCCCGCCAACCGTTCAGCGTCAACGACCACCCCGCCTGCGTCGAGCACGACGGTGCCGGTGCCGGCGCTGAGCACGCGCACGCGGTTGGATGCCGCGCCGGACCGGAAGGATGAACTGTGAGCGACCTCGATGAGTACCGCGACGATGAAGAAACAACGGAAGCAGAGGAAGTCCAGCCCGAGCTCTTCCATGCCTCAGTTGATGAATTCGTACGTGACCGGCTCGTTCACCTGTACAAGCGCAAGGTAGGACCACAGAACGACGGCCGATACCGGTGGGCCGCCGACTGGTGGGCCTACCCAGAAGCCGTGAGCAGGCTCGAGTCGCTATGGCGCTCCTGGGAACACCTACGCCAAGACGGCGCAACTGGCATGAGCACCTGGTGGCGCGACCACGCCGACCACCACATGCCAATCCTCCTCGACCCCGAAGGACCCTTCACCAAATCAACGGACCGCAACAACCACGGTGACCCGCTGCCCTACGTTGCCCCGCCAGAAGGGTTTTTCCCCGATATGAGAAAAGCGTGACCGAAAGGTAATGGTCATTCCTGGGTATCAGCACGCTGATAACCACTGGTTCAGATGCAAAAGTGAACAGTAAACGCCCCGGTAGGGGACGCTATCGACGTGGTTCTTGAGCAATTCGGGCCCAGTTCACGGGCTCAGTGCACCCATCCAATCACTGCGACGGGCTCCGCTGTCGGCCCCATTCGAGTCTTTATCGTCACATCATCCAGTGTCGTCATGACGGCACCCTCCCCGCCGAACTCACGCTCAGTGTGTCTGGTACGAAACACCATTTAAAGGACAGACCCTTCGTCAGCAACGGCTCCCGTCGACACAGTGGGTGCAGGGAACATTTGGCAGTGGAGGTCTGTTCTACGTGACGTGGCTCGCTCCGACCGGAAGCAATTTGCGGTTCGAGCAGCCCAATGACTACGAAGGAGTCCGCACGATGACCACAACGACAGAAACAGCGATCTTGGCCGGCGGATGCTTTTGGGGAGCGCAGCAGTTGTTGCGTAAGCGCCCAGGAGTGATCTCGAGCCGAGTCGGATATTCCGGCGGCGAGGTGGTGAACCCTACCTACCGTCACCACAATGGCCATGCGGAATCGGTCGAGATCGTGTTCGATCCCGACCAGATCGCCTACCGTGACGTGCTGGAGTTCTTCTTCCAAATCCATGACCCGTCGACGAAGAACCGTCAAGGCAACGACGTCGGCAACAGCTACCGATCGGCGATCTTCTACAGCAATGACGAACAGAAGCGCATCGCGGAAGACACGATCGCCGATGTCGACGCCTCCGGCCTCTGGCCCGGCAAAGTTGTCACCGAGGTGACCCCGGCTGGCGACTTTTGGGAGGCCGAGGAGGAGCACCAGGACTACCTCGAGAAGCTCCCAAACGGCTACACCTGCCACTATGTGCGTCCCGGATGGAAGCTCCCGAAGCGTGAGCAGCTCGCGTCCTAGCTTTCTCTGTGGTTTTGCCCGGATCGCACCGGGCAAAGGTTTGCGCCACGGCACCAGCGTCGTGCGCAGGGCCGCGGGCAAACCCACAGCCCTGGCCGCTTCGGTTAGCAAGACGTCCCTTGCGCCGAAACCAGGACCACCAGTGGCATACCCCGGACAGCGCGACCCTCACTAAACCACGCCCGAACCCTGGGAACAGAACCAAAACGAAATCAGGAATCCCTCACCGGCCGACCGTTAGATCCACGCTTATCGCTGCGATCCTCGGGAGAGCCCACCACGTTCACGCTGTTGAACCGTTGATGTGCTTGCTCGTCGGGCTTTCGGTGCACGCCCGGGCTGTGACCGGACCGCTTCACGTGGGTGCTTCGCCTGGTCGCCGTCCGCGAGGATGCGGGCGTCGATGGTTTTCTGGTCGGCCTTGCCTTCAAGGCTCGAGGCGAACTGTCGGCGGCGCTCTGAGCTGTCGTAGTCGAGGCCGCTCGTGCCGCGGGTCACCTCAGCTTCGCGGTGCAGCTGCTCGGCCTGACGCTGGCTCTCCGGATCGTTGGTGCGGTCGGCGTCAGTGTTGTCCTGATCGAGTTCGTTGGCCCGGGCGTCGCGCCTGTTCACGTCAGCGAGAAGCAACTGTGAAGCGGTGAGTTCTTCGCCGGCACGTTCCCGCTGGGCGCGGGCCTGGTCCCGGTCATGCTCGGCGCCTTGAAGTGCGGCCGCGACGGCCACCGGGTCGGCCCCTGGTGCGTCGACGTCGATACCGTATCGCTCGCGTACTTCGTCGCGGATGCGTGTCTCCGCAGAGTTGGCAACGTCATCGTAGTCGCGCCAGACGGTCGCGGTTTCGTGGGCACCGGCAATATCTTCGGGCGTGGCCTGGTTCCACCATTCGGGTTGCTGCACCGGTGCGAGGCTCGCGCGCGCAGCTCCGCGTTCCGCCTCGAACCGTGCTTCAAGCTCGCGGGTCTGCTGCGTCGCTGCTGCTTCACGCTGGCGGGCGAGCTGTTCGCGCAGCCTGGCGATACGTTCCCCGAATTGCGAAGCGATGGTGAGCGCTATCCGCAGCTGGTCGTCGAAGGCTTCGCCTACCCCGTCTGTGTCCTCGGCCATAATCTTTCCCCTGCTCTCTTAATCTCGTCCTAGGCCTTCACGCTCGCGTGGCGTGGCTGGCATTTTGCGCTTGGTGGGCTCTAACGTGTTCGGAACCGGCGAACCTGATCGCGGAGCGGCCAGGCCTTCGGTCGCCACCCGCACGGCCTCAGCCACGCGGGAGTTCTCCGGGGTCATCTCTGGCCGGTTATCCGTCGGCTTACCGAGTCGTTGCACTGCTGGGAGGCGGTCGCGTACTGTGGCGACCTGGTTGCTCATGACGGAGGCGATCTGCTCGGCCCGGCGGGCGTCACCGTGGGCGCTGTGCATGTCAAGGATCGCTACCGCGGTGCGTCCCAGCTGGCGCAGCATGATCGCTTCAGCCATCGTGCCCTGGCCCCCCGTCGCCGCTTGCATCAGGATCATCGCAGCGTTCGCAGCCGACCCCAGCTGGACCGGCTTCGGCCGGGACTCGTGCGCCCGCAGATGCGCAGACCGAGCCAACTGACGGGACGTTTCAGCGAGCGGGCCCGGTGTTGCCTCGACCCGCTGCGACCACGCCGCGAATACGCCAGCTGTCTCTCTTGCGACG
The DNA here is from genome assembly GCF_002929615.1 of Cryobacterium sp. M91. Lineage (NCBI taxonomy): Bacteria > Bacillati > Actinomycetota > Actinomycetes > Micrococcales > Microbacteriaceae > Cryobacterium > Cryobacterium sp. M91. Next base: position 11,371 of record NZ_PJJT01000065.1, on the reverse strand, counting down.
TGCGCCCACGTGGCCCGGTCCGTGACGGGGACACTGCGCAGCTGGTCGCGGAGTCGACCAATCTCGTCGCTGTACTGCTTCCACATTTCGGGGTTCGGAGTGTGCTCCTCACGCCCGGGGGCAACGGGCCGGTACTGCCACGGGTTCTTCGCCGTGGCCCGCCATTCCTCTACCGCGCCCTGCGCAGTCTGCGGACTGTCAGGCCAGCCCTCCCGAAGCCTGGGCAACGTGAGGTCGCGCGCCAGTCGCCCGCCTCCGTACCAAATCGGCTGTGATCCCTCGACTGGTCGCATCGCCACCGAATAGCCCGCCACGACATCGTCCCGACCAGCCGCGTAGCGTGGCCGGGCGAGAACCCCGCCCTGACGGAGGCGACGCACGAATTCGCCCTCATCGACCGACGCTGTTGCCGCCGCCCGGACCGTGCGCTCCAGCTTGTGCGGATCGATCTCGGCCGCATTGGCCCGCCCGGCACGTTCACGTTCGGCCGGCTTGAAGCCACGCTCCCCGAGCCCCAGCCCACGGCTTTCCAACTGCTCAAGCCCGTACTCGCTTTCGAGATCGCGGCACACCTCCTGGGCACGCCGGAAATCGTTGTGCGTGCTGGCCTTGGTACCATCCTCACGCACCAAAGAAACCGCCAAATGCACATGGTCGTTACCGTTCGTCGACAACCCGTGACGCGCCGCCACCCACCGGCACGCGGCCTTACCGCTCACCTCGGTGAAGCCCATCCGATCCGCGAAGTCCTGCGCAATCGCGCCCCACTTCTCGTCGCTCAACTGCCCCTCCTCGGCACGCAACGATAGTGAGCAATGCCACACGTCAGCACCGACACGGGTTGAGACCGTCTCGCCCGTCTCCGGGTCCGTGATCTGCGCAACACGCGTCACGTCGACGCCGAACCGGGTTCGCGGCTCGTCGAGGTCGTGGGCAATTTTCAACGCCGTCACCCGGTCCAGGACGTCATACCCATACATCGTCATAATCGCGGAATCACCCGCAACGAGGTGCTGATCCTCATGCTCGTTATGACGCCCATCACTGGCAAGGTAAACCATCAGGCCACCCATACGATCGCCCCGCCTGATGTTAGGCATCATGACTCGGACAACCGATCCAAAGCATCACTCAGACGCGGCACAATCGCCCGATACTCCGCGACGATCGCCTCCGCATCCTGCGGGAACACACTCTCGGTATTCGCGTACTTCGCCAACTGGTTGACATTATTGGCCACGTTCGCCATCAGACGTCGAACCGCGAAGAACTCCGCAATCACTTCCTGCCGCGCCGTATCCGTCTCAATATGCGCATTCATCGCCGACTCAAACATCAAACGCGGCACCGTCACACCAGCCACCACAGCCCGTGCACGCAACTGAGCATCCTCCTCGGCATTCACCTTCACCGTGTACCGACGATCACGCGGAACATCGACGTTAGCGCGCCGCTGACGACCAAACAAACGCCGCTCACTCTTCTCAGTCATCTCGTCACCGCCTCCCCGCATTCCAGCACCACTGCCCAGCGCAGCGAACCCGCGAACATGCGGGGACCATACGCCAAGTATGCCCGAGGAAACGCGCAGCGTCCACCGGGAAAAGCGGGTTAGGACACCTAACCCTATAGCTTGCTCCAAATCGGCATCGCCGGCATGGAGCGTTTCCGCTCTTGGTGCTTCGGTGAAATAAGCCTGAGGCGCACTTGGCCGGAGGTTCCTTCATGCCTGTAATCTGGTGAACATGAGCGATGCGAATGTGAAACCAGAGGATGTAGCCGCCCGTGCGCGGGTAATCATTGAAGCGAACGTGGACGCCCGCGTAGAAGCGGTACGAGCGCTGGCGGATGCGGGCAACGAGTACGACATCGCAGATCGGCAACTGAAGTTAGCGACCCTCGCTCACGAACACGCCTGGACTGCCGCCTTGGCTTCCGGATGGAGCGAAAAAGACCTCCGTGCAACAGGAGTCAAAGCCCCCGGTCAGTCCACCCCGAAGGTACGCAAACGACGCACCACTGCCCCGGTCACGACCGCAAACACTGAGGTGTAGCCTCCGGCCTTATACCTGTAACGAACAAGCCCCGTCGAGCACAGCTCGACGGGGCTTGTTCGTGCAACTCCGTTGCCTTTTCGGCTGTTTATCGTACGCACCATTCCTCTCTTGGCAAGGGCTTTCGCGGCATATCCTCACTCGCTGCGCTCCCTCCGGTATTCCACGGTCCCTGGCCAATTCACCCCTGACGCTGTAAATCGGCGTGCGCCAAAAGGCAATGGGGTTATAGAGAGGACCACACCATGATCGAACCGCTCACCGTGTACACGCTGCCGAACTGCATGCAATGCACGATGACCACCCGAGCCCTCGACGCCGCCAACCTGCCCTACACCGTCATCGACCTCACAACGGATACGCGGGCCAGCGACCTGATGCACCAGTTTGGCTACACGTCAGTTCCTGTTGTTGTTGCCAGCGTGGTGTCCTGGTCAGGCTTCCGGCCCGACTTGATCGCGAAGATCACGGCCCTGCGCGACCACCCCTCACCCGCCGGCGAGTAGGCGCCCCGCGATGGAATTCAGCACCCCGCAGACAGCCCCGTCCGTCAGCGACTTGGACCGCGCAACGCGCGCACGAAAAATTACGGCACGCCTCGACGACCTTCGCGCACACGGACGCCACGACTACACACTCACCGTCACCGGAACCAACTACGTGACCATCATCGACGCGCTCACAAAGGACCAAACCAAATGATCACAGCGGCCTACACCTCACCGGCATCACCCCTGATGACACCTGATCAAACCAGCGATGCCCTGGGGATCTCACTTGAGGAACTCAGCACCCTGAGACACGGCAACGCCGGACCCAAATACCACGACATCGGCTGGGGCCTCGTCCGCTACAACACCGCAGACGTCATGCGCTGGCAAAAATCACAGGCTGTGGCATAGGGCCTCATCCCGCCATTCATCGGCATCTGGGATCTCGGGGCTCGAACATTGCAGCAGCGCTTCGATCGCGCGCTGGAGCGAGCGTATTTTCTTGAGAACCGACCGTCGACAGCGAGGTGAGTGCGCTCCGGAGGAGCACCGTTATCGGGTCTGGATCTTGCAGAACTCTTGTGCCGTTTTCAGGTCCGTGTCACGCTCGGCAATTCCAATCTCGGCGACGATGCTGATCGGCTCGTCCAGCCCTGCGTCGGTGGCGCGCATCCAGTAGGCCCAGCATGTCCCTGTGCCGTTGGTTGGGTGCCCATGCTTGGAGATGAAGCGAATACCGAGGGGCTGGGTACCGTCGAAAAGCGTCACCGTATCTCTGAGCCACCCCGCGATCAAAGTCGTAATTGCCCGGTCGTCACTTGTCACATGCGCGACGGTGAGGCCTCCCGAAACCCCGAGGTCGTTCAGTTCAGTGTCGAGCGCGGCGGACAGCGCCGCGAGGGTCCTCGTTGAGGTGATGTCCACCCACCACCCCGGCGGATACGTCAGGCGGTAGAGAGCCCGGCCATCGCGCCACACCCGCGGCAGCCATCGAGCCCGCATCGTTCCGGCCTGATCCCAGTCGGCAACGACCATGGACCAATACTGATCCAGCGGAATGCCCATCGCGTCCGCGTCTTTCTGCAGAGCGCGGCGGGAACCATTGATTTCCGTGCGGTACGGAGCAAGAAGCTCCATAAAAGACGTCAGCCGGTCGTCCGTGGAGTACAACGTTCGCCCGACGGTATCGAAACGACTCCACCCCGCCGTGCCGGACTCTAGGTCTCGGGACACCGGGGCCAGAGGCCCAAACGACGTACGAGCAATACGGTAATTGCCGGGCATCGGATCATTGACAAGTTCCAACCCCGAGCGGGCACAAATCTGCATCAACCGGAGAAAGAATCGTCCATGACAGCCCGAGCCGCTGTGGCAGCGTCCTTGAACCGGTCTTCACGAATAGCAGTGACCGGAGTGTCATAGCCCAGCCACGGGTTCGCCCCAATAAACCACGCGCGAGCAACATGCTCACCTTCAGCCTCCGCCAACATCGTCCACTGCTCGTAAGCGAACTGCAGACGTCGCATCGCCTCGTTCTTCGGGGCCGGCCCCTCAGCCTTCGCCCACCGGTACGGGAGCTTGGCGTCTTTACTCCCAGCGAGCGAAGCAACAAGAGTCCCGCCCAAGAAACCATTCAATCGCCGAGTAATTTCCCGAATATCAAGCTTGATCATTCGCGTGTGAGCGGTCGTGACGTGCGTTGTGATCGCCAAAGTAACCCTTCAATCGCTAGTGCACCGAAGCACCCGTATAAATACTTCGATTACACCGATAATACACTCATTACGTCGTTTTTCTTCATTGGTACGAGCTTTTTGGCGCGATGGCCAAGACCGGCCTTTCTATCCCGCGGCACCAAATGCGCGCGCAGCGGCAAGCACACGGGGACCAACTTCATCCGGGTTACCCTCACGGATGAGCCGTGCCGGCGCTATGTCTTCAAGCCGAGGATTCATACCCTGGAACCAGGCCTGCACCACCCGCGGGTGGTCTCGCTCAGCGAGCAGACCGGCGACCTGATACGCGAGCCGCAACCGGCGAATCGCCTCGGCCGGTGGCTTCCGAGTGCCCTCAGCCCACTGCCGCACGGCCCGGGTCTCACTCACCGACCCCAGGTAGGCCACAAGCTGGGCACCCAGGATCTCACGCAGCTGACCAACCAATTCAGCGATCTCCGAACGAATAGAGATCTCATATGCCCGCAGTCCGGAAGGGGTGAGTGACATGCAACGAGACTAGCTTTTTGCCAGTTCAGATACCACCTGTACCCCACCCGCAATCCCATGCCATATGACCGATAATGGTGATTATGTCAAGTTCTTGATTTCCTCACAGTTGGGTCGAACCTGCCTGGTCGGCCGAGCTCTCCCTCACGGCGAAAGCATCTCTCAGCCCCAAAATCAAGCTGAGATTCACCTGTTGCTTTCTCGTCCTGACAGATACAGCTGGGCCAACGCGATCCAGTCTTCTGGTGTAACTTCAGGCGCCCAGATTGCGAGGTATTCGCGGGGCGTGAGCCCACTCGGCGTCATTTCGATACCGTCACGATAGGTGGCAAAAGGAGAACTGGATCGACTGACGCGGAACAAAACGTCGCGAAACCGATTCTTCCCCAGTGCGAACGTCGGGAATTCCGAGACGCTCGCGCAACGCCAGGCTCGCCAGGCTTTCCCGAACGCAAATTCAAAGTCCATGATCGATGGGTTGAACTCGACAACGCCCTCCGCTGCAAGAGCTCCAAAGAATCCATTGGCTACAAGAAGGAGTTGTTGGTTGCGGGTAGTGGCCGAAGCCCCCGGATTCACGCTGCCACATCCGCCACCGTCGCAACGGCCAAAAGAAGATCTCGCTCGGCACCGAGGGCCAAAAGAGCCTCCGCCACAGACGGGTGCCCGAAACATGGGACTAGTTTCCTCTTCACGTCAGACTCCTTCTCGCTGCGCTTCTTGTCAGAAGCGAGTGACCATTCGACCTCCGAATTGAGAGAGTGAAGCACTCTTGCGACGGTCTCCGGCACGTCGACATATCCCCAGTCGTGGCCTTCGACAGCTTCCCGGAATAGTTTCGGGAACATTGGGTTTGCACCCTTGAAAGCATCTTCGATCGCCTCAATAGTGAGGTAGTTTTCCATCTCTCGCCGGGTCAGAACAAACATGTGTGACGACAGGTGATCGTCGGTGTTGTAGCGCGCTAGGTACTTGGATATCTCGGGTTTCAGAGCCGACCCTTCAACCAAGCGATCGGAATCAAGAAGGTGAACCTCAGGCCTACTAAACGGCGACAGGCGGCTCTCCCAAAGAGCAGCGGCGCCGCAGCCGCCGATAGGTATGAAGCAAAGCTCACCGTCAGTTTCCATTTGGCGAAGATCTGGATATTCAGTGGGACGGGCGGCTTGTAGCGCATCGCTCAGTGCCAGTAGACCGCCGATATCGTTCTTGCCCTCAACGATGAAGAAGCAACGCACATTGTGATCCGCGAAAGTCCCCATCGCCTTGTTCAATTGCTGGAGAACGAACCGCTCGCTGGATGTGTCACTGGAACTCCACACGCGCTTCCCCTGCTGCTCCTCGACGAAACGCACGGCTGCGATCGGTATGTTCCTCACCAAGTTCGAGCTGTGCGTCGTCATCAAAACCTGCCTGTTTGCGAGCCCCGCAACTTCAATTAGAGCGGAAACAGTTTCGCGCTGAAGATCCGGGTGGAGAGCCGTCTCGGGCTCCTCCACTGCGATGATGACGCCCCGTCGCCACTCATCCGTTTCTTCATATCCTCGCTCAACTTCCGCCCGAAAGAAGCTCAAGAGAACCAGTCTGCGTGTCCCGCTGCCACGCTTCGCAAGGGGAACATCGTTCTCGTCGACAAATTGTAGGGACGAGAATGCCTTCTGCCATACGGGGTCTAGGTTGGCCGGAATCAGCTTGGCCGCAAGATTTGGTGCGAATTCCTCCAATTTCCCAACGACTTCCAGGAGAAGTTCTGAAATCTCAGCCTTAACATCGCTCGTAAGCTTCGTGAGTTCAGCCGTATGGCGATCGAGCACGGCCTTGACTATGAGCTTGGCTGGGTCTTGGGCAACCTCATCGGACTCCGCCCCCAGCCGGTCAGCTTGAAAGAGGTGGAACAGGGGAAAGACACTCTCCAGAGCGCTGGCAACGTGCTTCCCGTCCTCTGAGTTCAACGGGATGATCGTCGGTTGCAGCGACGAGAGCCCCTTGGCTTCCCAGGCGCGCCAGATCGCCTGCCTATAGTTCAGGTTCACGCGTCGATCCTCCAGCTCCGCGACAACATCAAGAGTCGAGGCGAGGGATTTGAGTTGCGCGTGCTTCAGGCCGATAAGCGTTGGGCCGCCATCGACGACCGGGTGTAGAGCATGCGCCAAAATCTCGGGGTTGGCTCGCCCCCTGGTCCAGGTCTTGCTAATCACCAAGTGGCCGTTAGCGTCGAGGAGTTTCTCATCCTGGAGGGTCGTCACCGCAGTCTGGTCGATGACCAGCTCAGGGGGAAGGTCAGCGAATGTGCACGTGATGCGAATCGTTCCATGCCCATGAACCGAATAGTCAGAGACGTCCGGCTTTCCCTTGTCCAGGAACAGCCTCATAGCTTCCAGGATGCTGCTCTTTCCAGCGTCATTCTTGCCGGCAAACACAGTCAACGTATCGATCGACACGTAACTCGATGTCAGATATCCGCGAAAACCCTCTAGCTCAATACCCACAATGCGCATTTGTCCCCCTCGACAACAACTTGACATTCAAGTGCCAAGGCTGAGCCTGCCGGATTTGGGCCGACTCCGCAAAAGCGGACTGGTCAAGGCGCAACATGAAGCAGCGCGGCGACCAGCGATGCTAATCACCTCCGAAATAGCACCGACATCAGGCATGAGAGTGAGACACGCGTGGGAGGCAACTCGTGCGTTCCATCGTTCGGATTGTCCTTCCGAATGGAATCTATCGCCTCTACGCACCCGGCATAGCCCTAACCAATCGCCAGCAGGGTCACGCCCACAAGAATGAATGTCAAGGATGTGTCGAGATTAATCTGGGAATTGATTGAGTGTTAGCGCTTAGTGGCGGCGTTCTGTGATCGCTGTTTGGCGCATCGACCCGGTTCTCTGCGTTGCGTCAAAGGGCAGTCAGGGTCTTGTATCTCGTGCGATACGAAACAGGTCAGTTATGAGACACCACAGTCGTGAGAACTGGGGCAGCCTGGTCGACCTGGAACAGGCATTTCTATGTGTGGAAGACTCGAGAGTAGAGGGGATCTCCATGGGTGCGGGCAGCCTTGAGAGCGCATCAGGTCAGTCCCGGTTCGGAGTATTCTTCGTGCGAGATCGCACGGAGGATGCGGATGGTGCCGTCCAGGCTAGTGCCTGCACGGGTGCTGGTCTTGGCAAGTTGGCGAGGGGCTTCCAGCACTGGGAGCGACGTCGTTGTGCTCCGGCTGACCCGGGTTACTCCGCCAGTGCGGGCAGTGAGGTAGCCCTCGGATTCAAGCACTTTGTACGCCTTAGCGACGGTGCCAGGAGCGACATCGAGATCCTCCGCGAGCTGACGAACCAAGGGACGGCGCCCCTCGGCGTGCCCACAAGCGCGCAGTGGAACCTTCTCAGTCGGAGCTGCTCGTCCCCGTCCCTTTGACGATTTGGAGTAGTTGGACCCGCTCGTCGGGCGTCAGGGTTTCGCCCACTGAATGACGAGATGGTCGGATCTGTAGAAGTCGGCATGGCTGTAAATGACAGACTGTCGCGCACGGTCGAGGGACTGATACCGGTAGGTGCTGAACCGCACGATTGAGTGGGTGCTCAAGTCCTCAAATACTCAGTACTCACCGACATCGAAAAAAGAGAGATGCCCATGCTGGGCGAGGACGGAACTCAAATAGCCGCTTAATCGTCGCCCACATGAAAATTCCGTTGACTATTTCCGGATGGAGTTGACGCCGCGAGTTATCTCCGCCAATCTGAGTTTCACACGACATCTGGTTCGTGAGCATCGGGGGGAAAATGATGTTTCGAAAATGGGCGGGTGGATCGTATCGCCTGCGAGACCAGCCATTTAATGAACCGCTGCCCGGGGTAATTGTTCCGCGCGTGAAGTCAACGCAACGCATGTTTTGACCTCTCTCCGAGGGGGTCCCCGCAGACGCCCCGCGTTCCTTTCGACGTCAATCATTGTCGTCACAGCCCTTCTGTTGATAGGTTGCTCATCGGCATCGATCACGCCGGCGGTTCGAGACACAGTCGCGATCGCTCTCGTCGATAGCGGCCTCAACGATGAAAACGTCGACTTTAGCTGTTTTCATGTTTTCGATACTGACGCCGACGACCAAGGGCACGGCACTTTAGTCGCATCGATCGCAGCAGGAATCGATGAGGATAGCTGTCCTGCGTGGGCCCATCGAGTCACTTGGATTAGTTACTCCGTCTTCACTGCAGGAACCGCGTCGGCGGAGGACGTTGCGGACGCTATAGAGCAAGCTATCCGGGACCAGGTGGACGTCATTAACGTCAGCATCGCGATCGGGACGGACACCCGGGCCTTACGTGACTCGGTGAAACGCGCCGTTGAATCGGGAATCGTGGTGGTCGCGGCTGCTGGAAACAACCAAGGGATGGGGGCGGGCTACCCCGCCCGATACCCGGGAGTTATTTCCGTCGGCTCATTAGATGCCGCGGGCCATCCATCAAGCTTCTCGGCTATTGACCATGTGAATTACTTCGCACCCGGTGAAGACATTCCCGCGGTCGACCGCACGGGGGCCCGGCAGCTTGTCACCGGGACGTCAGCGGCTGCAGCAATGACCTCGAATCAAATCTTGAAAAGCTTGCTCGGCGTAGCTAAACCCGATTCCACCCTGTCCGCACTGATCGCTCACCAATCAAAGGAAGACAATCAATGAAAAAGATCGCCATCGGAGTCGTAGCGGCGCTGCTGCTCTCTGGATTCGCTTACTCGCCCGCGTTCGCAGAGACCAGCTCTGCCCCGGTAGAAGCTTCAGGCAGCGGGATGGTTGACGAGGAAAAGCTTGAATCCGCTTTCAACGACGCAGGATTGACACTGGAAGACGTGGACGCCTCGCTCACTAAAATCTCAGTCGAGACGACATCGGATTTGGGATCTGGCGAACCTGTCACGGCGCTGACAACGTTGTCGTTTGAGGACAGTAGCGCTCTTTTTTCTCTAGGGAGCATCGACACCGACTACAACGCCAACTACTCCATCCAGATACAAGAGTTGAACGACGAAGCCACCTCGTTCACCATGACAGACCTGGCCACTGGTGAGACAGAATCATATGCCGATGACGTGGGCTATGCCGCCTTCGTGCCAGTACTGGTTCTGGGAATACCTATCGCTCTAGAGATCTTGAAAACACTCCTGGTGGCATCTGCAGTTGTCATCGTCGCTGGTGTTACGTGGATCGCAGCCACTAACGCAATCGATGCCCTCAATAAAAAGGGATCAAGCTACCAACATTTCCGCGCAATGATTCTAAACGGCAAACTCGTGCTTGCAAATGGTATGTCGCTTTCCGCGGCCATCACATGGGGCCGCGGGGGGAAAGACACGTGGTCTCGCAGCGAGGCCGGCGCGCTCGCAGTTGCGAAAGGAATCAAAAACGGCCTGGCCGTAGTCGGACCTGAGCGCGATTCGGGCGGTCGCGGAAAATTCGCACACTTCCACCCGAGCAACCGCACCCCCGCAATGCACGCCTTTTTCGGACTACCCAATTGATGGACAATCACGAAGCTGACGACCGTTCAGACCTCCTGGCACGGTGGAAGAAGACCAATCCTCAGCGATGGACAACGGACGCCGTTGAAGAACACTTGAAACAGGGTTTTTGTGCATATGAAATCCCGCTCGAGGCCATTACACGCACTGACTATTCGAACGATGGAGAAGTCCGCGAGGACTTGATCTACTCGCTCTACACGATCACTCATCCGGACGTCCTATCCCGCCTGTACAGCGCAGAAGAGAAGGAAATGAAAGATGTTGGTCCTGATACGTACGATGAAAGCTGGCGGGGACTCTTCCTTCAAGAAACTTCGGGCAGTGACACTGACGATCTTGGAACGGCGCCTCTTGGAGACGCGTCTTGGCTGGCATACAACCTTCTAAACACTCAACATTTGGTGGGCCAACGCACCTCCATCGTGCTCGAGCAAGAAGACGGCCTCGTCACTGGTGCCAAGGTTTATGGGATGTCTGACCACCTAACGACGTACATGACCGCGCTGACCGGATACAGAGAGACTGGAACAGAAACTGACCAAAATTACTACTCGATGAAAACTGGCGACGTAAACGACGAAGCCTTCGTCTACTACCTCGACTGCCTCGCGCGACACAGCTTCATCTAGCCCGATACGAACAACACCTGTCAGGCTGCGGATGCTGACCCACGGTGATGCGGCAGAATTATGCTAGCTGCCGCTATCACCCGTTGGTCAGCACCGTAGTCTGACTCGTCAGAGGAACCTGCCAAGAAGTCGCCCTTGATGTGCCTCGCCCGGAGGCCAAAAAGCGGCCTATTCGATCCTGCGATGTCCGCGATCGCATAGTGGCCACCGGCCGCAGCCAGTTAATCGAACACCCCCCTCACGACGGAAATATTTCTCGGCCCATAAGCACACTGTCGTGCCGGCGTAAACGCGACCGTGGCATCAACTGCGGTCGCGACAACTGCCCTGCCCTGGAAAACTCCGCCATTCCACGAAACGGCTGTCTCGAAACCCTAGGGATACAAGACGTCTCACGCCCATGTTTCGACTCCCTGCGCGTTCGCCGGAATTGTGCGGCGGCGCCGATTCTCATAACTACG
>NZ_PJJT01000063.1:0-25929 GCF_002929615.1 Cryobacterium sp. M91 | reverse complement strand
CCATGCCTGTTGGGGCGATCGGCGCGGGGAAGTTCTGCAGGTCGGAGATGTGGATGATGGTCTCGGCGGAGCAGAGTGGGCACGCTGCCTGGGGTGCGGCGATGGTGGGTAGGAGCTGGGGGTGTCGTTCCACTATGTCGCTGAGGCCGCCGGTGTTGCAGGGAACCCATTGGCTGGGTTCCGTCGTTGATTTGTGGCTCACGCACATGGCCGGTCGCACCTGGCTGCCCGCCGAGCCGCCGCCGGACCCAGTGGCCTTCCCCGTGCCGTCCGAAGTCGCAGACCCTTTGGCGAATACATCGACGCCGTGGCCATTGTTGAGTCCGCCCGAGACCAGCTCGGGGGGACATTTCCCCGTTCTGATCTCCTCAGGCGTGCACCGCGAGGATCCCGCAAAGGCTGCCGTGCTCGGAATAGCGCTCAGCGTTAGGGCGGCGAGGGTGCCAACGATTAGCAGAAATTTGAACCGGACCATACTGTCGACTCCGAAATCAGTAGTTGTTGGGAATCTTTCTGCGGTGAGACAAACCGGACCACCATCGGCCAACGTAAGGGACCCTCGGAGACATCGATTGGTTGCCCGGAGGAATCGAGCAACTGACTATGGGTTATATCAAGACACAGGTAAGTTCGTATCTCCCAAGTCGCGTCCGGAAGAGCTGACGACATCTGAATTTTCATTGAATCAAAGGCCGTGGAGCCCGTCAGAGACCGTCCCTCAGCTTCCAGCGCTGTGCGTGATGACGTGACTCCATCGCGTTCTGGTCCAGTTGTAAACGACAGGTACTTGTTCCAGGAATCGGACCCAATTTCGCCAGCGGTATCGCCGGCCGATAGATACGCCGTATAGGCCGCCTCGGCGGCAGCGAGAGCTTCCTCGTCCGAGGCGAAGACCGGGGGTGTCGCGGTGGATTCGGCTGCCGCAGACGGCGTGGAGCTGTCGGTCGGGGCGGGAGTGGCCATGCATCCGCTCAGCAGACCGATGGAGACCAGCAGGACAGCGCTCGGCACGACGGCGTGCAGGGGACGGCGACGTAACGGGTTTCGCATGGGGTCACAGTAGACCGGATTGCTATAATCCCGTTTAAGTTCTCCACAGGCTGGTTTCAGGCCTCAAATAACGGTAGAGCTTTGGTCAGTCGTGCGCGGTCAGCGCGTGCTCGAGCAAAGCGGCGAGGGCCGACTGGCCTCCGGCGCGCATGGCGGCGCGCTGACGCTCCGCCCCGGTTCCCAGTCGCCGCGTGCGGGCCAGCAGAGTCTGGATGCGGTCGCGATTGCCGACCTCATCGATGGCGTCGCCGCAGTAGTGCAGCAGGGCATCCGTCACGGCGGTCGAACCCTCCAGGGTGCCAGACACGGGATTCAACAGGTTCGACTCCACGCCTTCGCGGGCAGCGTGCCAGAGCCCGGCATCGAGCAGTTCCGGCGCGATGTCGATGGGGGCGACATCCGTTTCGCTGTCGCGCAGGGCGGTCGTGACGAGCGCACGGGTCAGGGCGGCGAGCAGCAGGGTCGACGGCGCATCGAGCTGGGCGTCGCAGACGCGAATCTCCATGGTCGGATGTTCCAGGGGCAGCCGCGCATTCCACCAGATCGTGCGCAGGTCGTAGGTACCGCCGACGCCGACGAGCTGGCGAATCCGGCGGTCGTAATCGGCGGCATCCGTGAAGAGCGGCGGGCAGCCGATGGTGGACCAGCGGCGCATGTGCACGCTGCGCCAGCTCGAAAACCCGGTGTCCGCGCCGCGCCAGAACGGCGAATTCACCGCAAGCGCGAGCAGCGTGGGCAGCCAGACGCGCACCCGATTGAGTGCCTGTACACCGGCCTCGCGGTTCGGAATGCCGACGTGCACGTGCAGCCCGTTGATGAGGTGATCGGGCACGAGCCCCCGAAATTCGCTCTCGACCGTGTGGTACCGCTCGACATCGGTCACTTCCGGCCAGCCCTCGGTCTGGAACGGCGCTCCGACGCCGGCGGCCAGGACCCCACGGCTGAGGGCGGCCCGCGCCAGCCGCGACCGAAATGCCAGCAGATCAGCGGATGCCTCTTCGAAGCGTTCAAAGACCGGCGTCGACCGCTCGATCTGCGAGGCCAAAAACTCGTGGCTGACGAACCGGGAAATCGGAGCGCGGCCGAGAAGTTCCGCGTGCACCGCGTCGCCCACGTTTGCTGGCTGAAGCGTCGCCGGTTTGAGAAAGATGAATTCCTCTTCAATGCCGAACGTTCGCATGCATCACCTCCAGCACCTTTACCGGATAGTACCGGCAAACCGGAATCAAGCCGATACATTTTCGTAACGGACTGTCCCCCATCTGATCACCCGCATTTGACTAGCATGTCCTTGACTCGCGAACCAATGCGCAGGCGTTGGCTCTCGCACTGGATGGCATCAGCTGGGAGTAAACGTGGTGCAGGTCACTCAGGTTCCAAGCAATTCAGCTCTGTCCCGTCGGCGCACACTGCACGGCGCGCTCGGTGGCCTGTTCGGTTTCGTGGCCATGAGCGTCGCGGCCGGTGTGCTCGTCACCGCATCGGTGACCCCGGTGGTTGCGCTCTCGGGCCTGGCCGCGACGAACACGATCTCGGTGTTCGAGAACCTGCCCGAGTACGTGAATATCGAGCCGCTGTCCCAGAAGAGCGACATCCTGGCGACGCGCAGCGACGGAACCGTCGAACTCCTCGCCTCCTTCTATGACCAAAATCGCATCGAGGTGAGTTGGGATGCGATCAGCCAATTCGCCAAGGACGCTGCGGTGTCGGGGGAGGATCCCCGGTTCTATGAGCACGGCGGGGTCGACCTGCAGGGCACGTTGCGGGCCACAGCGACGACGGTGGCCGGCGGAGACACGCAGGGCGGGTCATCCATTACGCAGCAATACGTGAAGAACGTGCTGGTGCAGAAGTGTGAGCTTCTCACCGACCAGCGCGCGCACGACGCCTGCTACACCGCAGCGACCGAGACCACCCCCGACCGCAAACTCAAGGAGATGCGGCTGGCCATCGGGGTGGAGAAGAAGTACAGCAAGCACGACATTCTGCGCCAGTATTTCAACATCACCGGATTCGGCGGCACCGTTTATGGAATCGAGGCCGCCGCCAACTACTATTTCAACACGACGGCTGCCTTACTCACCCTGCCGCAGGCGGCCAGCCTGGTGGCAATCGTGAACAACCCGGTCAAGTTTCAGCTCGACCAGCCCGCGAGCGAGACCAACGGTGCTGCCAACGGGTATGCCGCGAACAAACAACGTCGCGACTACATCTTGCGTGAAATGCTGCGCTACAAGAAGCTCAGTCGGGCCGATTTCGACGCCGCGATCGCCGCGCCGGTCGAACCGATCATCACCGAACCAAGTACCGGCTGCCAGACCGCAGTGGGCAATGCCTTCTTCTGCGATTATGTGACCAAGATTCTTCAGACCGACCCCACCTTCGGCGCCGATGCGGCCGCGCGCATGCTCAACTTTCGTCGGGGCGGCTACGACGTCTACACGACCCTAGACCTCGACGTGCAGAACGCGGCCGTGACCACCATGAACCAACAGGTTCCTAAGGTCTATGCCGGTGGCGATGTCGGCGCGATCATCACGAGCGTGCAGGTCGGCACCGGCCGGGTGCTCGCCATGACGCAGAACAAGGACTACAGCCAGGACCCGGCCGTGCAGGCGACCGGGGCCAACTACACCGGCATCAACTACGCCACCGACTATGCCGAGGGCGGCTCGAGTGGGTTCCAACCCGGATCGACCTACAAGGTGTTCACCCTGGCCGAGTGGCTCAAGGAAGGCCACTCCCTCAACGAACGGGTCGATTCCCGGCGCAAATCCAACTGGGGCACCTTCCAGGACAGCTGCTTCGGCCCGCAGAATTACGACAAGGAGAAACCACCCTGGAACCCGCGCAATGATGCCAACGAATCCGGCGCCAACTACAGTGCGCTGCAGGCCACCGTCGGCTCGATCAACACCGGCTTCATCGGAATGGCCAAGCGGCTCGACCTCTGCGGTATTCGCCAGACGGCTGAGGCATTCGGGGTGCACCGAGCCGACGGCAACCCGTTGTCGCAGTCCGCGGCATCCGTTATCGGAACCAACGAAATCGCACCCCTCACGATGGCCATCGCCTTCGCCGGCATCGCGAACAAGGGGGTGACCTGCTCGCCGATCGCCATCGACCGCATCGTCGGACCCGATGGAGTGGAGGTTCCGGTTCCGCCGTCGGTGTGCTCCCAATCGGTCGATGCCACGGTCGCCGCCGGCATGGCCTATGCCATGCGCCGGGTGATGCTCGGCGGCACCGGGCAGCAATCGAACTACAACACGAATCCGAATGTGCCCATGATCGGTAAGACCGGGACAACGGATGGCGCGAAAGACACCTGGATGAGCGGCGCGAGTACCAAGGTGGCGACCGTGGTCGCGGTGGTCAGCCTCACTGGGACGCTCAGTCAGCGGCGGCAATTCTTCGGCCGGGACCAGATCGCCACGGCACGCCACCGCATGTGGCCGGTCGTTATGTCGGCAGCGAACGCCAAGTACGGCGGTGACGCCTTCGAAGAACTGGCTCCCAAGTACATTCCACCGCCGAAGGTTGTGGCGCCACCGGTCGCCGCGCCGCCCCTTGATCCTGCACCGCCGGTCGCGCCACCGCCCGGGGATCCTGCCCCGCCTGGCCAATAACGCCGCCAGGAGACGTTACGCGCTCTGCGCGGCCTTGAGGTGGTGCAGGGTGCCGCCGCCGCGGCTACCGCCTGAATGTACGCCGTGCCCAGCCTGCGCGGCCAGTTCGGCGGCATACGCGGCCGCACTCGCCGCTTCCTCGGCGGCGGCGCGCTCAACGGCGTGCCGCTCCTTCACCTGCCTGGCCACGTCGAACAGATTCCAGATGTTCTCCCCGGTCACCGACACTCCGTGGGCGCCGGAGCGCCGGGTTCGACCGCGTACGAGCATGTAATTGGTCTGGAACACCTGCCCGCCGACCCGTTCCTGCGCGTCGTGAAAAAACACGACGTTGGCGACCGGTCCGGTGCCGTCGTCGAGGCTGATGAACACCACTCGGCGGCCGCCGCGCATCGGCGGCGTGTTGGTGGCCCGCCGCACTCCGGCGAGCAGCACCTCGGTGCCGCCGGGCAGGTTGCCGAGTTCGCTCGCCGGGGTCACCCCCAACTCGCGAAACAGCTCGTGAAAGCGTTTCATCTGGTGCGACCCGACGGCCAGATTCAGATCGAGCAGTTCCAGATCGGTTTGGGTGCGGCCGCGCAGCTCCAGCGAGGTGATGGCGCCCGCACGGTCACCGGAATAGCGCGGCACCGGCAGCTCCACCTCGAACGCGAGTTGGTCGGCGCGAATGACCACGGCGGTGCCGCGCAGTGACTGAATGTGCGCGAGCAGCTCGTGTCGCCGGGTGCGATCGTAGCCGATGAACGTGTCGAGGGCGCCCACCCGGGCGAGCGCCTCGAAGGTGCGCCGCCGGGGATGCACCCGGTCGCGAAAGTCCTGCAGCGATCCGAACGGCTGATGCTGCGCAATGCGTGCCCGCTCCGCCTCCGTGCTGCCGACGAGTTCGGGCAGCGCCAAACGGATGCCCTGGCTCCCGTCGGCGAGATCTTCTACCCGGTAGTCCAGCGCGCTCGACTGCACGTCGAGGGGGAGTACCGGCACCCCGAGCACCCTGGCCTCGGCGACGATGAGGTCCTTGGGCCACATGCCGGGGTCGTGGGTGAGCAGCCCGGCGAGAAAAGCCGCCGGGTGGTGGGTTTTCAGCCAGGCGGACTGGTAGGTGGGCAGGGCGAACGCGGCCCCGTGGGCCTTGGCGAAGCCGAAGCTGCCGAACCCCGCCAATACCGTCCAGATCTGGTCGATGACCTTCGTACTGAACCCGCGGGCGAGCGCTTTTTCGCGCAGGTACTCCTCAATTTGCGGTAGCTGCTCGGGCTTGCCCAGGTGCCGGCGAAAGACATCCGCTTTGCCGAGGCCGCAGCCGGTGAGTTCGTCGAACAGTCGCATGACCTGTTCGTGAAAGATCACGACGCCGTTCGTTTCGCGCAGAATCGGTTCGAAGCGGGGGTGGATGTAGTCGGGTATGACCTCGCCGTGCCGGGCCTGCAGATATTTGAGCGGCATGTTGTTCTTCATCGGGCCGGGGCGAAACAGCGAAATCTCCACGGTGAGGTCGTTGAACACCTCGGGTTGCAGCTTGCCGACGAGTTCCATCTGGCCGGGGGACTCGATCTGAAAGATGCCCAGGGTGCGGGTGGAGCGAATGAGCTCGAAGGTTTTCGCATCGTCGAGCGGCACCCGGTCGAGGTCGATGCTTTCGCCGGTGAGTCGGTGGTGCTCTTCGACGGCGTGCGCCATTGCCGACTGCATGCGCACGCCGAGAATGTCGAGTTTGATCAGGCCCATCGGGTCCATGTCGTGCTTGTCGTACTGCGACATGGGCAGGCCCATGCCGCTCGCCTGCACCGGGGTGCGGTCGAGCAGGCTCGCGTCGGAGAGGATCACGCCGCAGGGGTGCACCGAAATGTGCCGGGGGAGTCGGTCGAGTTTCGCGGTGAGGTCGACCAGCAGATCGAGTTGTTGCGATTCGCGCACCTCGGTGGCGAGGGCCTCGAGCTCGGGCTTCTCTTCGAGGGCGCGGCGAAAGTCGCGGGCGTTGAACCGCCACATCTGCTTGGCGATCACGTTGATCTGCGCGTCGGGCAGGCCGAGGGCGAGGCCGGCGTCGCGCACGGCGCCGCGGCCGCGGTAGGCGTTGGTCATCGACATGAGCGAGACCCGGTCGCTGCCGAAAGCGCGAAAGACCTCGCGGTAGATGTCGTGTCGCCGGGCCGACTCGACGTCGATGTCGATGTCGGGCAGCGTTTGGCGTTCGGGGGAGAGAAACCGCTCCCAGAGCAGCCCGTTTTCGATCGGTTCGACCGAGGAGGTGCGCAGCGCATAGTTGAGCACAGAGCCGACCCCGGAGCCGCGCACCTGAATGCGGATGCCCATGCCGCGAATAATGTCGGCCACCCGGGACACGGTAAGAAAGTAGCTGGCAAAGCCTAAGTGCTCGACCGTTTTCATCTCGTGGGCGAGTTGGGCGTGGGCGGCCTCGACCGCGCGCGAGCCGCTCGCCGAGTACAGGTCGGCGATGCCGCTGCGAGCCCGACGCCAGAGTTCGGTGACCGGGTCGCCGGTGACGCCGATGATGCGCGCCTCCGGCATGCGCGGGCGCCCGAGGCCGATGTCGAGGGCTGGATCGAGGCTGCAGCGGTCAGCGAGCTGTTCGGTATCGCGCAGCAGCCGTTCGAGGGCGCCCGTGTCATGCAGGCCGGCGTCAACAACCATACGGGCCACCTGGCGCATTGCTCCGGCCGGTTTGAGCCAGGCCTGGCCGTTGGTCTGCGGGGTTTCGAGTTCGGCGAGCGGCAGCAGATAGCGCGCGGCGTCGGCGAGGTCGGCGGTGACCGCTTCTTCGGGGGTGCCGTACCGCACGGCATTGCTGAGCACCGCCGGTAGCCCGGCGTTCTCGGCGAGGGCAAGCATGCGGGTGGCCGGGGTCACGCTGCCGACCGTGCCGCTTTCGGCGAGGTGACAGACGACCTCGAGCACGACGGCCTGGGCGGGCAGGGCACGCTGCCAGTGGGCGAGCCGCGCCGCGGCATCCGTATTGTCACGCCGTGCGATCGCGAGACCGACGTCGGAGTCTGGGCCGAGTAGCACGGTGAGCGAAGCGAGGCCGGCCAGGTCGGCCAGCCGGGCGCGCGAGATGCTCGGCCCGGCGCTGCCGGTTGTGATCGCAGAGCGGTGACCGGCATCGGCGGCGTGAGCGGCACTGACCGCGCGGCAGAGTGCGGCGTACCCGCGACCGTTGGTGTCGCCGTGGGCGAGCACGACCACCCGGCCGAGCGAGCGGTACTCGTCGTCGTGCACGGCGAGTTCGGCGCCGAGCCCGGGGCGGATGCCCGCGGCAACGCAGGCGCGCACGTGTTTGACGGCGCCGTAGAGCCCGTCACGGTCGGTGACGGCGAGAAACGTTGCCCCCTGTGCGGCCGCCTGCTCGGCCAGAACTTCGGGAAGTGTCACCCCATAGTGGGTCGAGTAGGCGCTCGCGACGTGCAGGTGTGGGAAGTTCAGTGCGCTGTTCATCCCCAGTCCAATGCTAAAGTCCAGGATCCGTCCGTGCCGCGGCGCAGGTCGTATCGGTGCTGCTCTTCGCCGCCACGGCTGGCGTCGAGCCGCCACAGCTCGGTGTCGATGCGGGTGGGTGTTCCCTCGTTCTCCCACCAGCGGGTGCGCTTGAACACCGCCTGTGGTTGCCCGATGACGGTGTGCTCGAATCGATTCCAAATGAACGCGCGCGGGTCGCCATCGGCGGACAGCTCAACGTCAACCGGTGTATCAATGATCTGGGGCAAGGTGGCCTCCCTGTTCGGGTGCTGGTATTCGGGTGCATACGCACCGGCTGGTCACAAAAAAGCTGATGAGCCAGCCAGCGCTATAAAAGTGCTGTATTAAATTCGAACAAATATTGGAAAAAACCGATTCTTATAGAATGCATCTTCTATATGAAAAGTGTAGGTCAACCCACCGACACGCGCCACAAGAGATTGCGCGAGACCCATCCGCCGACCTCGATCTACGATGGTCAGGTGACTGACATCGTTCCGAGCGACGCCGTGCTGCCTGATACTGTGCAGATCAACCGGGCGCTCGCGCAGCGCCTGGTCGAGCAGGTCGCGCCGAGCCTCGTGCACAACGTCAACATCATGGATGCCGCAGGGCTGATCATCGGGTCGATGGACGCGTCACGTATCGGCACCCTGCACGACGGGGCGCGAAACGCCGCCGGACGCGGCGAGACGGTGCAGATTGCTCCCGGTGATGAGCACCAGGGCACCCGGCCGGGAGTGAATATTCCACTGATCCTCGATGGACGCGTCGCCGCGGTGGTCGGGGTCACCGGAACCCCCGCCGAAGTGTTGCCGGTGGCGCAGGTGCTCGTGCTCACTGTTCAGATGCTAATCATGCAGGAACGGCTGCGGGACAACGCGTCGTGGCGGGAATCGGCGACCCGGGACATCCTCTCGAGCCTGTCGTTGCGCAAGCTCACTGAAGGGCGCCTGATCGCGGCACTGCAGGGTATTGATGCTCCATTGCAGCCGCCGTGGAATCTGACCGGCATTCTGCATCTTGGAACCAGTCGTTCGGTGTTGTTGCTGCGTCAGCTGCGCGATGTATCCGGAGTCGTGGCCGCCGATATTCACGGTGCTGTCTGGGTGTTGAGCGGATCGTCGACCGCTCTCGGTCTCGCGCTGCTCCAGCAACGGTTGCAACAGCCCAGCTCCAAGTCCTTGCGATTTCTGACCGGGCGGGTTGGCGCGACGATGATGCAACTCACCGATGATGCCGAGCGCCTGAGCGCGCTGCTCGCCCGGCCCGGTCTCATCGGCACCGCAGTCGGAGAGCTGCGCTCCGAAATTCCGCTCGATTCCCTCGGCCTCGAACTGGCCATCGCCGTCTTGCCAGACGAACTGCTGGGCGACGTGGCCGGGTCGGTGCTCGACCCGCTCGGCGAGGTTCTGCGCGAAACAGCGCGCGTGTTTCTGCGCGAAGAATTGTCGATCGCGCACACCGCGGCAGCGCTCGGCGTGCACCGCAATACCGTGGTGCAGCGACTCGATCGCATCGAATTGCTCACCGGTCTGAATATTCGTCGGTTCAGTTGTGCCGTTTCGATGCGAGTCGCGCTGGCGGCAGATTCGGCCCAATATGTGCACAATGCACAGGTTTAACGACGTAAGTTGCCGGTAAATGTGGGTTCGTTCCACCTGAATATGTGCGTAATTCTGTTCTAGCCTGAATTAATGAATGGTCGCACGGCGCTGAAGCCGCTCACACTGGTCATCGCACCCGATTCGTTCAAGGGGAGTCTGAGTGCGGCCGATGCGGCAGATGCCATGGCGGCCGGGACACGGGGCGCTTGCCTCGCCCTCGGCCTGCCGGAGGCCCGGATCACGCTGTGCCCGATGGCCGATGGCGGCGAGGGAACGCTCGATGCCATCGCAGCGGTCTGGGGAGTCACGCCCCGCACCATGCTGACCGTCGATGCGCTCGGTCGCAGCCGCCGGGCTCGGTACGCGACCTCGGCCGACGGCCGCATCGGTCTGATCGAGGCGGCCGAGTCCAATGGCCTGCCGCTGGTAGCGGATGCCGTGCCCAAGCCCCAGCGCGCCGACACCTTCGGGGTCGGTTTGCTCGCCCGCGAACTGCTCGATCAAAACGTTGCAGAGATTCTGGTTTGCGTCGGCGGCTCGGCCAGCACCGACGGTGGAACAGGTCTGTTGGCTGGCCTAGGCGCGCGGTTTCTTGACGCTGCCGGCACCCCCGTCGCTCCCGGCGGCGCCGGGCTGGCCCGGATTGCCTTGATCGACCTGAGCGAGCTGCACCCACGCGCCCGCACCGTGCGCTGGCGCCTCGCCGTCGACGTGAACAATCCACTCTGTGGCCCCACCGGTGCCGCTGCCGTTTTCGGTCCGCAAAAAGGTGCACAGCCCCTCGATATCGCTGAGCTCGACGCCGGCCTGGCCCACCTCGCCGCGATCGTACTCGATATGACCGGCGAGGACATGACCGACCGGCCCGGAGCGGGGGCGGCCGGCGGCATGCCGACCACTCTCGTTCCACTGCTTCGGGCCGAGTTGGTTCCCGGCTCCACCCTGGTAGCGGATGCCGTCGGCCTGCCCCATAAAATGGCCAACGCCGACCTCGTACTCACCGGTGAAGGCAGCTTCGACTCCCAGTCCCTCGGCGGCAAGGTGGCCGTGGCTGTCGCTCGTCTCGCACCGGCAGGATGCCCGGTCGTCGTCATCGCCGGGCGGGTGGCGCTGTCTGCGGCCGACACCGCGGCATCCGGTGTTGCTGCCGCGTTCTCGATCGCCGGTGGGCCGGCAACGCTCGACGACCTGCAGCAGAATGCGGCCGCACGGGTACGCGAAACCACGGCACACGCCGTCGCACTCTTCCTGCACTCTCGCTAGCGGCCCCGAGCGTTCATGGTCCGTTCATCAACGGGCCACAAGGCTGTCGTGAATCGGAGAGGGGACAGCGAGAGAGTGGTTCTATCCCCAGTTCGGGGACCAAAACGACCACGAGGAGCGCCCGCATGCTGAGCAACGAATCCACCGGCCCCCGCCGGCACGCCCCAGCTCGTGACCGGCCATTGCTTCCGCTCCTTCCCATGCAGGGGCACACCCTCGGCAAACGCAGCGCCGTCACCTGCCACCTCAAGTGCGCGGATGCCTGCTTTCACCCGGTACCCAATGAGAGCTCGAACGACTACTTTCGCGACATCGTGGGGGCCGCGATGAGCCGTCGTTCCCTGCTCGTGGGGGCTGGCGTCGGCGCCGCCGCCATCCTGCTCGGTTCCGGCGAACCCGCTCCCGCCATGGCCGTGCCGGGCGGCCCGGCCGGCGCTGCTGGCCGCGGCCTCGCGTTCGCCCCCATCGCTCCAGTTCCGGCTGCCGTTGACTCTTTCGTGGTTCCGACGGGCTATTCCTGGAACCCGATCATCCGCTGGGGCGACCCGCTCTTCGCCGCCACCGATCGTTTCGACCCCGAACACCAGAGCGCCGCATTGCAGGCCCGCCAGTTCGGCTACAACAATGACTACCTCGACATCATCGAGAGCAATGGACCAAAGGGACGCTCCGGCATCCTCGTCACCAACCATGAGTACACCAACGAGGGCATCATGTTTTCGCCAGCGCTCACTGCGGTCGAAGCGGATGAGCAGCGTCGCGTGGCCATGATGGCCCACGGCATGTCCGTGGTCGCCCTCGAACGGAAGCGCGCCGGCCAACCCTGGACCTACCGCGTGGGTGACCCCCTCAACCGCCGCATCACCGCGAGCACACCGTTCACCGTCACCGGCCCG
This sequence comes from Cryobacterium sp. M91, assembly GCF_002929615.1. Taxonomy (NCBI): domain Bacteria; kingdom Bacillati; phylum Actinomycetota; class Actinomycetes; order Micrococcales; family Microbacteriaceae; genus Cryobacterium; species Cryobacterium sp. M91. The sequence continues at coordinate 14,010 of NZ_PJJT01000063.1, read as the reverse complement.
GCCGCCGGAAGCGCCCTGCTGAAGACCTCGGCGGACCCGACGGGCCGAACCGTGCTCGGCACCCTCGGCAACTGCGCCGGCGGCACCACACCCTGGGGCACGGTGCTGTCCGGTGAAGAAAACTTCAACGGATACTTCCGTACGAACGGCACCAGCACAGCTGATGCCCGCTACGGCCTGGCAAATCGCCCCACCGGTCGGCTCTGGGAGCAGATCGACGACCGTTTCGACGCGACCGTCGCCGGCAACGAGAACGAGCCCAACCGATTCGGTTGGATCGTGGAGATCGATCCGGAGGCACCGAACGAGCCCCCGGTCAAGCACACTGCGCTCGGCCGGTTCAAGCACGAGGGGGCCAATGTCATCGTCGGAAAGACCGGCCACGTCGCCGCCTACATGGGCGACGACGAGCGCTTCGACTATCTCTACAAGTTTGTCTCCTTCGATCGCTTCGACAAGAAGAAGGGCCCGAAGGCACGCACCCACAACAAGTCCCTGCTCACCCGGGGATCCCTCTACGTGGCTCGCTTCACTGGAAACTCGCCAGAGCGCGAGATCACCGGCACCGGCCAGCTACCCGCCGACGGCCTCTTCGACGGCACCGGTCAGTGGGTGGCGCTCGTCATCGACGGCGTCTGCCAGGTTCCTGGCTTCAGCACCGACGATGCCCTCGTGAACACCCGTCTGGTAGCGGATGCCGTCGGCGCCACCAAAATGGACCGTTGCGAAGACGTCGAGCCGAGCCCGGTGACCGGCAAGATCTATGTCGCCTGCACCAACAACACCGATCGCGGCGCGCTCGGTCAGGAAGGCGCCACCGAGCCCAACCCCCGGGTGGCCAACCGCGACGGCCACATCGTAGAGATCACCGAAAACGGTTCTGACGCGACCTCGGTGACCTTTGACTGGAACCTGCTGCTGGTTTGCGGAGACCCCGCGACGAACACGAGCACCTACTTCGCCGGTTTTCCAAGCGAGAAGGTGTCGCCCATCTCCTGCCCCGACAACGTGGCTTTCGACGTCCAGGGCAACCTGTGGATCTCCACCGACGGCGCGCCGAACACAATCGGATACTGCGACGGACTGTTCAAAGTGCCGCTCACCGGCCCCGAGCGTGGCCGGGTGCAGCAGTTCCTCTCAGTGCCGCGCGAGGCCGAAACCTGCGGTCCGGTCATCCGCTCTGAGCAATCGATGGTCTACGTCGCCGTGCAGCACCCGGGGGAAAGAGGCAGCTGGGCGGCCCAGTCGAGCCGATTCCCCGACTATGTTCCGCTCGGCGCACCCGTGCCGGCCGGTGCCTGGACCGGTCCACGGCCATCCGTTGTGCAGGTCTGGAAGGTCTGAGACGCTCACCGGTCTGGTCGTGCCGTAGTCCTGAAAGGGGGGCGCGAACTGGCAATTTGCTGATTGTAATTTCAGTTGAGCGGTGATGGAGTGGAGGAGCTGCCGTCACACGCAGCGTTCAGGAACATCCAGTGCCGATCGGGTCGTGCCCAACACATCATCCTGATCAGCGTAAAACCAGGAAGGTAGTTCATGACGGGGAACAGAGCAGTCGCCTACAAGAGCCCGGGTGTCGTCGAGGTAATCGACATTGATTACCCGAGTTTCGAGCTGAAAGACGGGCCGGGCGTCAACCCGGAAAACGTGGGACGCAAGGTGCCCCACGGAGTCATTCTCAAGACCGTGACCACCAATATCTGCGGCTCCGACCAGCACATGGTGCGCGGCCGCACGACCGCACCGGCGAACCTGGTGCTGGGTCACGAAATCACCGGCGAAGTGGTCGAAGCAGGCCCCGACGTCGAATTCATCAAGGTGGGCGACATCGTGTCCGTGCCGTTCAACATCAGCTGCGGTCGCTGTCGCAACTGCAAGGAACGCAAGACCGGCATCTGCCTCAACGTCAACCCGGACCGTCCTGGTAGTGCATATGGTTACGTCGACATGGGCGGTTGGGTGGGAGGCCAGGCCGAGTACGTGCTGGTTCCCTATGCCGACTGGAACCTGCTGAAGTTTCCCGACCGGGACCAGGCGCTCGAAAAGATCATGGACCTCACCATGCTGTCCGACATCTTCCCGACCGGATTCCACGGGGCCTACACTGCCGGTGCCGGCGTCGGAACGACCGTGTACGTGGCCGGAGCCGGACCGGTGGGCCTCGCGGCCGCCGTCTCGGCGCAGCTGCTCGGTGCGGCCGTCGTCATTGTCGGTGATATGAACGCGGATCGTCTCGCGCAGGCCAGAAGCTTCGGCTGCGAGACCATCGACCTCAGTAAAGGCGAGCCGGGGGAGCAGATTGAACAGATCCTCGGCGTGCCAGAGGTCGACGCCGGTGTTGACGCCGTGGGCTTCGAGGCGCGTGGTCACGGTAAGGACGCCGACCACGAGGCTCCGGCCACCGTGCTCAACTCGCTCATGACGGTCACCGCCGCCGGCGGTGCCCTCGGCATTCCCGGCCTCTACGTCACGGGCGACCCGGGCGCCAAGGAAAAGGCCGCTCAGGTGGGCTCACTGTCGATTCGGCTGGGCCTCGGCTGGACCAAGTCGCTGTCGTTCACCACCGGCCAGTGCCCGGTGATGAAGTACAACCGCCAGCTGATGATGGCGATCCTGCACGACAAGGTACAGATTGCCAAGGCTGTCAACGCCCAGGCCATCAGCCTCGAAGATGCCCCGCGTGGCTACGCCGAATTCGACGCCGGCGCGGCGACGAAATACGTGCTGAACCCCAACGGCTACGTCAAGGGCTAACAGCAGATAGGTGAATGGCCCGCCCGGGAATTCTCCCGGGCGGGCCATTCCTGTATCGGCGTCATCAGCATCCGCGCACCGCGTGGCTTATTCAGGAAATCCGACCCGAATCTGCGCGAATAGCGTCGGATCCGTTCAGAAATTGAGAAAATTCCTGAATTAGCCACGGAATCAGGCCGCGAGCCGCGGCATCAGCTTAGAACCGGTGTTCTCGGTATCCCCGGGCGGAGCGCGGGGTTAGGGTGGAAACATGACCGGCGCCGACCTTGCACAACCAGCTCCGCGCTTCTATCGAGAGCGCTCGGACATTCCGGTGGACCTGGAAACGCCCACCGGCACCGTGACCGACCGGCTGAACCGGCCGTTGCACGACCTGCGCCTCAGCGTCACCGACCGCTGCAACTTTCGCTGCGTCTACTGCATGCCGAAGGAGATCTTCGGCCGGGACTTCGCGTTCATGGAACACGACGAACTGCTCAGCTTCGAGGAACTCACCCGGCTCGCGCGCGTGGCCGTCGCCCATGGCGTTGAGAAGATTCGGCTGACCGGCGGTGAACCACTGCTGCGTAGGGGGCTTGAAGACCTCATCGCCCTGCTGGCCGAGCTGCGCACCCCCGACGGCCGTGAGATCGACATTGCCCTGACCACGAACGGGTCGGCGCTGGCCGTGAAGGCGCAGGCGCTCAAGGATGCCGGCCTGAAGCGCGTCACGGTGTCGCTCGACTCGCTTGACGACACCACGTTTCGCACCATGAACGACGTGAAGTTTCCGGTCGCGAAGGTGCTGCACGGCATCGACGTGGCCGAAGCCGTCGGCCTCGGCCCGATCAAGGTCAACATGGTCGTGCAGCGCGGCAAGAACGACCAGGACATCGTCGCCATGGCCCGGCATTTCAAGGACACCCCCTACATTTTGCGGTTCATCGAGTTTATGGACGTCGGTTCGAGCAACGGCTGGGAGATGGGCGCCGTCGTTCCGTCGAAGGACGTGATCGCGCGCATCCACGCCGAGCTGCCGCTTGAAGAGATCGCCCCGAACTACAGCGGCGAGACCTCCCGCCGCTGGCGCTACCAGGACGGCGGCGGCGAGATCGGCGTCATCTCGAGCGTCACCCAGAACTTCTGCCAGACCTGCTCGCGCGCCCGCGTGTCGACCGATGGCAAGCTGTTCACCTGCCTGTTCGCCACCGAGGGCCACGACCTGCGGGCGCTCATGCGCGGCGGATGCTCCGACGCAGAACTCTCCACCGTTATGGCGCACCTCTGGCGGGAGCGCACCGACCGCTATTCGCAGCTGCGGAGCGCGAAGACCAGTGAGCTGCGGGCGTCTGGTGCCAAGAAAATCGAAATGTCCTACATCGGCGGCTAATCGGCATGGCTGGAGTGCGGTACCGGCACCAGCGTGGGAGACTTTAAGAATGAACAGAATTACCGCGCGACGCAAAATTACCCGAATCACCGTCGGTGCCCAGCCTCTGGCTGGCGAGGACCTGCTTGCGGTCGAAGAACCGCTGGAAATTCGAGTGAACGGCCGCCGCCTTGCCGTCACGATGCGTACCCCGGGTAACGACATCGACCTTGCGGCGGGGTTTCTGGTCTCGGAGGGCGTCATCACGCAGGGCGACGATTTTAATTCGGCCCGCTACTGCGCTGGGGCGATCGACGGGGTCAACACCTATAACGTGCTGGACGTCACCCTCGGTGCCGGCGTCGCGCCACCGGAACGGAGCTTGGAGCGCTCCCTCATCACCAACAGCTCGTGTGGCCTGTGCGGCAAGGAGAGCATCGATGCCGTGCGCACCAAATCAGTCTTTGAGATAGCGGATGACGCGGTGCGAGTGACTGCCGAATTGCTCACGACTTTTCCCGACAAGCTGCGCGCGGGGCAGAACGTGTTCGAGAAGACCGGCGGCATTCACGCGGCCGGCCTGTTCGATGCCGCTTCCGGCGAAATGCTCGTGCTGCGCGAAGACGTCGGCCGGCACAACGCCGTCGACAAGGTCATCGGCTGGGCGGTCAAGGAGAACAGGCTGCCGCTGACCGGCACGGTGCTCATGGTATCGAGCAGGGCGAGTTTCGAACTCACCCAGAAGGCCCTGATGGCGGGCATTCCCGTGCTCGCGGCGGTCTCGGCGCCCTCGTCACTCGCCGCGGAGTTCGCCGTCGAGGTTGGCATGACCCTGGTCGGCTTTCTCCGCGGTAACTCCATGGTCGTCTATGCCGGCGGCGACCGGATCATCGACGCACACAGTGACGAGCAGGCTGCCTGACTCAGGCTAGGCAGCGGCGCCGGCCGGAACGAAGCGCACGGTCATGGCCTTGTAACCGGGGGTGTTCGATTCGCGGGCCACGAGCTCGCGGTGCATGAGTGCGTTCGCCTCCGGAAAGTACGCAGCCGCGCAACCGCGCGGTGTCGGATAGACCACGAGGCGGAACGTGTTGGCTCGACGCTCGACGCCCTGGTACGTGCTGATCACGTCGACCATATCGCGGTCGGCGAAGCCCAGCTCGGTGACATCGTCTTCGTGGATGAGGATGACGCGACGACCGTTCTTGATGCCGCGGTAGCGGTCGTCAAGACCGTAGAACGTGGTGTTGTACTGGTCATGGCTGCGGATGGTCTGCAGAATCAAGTGACCCTCTGGCGCCGACAGGTACTCGATCGGGCTCACCGTGAACCGGGCCAGACCAATATCGGTGGCAAAGCTGCGCGTATCGCGCGGCGGGTTGGGCAGCACGAACCCATTCTTGGTCTTGAGTCGAACGTTGAAGTCGACGAAGCCGGGTACGACGCGGGAGATGTGGTCACGAACGACGTCGTAGTCTTCCGCCATTGCCTTCCAATCGACGGGGTGGTCTTCTCCGAGCGTGGCGTTGGCCATGCGGGCAATGATCACCGGTTCGGCGAGGAGGTGCTCAGACACCGGCTCGAGGCGTCCCTGAGTGGTGCGAACGACTGACATCGAGTCTTCCACTGAGAGCACCTGGCGGCCCGACGGATGCTTGTCATCGGTATCCGTTCGGCCGAGCGTCGGCAGGATGAGCGAGGTCAAACCGTGCATAACGTGCGAGCGATTGGGTTTGGTCGACACATGCACGGTGAGACCGACGCGCTGCATGGCTTTCTCCAGCAGGTCGGTATCGGAGCAAGCCAGGGCGAAGTTGCCGCCCATGGAGACGAATACGTCGACGCGGTCGTGCACGAAGGCATCCACCGTGTCGACGGAGTCGAGGCCATGCTCCCGCGGGGATACGATGCCGAACTCGGCGTCGAGGGCGGCGAGCATGGGCTCCTTCGGCTTTTCCCACACACCCATGGTGCGGTCGCCCTGCACGTTGGAGTGGCCGCGTACCGGGCAGGCGCCTGCGCCGGGCTTGCCGAAGTTGCCCTGCAGGAGCAACAGGTTGATGATCTCCTTGAGGGTGTTCACCGAGTGCGGCTGCTGGGTCAGTCCGAGCGCCCAGCAGATGATGGTGGCCTTGCTCGCGATGAGCAGTTGCGCCACCGTCTCGATCGCGGCACGGTCCAGGCCGGTGGCTTTTTTCGTTTCGGCCCAGTCGATCACCGATCGGGCGGCTCGATAGGCGTCGATTCCGTCGGTGTTCGCGGCGACGAACTCGTGGTCGATGACCGACCCCGGTACGCGGGCCTCCTCTTCGAGCAACAGATGACCGAGCGCCTGGAACAGGGCCAGGTCACCGCCGACCTTGATCTGCAGAAACTCATCAGCCAGGTTGGTGCCCTTGCCGACGACGCCCTTCGGAGTCTGCGGGTCCATGAAGTTGAACAGTCCCGCTTCGGGCAGAGGGTTGACGGCCACAATCTTGCCGCCGTTGTCCTTGCATTCGGCCAAGGCGGACAGCATGCGCGGGTGGTTGGTGCCCGGGTTCTGGCCGACCACCATAATGAGTTCGGCCTGGTGGATGTCTTCGAGCGAGACCGTACCCTTGCCGATGCCGATCGTGGGGTTCAGTGCTGAGCCGGAGGACTCGTGGCACATATTGGAGCAGTCGGGCAGGTTATTGGTGCCGATCGATCTGGCGAACAGCTGGTACATGAACGCCGACTCGTTGGCGGTGCGGCCAGACGTGTAGAAGACGGTGCGGTCGGGCACCGTGGCGCGAATCTGCTCACCGATGAGCTCAAAAGCATCATCCCAGGAGATCTGCGAGTAGTGCGTGTCGCCCGGGCGAATGACGACGGGGTGCGTAATGCGGCCCTGGTTTCCGAGCCAATACTCGGTCTTGGTGGCGAGCTCGGCGATGGAATGCTCTGCCCAGAACTCGGGCGTCACCGTGCGTAGCGTGCTCTCTTCAGCGACGGCCTTCGCGCCGTTTTCGCAGAATTCTGCGGTCTTGCGATGTCCCTGGGATTCCGGCCACGCGCATCCGGGACAGTCGGTGCCGTCGCGCTGGTTGAGGCGCAGCAGCGACCGTGCGGTGCGAACGAGACCAGCCTGGGCAATACCCCGATCGAGCGCCACCGCTACGGCTTGGATGCCAGCAGCGTGGGTCTTGGGCGCGGTGACGACAAGATTATTTTCGTTGATGTCGTCGATAGGTGCTGAACGTGTCATATATATATACTGCCTTGCCGCCAAGGGGAATTCCCCCGAATTACCAAATGGGCGAGATTTTGGAACGAAATGTGCTCGATGAATCCTCTAGGATTGCCTCCGCAGACTGTTAAGTCAATCCGTTTGCGGAGTACGTCCACGGCCATCGTGGACAGCCGAAACGCACAGCAGAGTCGCTATCGCCATACCGGCAGCAAGGATATCTCCATGAGCTGGCTCGACCGAGACCGCACCATCGCCCCACCCGGATTCAACCGCTGGCTGATTCCGCCGGCCGCACTCGCCGTGCACCTCTGCATTGGCCAGGCCTACGCCACGAGTGTTTACAAGACCGCGCTTGTGGCGCACTTCGACGCCAGCCTGGTGCAGATCGGGGTGATCTTCTCAATCGCCATCGTGATGCTCGGCCTGTCGGCGGCCATCATGGGCACCTGGGTCGACACCAACGGGCCGCGCAAGGCCATGTTCGTCGCGGCTCTGTTCTGGTCGGGCGGATTCCTCATCGGTTCGCTCGGAATCTTTACGAACCAGCTGTGGCTGGTCTACGTCGGCTACGGCTTCATCGGCGGTATCGGCCTCGGCATCGGCTACATATCGCCCGTCTCGACGCTCATTAAGTGGTTTCCGGACCGCCCGGGCCTCGCCACCGGCATGGCCATCATGGGCTTCGGCGGCGGCGCCCTCATCGCCAGCCCAGTGTCGACGGCGCTCCTCGGCTTCTATGACCCCAACTCCGGGGCAGCGAACTGGGTGGCGAGCGGCGACTCCGTGGGCAAGCTTTTTCTCACCCTCGCCGTGATCTATCTCGCGTACATGATGTTCGGAGCTTTCACGATCAAGGTTCCGGCTGCTGATTGGGTGCCGGCCGGTTTCGATCCGTCGAAGGTGCGGGTCAAGGCCCTCGTTACGAGCAACCACGTTTCAGCCAGGAACGCCATTCGCACGCGTCAGTTCTGGCTGCTCTGGGTCGTCCTGTTCTGCAACGTCACGGCCGGTATCGGCATTCTCGAGCAGGCCGCACCGATGATCCAGGACTTCTTCCGGCAGAGCGACGGCAACTCGCTGGTCTCGGCGGCCGTTGCCGGAGGCTTTGTGGGCCTGTTGTCGCTCGCTAATATGGGCGGACGATTCGCCTGGTCGGCCACGTCGGACAAGACCGGACGCAAGAACATCTACATGGTGTACCTCGGCGTTGGCATGGTGTTGTATGTGCTGCTGGCGCTCTTCGGATCGAGTACGACGGCGCTCTACGTTGTACTGGCCTTCATTATCATTTCTTTTTACGGTGGCGGTTTCGCTACCGCTCCGGCCTACCTGCGGGATTTGTTCGGAACCTTTCAGGTGGGGGCAATCCATGGTCGCCTGCTGACGGCCTGGTCGGCGGCCGGCATTGCCGGTCCGCTCATTGTCAACTCGTTCCTCGATGCTCAGGGCGCTCCGGGTGAGTTGACGGCTGGGGCCTATCAGCCGGCTCTGCTCACCATGGTTGGGCTGCTCGTTGTTGGCTTTGTGGCGAACCTTTTCGTGCGACCGGTTCACACCGACTTTCACGAACCCGAAAAGCCGCTCGTCGGTGCAACAGCTTGGAAGGCGCACGCATGAAGGTTCTAAAAGTCATTGTGGCTTGGGCGCTGGTAGGGATCCCGCTGGCCTTTGGCATTTCTCAGACACTCGCGAAGGTGACGGCCCTGTTCGGCTAAACCCGACATTTGCAGATATAAACAGATAGAGCCATGCCCCATTCACTGGGGCATGGTTCTTTTTTTGTCTTGAGTGCTCGGCACCGATCAGGGCAGTCTGTCAGCCCTGGCGCCCTCATTCATGCAATGATGGCGAATGGGGAATTAGCTAGCTAGGCTAGCTATACCTGTTTCGTTCGCTTTCGTGTTCGGGATCCTCGACCTCTCGCACCCAAAGTTCCGAAATTCACCCATGTTCGCTCGTGGCAACCCCGAATCGCCACGATTGATTCGACGAGTTTAACGAAAAGGAGCAGTCAATGGCTACCCACACCGCACTCGACGAACAACGATCCGCCGCAACGCTGCTCGAGGGAATTCGACGCGCCGACGACCTCACCGTGGCAGCCAGCCGCGATGGGGGCGCCCGGGCTGTGCGCCTGCTGGCCCAAGCCTCGACCGATCCGAGCGACCAGCTCACCGCCATCGCCGCAGTGCACGCCCTCGCCCAGGTCTTCGACGACTCCGCTGACGAGGTGCTTGTTGCCTTGCTGCACCACGATTCGGCTTTTCTGCGTGAGCACTCCGCCTGGGCCTTCGGCAGCCGCCTGCCGCGCTATGACGCCATCGCAGACCTCGTCACGCTCGTTCGGCAGGGCGGCTTTACCGGCATGCTCGCCCAGCGCACTCTGGAACAGTGGGGATCTTCGGCCGCCGATCAGGTGGCCCTGTTCCTCGAAGGTTCCCTGCTCGGCATGACCGAAACGGATGCCCGCACCCGCCTCATCGAGACCATCGGCCTCATGCCCGGCCGCATTCCCGAGCGGTTGCTGCGGCGGGTGGCCACCGACCGTACCGAGAGCCTGCCCGCTCGCGCCGCCGCCATCGCCGGCCTCGGGGACCGATCCCCGAGCGAAGCTGTGCTCGAATTACTGAGCGTCCTCTCTCAGGACGACAATGCGAGCGAACTCGCGGCCGTTGCTCGGCTGGCCCTGTTCGACTTGACGGCGACGACCGCACCACGCCCGAAGTGGAACCAGGGCGCCACAATCGCCCAACTCTTTCTGCACGCCGACATCGACGGGGAGCTCTCCCAGGTCGGTGCTGGCGACAACGGCGGCATCGCGACCCTGCTGGTGCGGCTCGGTGACGCCCTCGTCGCCGAGCCGGCCGGCCGAGGCAGCGGAACGGAGAGCGCCGCGGCATCCGCTTTGCGTGCGCCGTTTGTCGGAAGCCGTCTCGGGACGGGCCGCGAAGATCGGGTCGATCGGGTTATCACCATGTCCCGCGGCAGCCACGAGTCAGCGCTTGATGGACTGGCCGACGTCGGAGCGACCCGGCGCGGGCACTCCTTCGCGGCGGTTCCGTTCGTCGGTGGTCCGGTGCCGTCGATCGACTCCTGGCCTCGGCGGGTCGCAGCGCAACGCGGCATTCGGCGTATCCTGCGCTCGGCCGGAGTCGTCGACGCGATTCACCTCCGCATGGCCGATGTCGGCAGCCTCGCCGCCGCGACCGTGGCCCGCGACCTGGACATTCCGGTCGTCTTCACCGTGGCCCCCGACCCGCACGGCGTGATCGACTCGCTCGAATCGAGTGGCGCGCTCACCCGAACGAACTTCGGCGAGGTTGATGCGGTGGAACACTTCTGGTTTCGTGCCCGCCTGGTGCAGCGACTCGCCGCGGATGCCGCGCACACCGTGCTTTTTCCGCGCCCGCACCTGCAGCAGGACATTGAGCGCCTGATCGGAATCGACATTGACGCACACCCGGAACGACACTCGGTCATTCCAGAGGGCATCGACCTCGCGGTGATCGACCGTGCCCGAACGGATGCCCTGGCATCGCTTAGCCAGTCCGGCGGGAGCGGTTTGGTCGCCAGCGACGACGACCTCAGCCACGACCAGGACCCGATTGATCACTTCGACCACGACCTTGACCGCATCGACCGCACGAATATGGACGATGCTCGCGCTGCGTCCGCCGCGCTTGCCTTCGACCAGCTCGACGCGCTGCTGGGCACCCTTCCGCCGTCCCGGCACGGACTGCCGCTGCTGATCAGCGTCGGCCGGCTGCACCGCGTCAAGGGCATGGCGGCCCTGGTCGAAGCTTGGACCGGGGACCCGACCCTGCAAGAGCGCTGCAACCTGCTGATTGTGGGCGGTGATTTGGAGCATCCGTCCTTTGACGAGGGCATTGAGCTGGCGCGCATGTCCCGGTCCCTGTCTGGGGCGAATCGTGACGACGCTGCGGCCCACGGCCTGCTTCTGGCCGGGCATCGCGCCAACGACACGGTCGCCCGCTGGCTGGCCGCGATCCGCTACGGCCGGCCCGGGCTCGCTGCGCCGTTCGGTGTGTATGTCTGCGCGAGCATGAAGGAGGAGTTCGGCATCGCGCTGCTCGAGGCGATGGCGACCGGCCTCACGGTCGTCGCGCCGAACGGCGGCGGACCGGCCACCTACGTCGAGAATGGCGTGACCGGTTTTCTGGTCGACACCGGCGACGCGCAGGCTCTCGGTTCCGGCATCCGCGATGCCCTCGCCGTGGCGGCCGGAGTGCACGGCGGCGAGTACGCCGACCTGGCCCGGCGCATGGTGGCCGACAACTTCACGATCGAAGCCATGGCGAGCACACTCGGTTCGGTCTACCGGGACGTCGCCGTGGCGACCGAGCCGGTCGCCTGGGAGCTGAGCGTCTCATGACCCTGCTCATCATCAGCCCCGACTACGCCTCGCACCTGTACCCGCTCGCGACGCTCGGCACCGCCTGGGCGCAAGCCGGCGAACGCGTCGTGGTGGCGAGCGGACCGGCAACGGCCGACATTGTGGCCGCGTTCGGGTTCCAACGGGAGAACCTGCAGCTGGGCCGCGGTTCCAACCCCGGCACCATCCGGGTCGAGCAGCAGCCCGCCGGCGAAGATGACGCCCTGCGCGGGTTTTTCGACGCCACCCGCCGCGGAATGGTCGATACCCTGCTCTTTCAGGCTGAGGCCCGCAGCAGCGACCTGCTCTATAACCCGGTCGCGATCGCCCGCGAGGTGCAGCGCATCGTCGAACGGGTGCAGCCCGACCAGGTGATCGTCGACCACCTCGCCTTCAGCGCCCGGCTCGGGCTGCTCAGTGCGGGCGTGCCGCACGCCGATGTGGTGCTCGGGCATCCGTCTGCCTTGCCCGTCGGCCCGGAGATCTACGGTTACCCGCCGGCCTGGCCCGCCGTGTTCTCGCCCGACGTTGGCGAGTTGGCGCTGCTTGAGCTGCAGTGTGCGGCCGTTCGCGACTCGTTCACCGCTCAGTGGAACGAAGCGCTTTTTGAACTCGATCCGTCCGCGGCACCGACCCTCGATGCCTTTCAAGAGTGCGGGGATCTGCTGCTGCTCAATTATCCGGGCGAACTGCACTCGTCGGCGCGCACGGACCAGCTTCCACCCCACCGGTTTCTCGGTTCGGCGGTGCGATCCGAGGCCGTCGACCCCGAGGTCGAAGCCTGGCTGGCGGCTGATTCTCGGCCCGTCGTCTACGTGAGCTTCGGAAGTTTTCTCTCGGTGCGCGGTGATGTGCTCGCCCGCGTCGCCGAGGCCCTGAGCGGGCTGCCGGTGCGGGTGGCCATGGCTGTCGGAGCGACCGACCGCGAAACGCTCGGCCCCATTCCTGATTCCTGGCTGGTGCGCGGGTTTCTGCCGCAGGTACGCCTGCTGCAGGAGGCCGTGCTCGCGGTGACGCACGGGGGCAACAATTCGGTGACCGAGGCGATGACGGCAGGCGTGCCGCTCGTTGTGCTGCCGTTCTCCACCGACCAGTTCGCCGGCGCAGCCGCCCTCGACGCGGCGGGCTTCGGCACATCGCTGCCGCCCAATACCGCAACCGTTCTCGCGTTGCGCGACGCCTGTGAGCGGATGCTGCACCTCGCCGGCGAAACGCGCGCCCGTCTCGACACCCTCGCGGTGTCGCTGACCGTGCAGCCGGGCGCGGCGCGTGCCTACGCGGCGCTGACTCGGGTGGTGGCACGGGGGTAGTTCAGGCGCAGTTTCGTTGAGCCACGAGGGTTCGGGACCTCACCATTTGTTCCGGGCCCGGGCCCGGAATGTGGGCCCAAGTTAGATCATGGGCCCATGTTCCGAAGGTGGGCCCGGTGGTTCCCTGGGCCGGTCGACGTCGGCCCCGGTGCCGAGGTCGCCACACTCGACCGCTTCGACGTCGTGCGCGCGCAGATAGGGTCGCGCGCCGGAATCGCCGGAGAGAGTCTCGAGGAGGGACACCCAATGCGACCGGCCGATCACCACGGGATGCCCCGGCTGGCCGGAAAAACGGGCCTGACGCAGTGTGCCGGCCGACGCGGCGGCGGAGCCGGGCGCATCCGGCGTCTCGTTGGTCCTGCCGATCAGGCGAGCCACCGTCGCCGCGTTCAGGTCGGGTACGTCAACGGGAACGACCGCGATAGCCGTGAGCTCGGGGTGGTCGAGGGCGCAGCGCAGGCCGGCGCGCAGGGAGGCAGAGAGTCCTTCGGCCCAATCATCGGCCTGCACGACCAAAACGGATGCTGTTGGCCGGTTCGTGCTGCGGGCTCGCGCACCGTCCCTTGAGGCCAAGGGATCCGTTTTGAGCAGCGCCGCGGCCTCGGCACCGCGGGCGCCGAGCACGACGATGACCGGGGAACACCCGGCGGCCGCGAGCACGTCGACGGCGTTCTGCAGCCAGGATCGGCCAGAGGCATCGTGCACGAGCGCCTTGGGCATGCCATAGCGGGAGCCAGCACCAGCGGCGAGCACGAGTCCGGCGACGTGGTTGGGTGCTGGCGGCTTGTGCATGTCTGCCATCGTAGGGTTCACGAGCCGCGGCGTGGCGCCATGTTCAACTACATGGCTCCGCCGAGCCGTGAGTTTCGGGCGCCGAGACGTGAGGTTTGGGCCTGTTTTGTGCGGCAAAGTCAAGTGGTCAGGGCAACGCGGGGGTTTTTGCTTCGAGAAGTAGCTGGTTGAGGCGGTAGGCGGGGGTTTCGAGGTTGAG
>NZ_PJJT01000061.1:0-25578 GCF_002929615.1 Cryobacterium sp. M91 | reverse complement strand
CTCAACCTCGAAACCCCCGCCTACCGCCTCAACCAGCTACTTCTCGAAGCAAAAACCCCCGCGTTGCCCTGACCACTTGACTTTGCCCACGACTCGGCGGCCGAAACTCACGGGTCGATGGGGGGAACTCACGGTTCGGTGACGGCAGACCAGGTCTTCGCCAACCGGATGTCGTTAGGCGCGCTCGAAGATGGCCGCGAGTCCCTGCCCACCGCCAATACACATGGTTTCGAGGAGGTAACGGCCTTCGGTACGCTGCAGGTGGCGGGCGGCGGTGGCGAGGATACGTGCGCCGGTGGCGCCGACCGGGTGGCCGAGCGAGATGCCCGAGCCGTTGACGTTGGTGCGGGCCCAGTCTTCCGGGGTGAAGTTCCACTCCCGGCTGACGGCGAGTACCTGCGCGGCGAAGGCCTCGTTGAGTTCGATCAGGTCGATGTCGGCCAGGGTCAGGCCGGCACGCTCCAGCGCGAGCTTCGTCGCCGGCACCGGGCCGAGGCCCATGCGGGAGGGTTCGACGCCGGCCCGTGCCCAGGACGCGAGCCGCACCAGAGGGGTCAGGCCGAGCTCGGCCGCCCGCTCCGGGGTGGTCACGATGCACGCGGCGGCCGCATCGTTCTGCCCGCTGGCGTTGCCGGCGGTGACGGTGGCGGCGGCATCCGCTTTGCCCATGATCGGTTTCAGGCCGGCGAGGGCTTCGAGGGTGGTTTCGCGCGGGGTTTCATCGACCGAGACGACGATGGGGCCCTTGCGTCCGGGCACGGTGACCGGCACGATCTCGTCCACGAAGCGGCCGTCGGCGACGGCGGCGAGGGCGCGGCGTTGGGATTCGACGGCGAGCTCGTCTTGTTCGACGCGGTCGAGACTGTAGTCGCGGCGCAGGTTCTCGGCGGTTTCGAGCATGCCGCCGGGCACCGGATAGTGGCGTCCACCGGCGGTTTCGCGGCCACGGCCGAGGGCGTCCCGCAGCAGCACCCCGGCGGTTCCGGCCAGGCCCCAGCGGGAATCGACCGTGTAGATGGGGGCCTGGCTCATGACGTCCACGCCGCCGGCAATGGCGAGGTCACTGACCCCCGTCTGCACCTGCATCGCAGCGTCGAGGATGGCCTGCAGACCGCTGCCGCAACGACGATCGACCTGCACCCCGCCGACGGTGACGGGCAGGCCCGCGTTGAGGGCGGCGACGCGGGCGACCGGCGCGGCCTCGGCCGTGGGGTAGGCCTGGCCGAAGATGACGTCGTCGACGACGGCACCGTCGAGGCCGGTGCGTTCCATCAGCGCGACAATGACGGCCGCGGCGAGGTCGGCCGGCGCGACGGTTTTGAACGCGCCGCCGAAGCGGCCGATCGGGGTGCGAAGCGGTTCGCAGATGACGATCTGGCGGAGGGTGGTGATGGTCATGCGGCGGCTCCGTTGCTGAGGATGGTGGTATGGGAGGTGAGGACGGTCGCGGCGACGAGCATCATTCGGCAACGCCGAGCAGCGTCGTGATCGTGGTTGGCGGGGTGGGCACGAGCAGGGTCGCCTCGGTGGCGGCCTGCACCGCCAGGGCGGTGACGCCGGGCGCGACCTCGCGCAGCACAAGCCCCTCGGGAGTGACGTCGATCACGGCGAGGTCGGTGATAATGCGGGTGACGACGGCCTTGCCGGTTAAGGGCAGGTCACAGACCTCTTTGATCTTGAACTCGCCCGTCTTGGTCACGTGTTCCATCACGACGATCACGGTGTCGGCGCCGTGCACCAGGTCCATCGCACCGCCCATACCCTTGATCATCTTGCCGGGCACCGCCCAGTTGGCGATGTCACCGACCACACTGACCTGCATGGCGCCGAGCACGGCCACGTCGATCAGGCCGCCGCGAATCATGCCGAAGCTCTGTGCCGAGTCGAAGTACGCGGCGCCGGGATTGACGGTGACGGTTTCCTTTCCGGCGTTGATGAGCTTGGGATCGGCCTCACCATCCCACGGGTAGGGTCCGACGCCGAGCACCCCGTTTTCGGAGTGCAGCACGACGTGCACCCCCTCGGGCAGAAAGTTCGGAATGAGGGTCGGCAACCCGATGCCCAAATTGACATAGGAATCGGGGGCGAGCTCCTGGGCGGCGCGGGCCGCCATCTCATTACGCGTAAGGGCCATCAGTTCGCTCCAATTTCAGACGAAGGCCGCGGCCGCGTCGTCGTTTTCTCGATCGGCAGGTCGGCGGCGTCCACCGCGCCGAGCTGCACGATGCGGTTCACGTAGATGCCGGCGAGGTGCACCTCGTCCGGGTCGATCTGCCCCGGTTCCACCAGTTCGTCGACCTCGGCGATGGTGATCCGGCCGGCCATGCCGGCGACCGGGTTGAAGTTGCGGGCCGATTTCTCGAACACCAGGTTGCCGTGCCGGTCGCCCTTCGCGGCCCGCACCAGGGCATAGTCGGTGACGATGGCCTCTTCCAGGACGTATTCCTTCTCGCTGCCGAGCGAAGAGAAGCGTCGTGTCTCCTTCGGCGGCGATGACACCGTCACCTCGCCATCCGGGCCGTAGCGCCACGGCAGTCCGCCGTCGGCGACCATGGTTCCGACGCCGCTCGCGGTGTAGAACGCGGGAATTCCGGTGCCGCCAGCCCGCAGCCGTTCGGCGAGGGTGCCCTGCGGCGTCAGCTCGACCTCGAGTTCACCACCGAGGTAACGGCGAGCGAAGTCCTTGTTCTCGCCGATATACGAGGCGATGACCCTGGCTATGCGGCCCTCCCGAAGGAGTTCGCCGAGCCCCCAGCCGTCGACGCCGCAGTTGTTCGAGGCGACGTGCAGGTTGGTGCTGCCGAGGGCGAGCAGCGCGCGAATGAGCACGATCGGCACGCCGACCAGGCCGAAGCCACCGACGGCGAGCGAGGCCCCGTCGGGGATGTCAGCGACGGCGGCCGCGGCGGAGGGATAGGTCTTGTCCATGGTGCTTGGGTCCTTTAGCTCGGCCGAATGGCGGTGTCGTCGGGCGTGGTCGCGTCGGTATCGGGTTCGGTGGCAGCCGCATCGAGCCCGGCGAAGGTCTCCCGGGCCACGGCGAACGCGGCGTTGGCGGCGGGTACGCCCGCATAGATAGCGGTGTGCAGGATGGCTTCGCTAACCTCGGCGCGGCTCAGCCCGTTGGTCAGGGCCGCGCGCACGTGCATCGCGAGCTCGCCCTCATGCCCGCCGGTGACGAGCGCGGCGATGGTCAGGAAGCTGCGAGTACGACGGTCGAGCCCCGGCCGCGTCCATACTTCGCCCCAGGCATAGCGCGTGATGAAGTCCTGAAACACCGCGGTTTCGGGGGTGATCGCAGCCGTGGCCGCATCAACGTGCATATCGCCGAGAACCGCGCGACGCACGAGCACGCCGTCCGCATAAGCGGATGCCGCGGTGCGGTCAGCCGATAGCGGCTCGGCCGAGTCGCTGGGTCGCCTTGCGGACGAGTCGCCCGCAGAAGCCCCCGCGGCTCCGGCCCGGGCCGAAGCGCCGGCCAGCCATTCCCCGAGCAGTGCGCCGACCTCGATCGGCTGCTCGAGCGCCGGCAGGTGCGCGACCCCGGCGATCTCCACGGCACGGGCGCCGGGAATGCGCGCCGCCAGCTCCTGCAACTGCACGGTCGGTGTCACCGTATCGAGTTCGCCCGACACGCACAGGACGGGCGTGCGGATAGCGCTGAGTGCATCCGTTTGATCGAAAATAGCGAGCGCTTCACAAGCGAGCGCATAGGATTCGTCGTCGATGTCGAGCAGCGCATCGAGCGCGTTTGATCCGGCCTTGGGGTCGCGACCGAGAAAGTCGGGGGCGAACCAGCGACTGGCGCTGCCGATAATGAGCGAGGGGGTGCCGCTCGCGCGTACGCCGGCGGCTCGATCGGTCCAGGCCTCCGCGGTGCCGATTGTTGCGCCGGAGCAGAACACCGCGAGGCTCGTCAGGCGGCTCGGGTGGTTCACAGCCAGGGCCAGGCCGATGGCCCCGCCGAGCGAGATTCCGGCGTAGTGAAAGCTGTCGACGCCGAGGGAGTCGACCAGGCCGACGACGGCGTCGGCGATTTCCTCGATCGTGAACTCTGCGGTCGCACGAGGACTGAACCCGTGCCCGGGCAGGTTGAAGCTGAGTACCCGGTGGGTCACGGCGAGCGTCGGCACGACGCCGGCCCAGAGGTCGGCCGTGGTGCCGAGCGAGGGGCCGAGAACGATGAGCGGCGCGTTGGCGTCGCCGGTCGCGGCCGGCTCGATGGTGCACAGGATGACGGGCTGGCTCATGAAATCCTTACGTCTTTGTTGGAGTGGGCTGCGCCGGTGCCTGCTTCGACCATATCGGTTGCGGCGGCTGCCTCGGCACGCCGCTTCACGGCATCCGCTCGCTGCCGGAACGCGCGCACGACGCGGTCGATGCCCGCCGCCGACTGCCCCGGCTGGCCCTCATAGTCGAAGGCCGCCCAGATCTGCGCGCGCAGTTCGTCGGAACAGCCCTCGGCGATGAGGATGCTCGCGAGCACGACCTGCAGCGGCCGGTTGGTCACGAAGGCCTCCTGCGAGGCGCGCTCGACCAGCGAAAACGCGGTGGTCTTGCCGACGGTCTCGGCCAGAATTGTGGTGACCCGTTCGCTGAACAGGAGTCCGTCGGTGACGTCGAGGTTGGCGCGCATGCGCTCCGGGTCCACGTCGAGGCGAGCGACGCGGCGCCGGTCACCGCCGAGATCGTGAGCCGTTCGAGCACACGCAGCGACTGCCATTCGGCATGCCGGGCCCCGCTCGGCCGCTGGTCTTCGGCGAGCATGCTGCCATAGAGAGTGGATGCCAGACCCGGCGTTTGCAGCGCAGCCGCCGTGATCAGCACGGCGGACACCGGGTTGCGTTTGTGCGGCATGGCGCTGGAACCACCCTGGCCGGGAGCGAGACGCTCGCTCACCTCGGCGATTTCGGTGCGTACGGCGAAGTTGCCGACCCCGCCGCCGAACTGCACGGGCAGGGTGTCGCGGTTGTCCTGGCTGGTCGCGCCGACGTGAATGTGGTCGGATGCTCCGGCCCTCACCTTCTCGGCGGCGCGGCCGAGGTGCTTCACGAACGGGATCACGGGGTTGCCGCCGCCCCTGGCCTCGACAGCGATCGCACCGAGGTCGAACTGGCTCGCGTCCCCGAGTGCATCGCAGACCGCGAGCATCCACTCGGGGGCAAGCTCGACCTCGACGAGCGCGCGGGTGAGGGCGAGCTCGGCGTCCCCCATTGCCTGCAGCCACGTCTGGTCGCGGGTCAGCTCGGATTCCCGACTGCCGTGGCTCAGCGGGTTGAGCAGCCCGGCATCAATGCTGTGGTCAGGCATCAAAGTCCAAAAAAACGGTCTCGTTCTCGCCCTGCACGCGAATATCAAAGCGGTACGACTCGGCTCCCCCGACGATTCCCTCTGAGACGCAGATAAGCGTGCTGCGGCGGTCGACCGGAACCGCGCTGAGCACGGCGTCGGTCGCGTGCAGCACGGCGTCCTCGGCGAAGTAGGCCCGGGTGAAGAGAGGTGGTGCGTGACACCGCGCTCGAACACCGTCACCAGGATGTAGGGCGCTGCTGAACCGGCTGCACCGGGCTTGACCGTCGTGAAGGTGTAGTTGCCAGCGATCGTGGTCGCACGCCGGCTGAAGCCGGTGAAGGTGAGCCCGTCGCGGTCGATGCTGCCACGGGAGCGGCTGAGCACGCCGCTCCCGTCGGCCTGCCAGATCTCGAGCAGGGCGTCGAGAATCGGCTCGCCGGCGCCGTCGGTGACGGTGCCATGAAAGCGGATGGCGCGGGGATGGTACCCGGGGACCAGCTCCGGCCCGCCCGCAAAGGGCAGGGCGTAGCCGTAGAACGGGCCGATCGTCTGCGACGGGGTCTGCAGAGCATGCTTCTGCGGGGTGGTGGTCTGCACGGCGGCAGCTACTTCGGCAAGGTCAGTCATGGGCTTCTTCGCTTTCCATCCAGGTGGACTTGGGTCCGGTTAGCACGATGTCCCAGGTGTAGCCGAGCGAGAACTCGGGCACGCTCAGGCTGTGGTCGTACTGCCCGATCAGGCGGGCGCGGGCATCAGCTGAGGCAATCGACTGGTAAATCGGGTCGAGCGCGAACAGCGGGTCACCCGGAAAGTACATCTGGGTAATCAGACGCTGAGTGAACGCGGTGCCAAACAGCGAAAAGTGAATGTGCGTTGGGCGCCACGCATTCACGTGGTTCTTCCACGGGCACGTCCCGGGCTTGATCAACGCGGTGAGCGCGCTCGCGAGCTGGGTGACGTCGGAGATGGCCGAGTTGAGACCCTTCGCGCCGGTCGGCGGCACGATGTGGCCGGCGTCGCCGACCAGAAACACGTTGCCGTAGGCCAGGCGGGAGACCACGAAGCTGCGCATCGGGGTGATCGATTTGTCGGTGATCGGGCCTTCGTTCAGGGTCCAGCTGGGCGTGCCGAGCCGGGCGTGCAGCGCCTCCCGGATGCGCCCGTCCGACCAGTTCTTGATATCGTCGGCCGGGTCGACCTGCAGGTAGAGGCGGGAGACGACCGGCGAACGCATCGACAGCATCGCGAAACCGTCTTCGTGCAGCGCATAGATCAGCTCGTCGGAGGCGGGTGCAACGTCAGCGAGGATGCCGAGCCAGGCGTAGCGGTAGCTACGGTCGAACAGCGTGATTTCTTCGCTGGGAATCGACGCCCGGCAGATGCCGTGAAAGCCGTCGGCGCCCACGACGAAGTCGGCGTCGATGGTGTGGTGCTCGCAGTCGTGCACGAAGGTCACGCGCGGGGTCGACCGTTTCGGTCGTGCGGGTGCCGCCAACGAGCTTGAGCCAGCCGCCATCTCCTTAGACATGCGGGCGATCCCGGTCAGGCGAATTTCCGCCAAACGCTTGCGCACCGCCTCGGGCTCGGTGACCGTGCGCGGCAGAAAGCGCTCGAGGCTCGCGGCGAGATACCGCTGCACCACGTCCGGCGGAGCGTGCGCCAGCAGCACCAGCCCCACCCCGGTCGAGCGCAGCGGTAGGCGAGCGCCGACCCGCGCGATCAAGCGAACCGAGTGGTGGCCCGAGAGCTTTTCCAGGTACAGAGCGTCGCGCCCGTCGAGGATGGCGAGGTGCACGTGTTCCCGCGTCGTCTCATACCGGTCTTCCAGGTAGGGCAGCGCGATCGTGCGCAGGTTGCGGGCGGTCGGCGTCTGCACCCCGAGCTCCCACAGTTTCATGCCGAGCGAGTCCTGCCCATTCTCGTGCTTGCTCAGGCCGCCCCAGCTCACCCACTCGGCGACAGGCCGGTGCGTGGTGGAGAGCGGCAGGCCAGCACGTTGGGCAATGGCCGTCAGGGGCAGGGTGAGCGACGTCGCCCCGGCGGGCGCTGCGAACGCGTCGAGAATGGCGAAGAGCCTGGCCGCGACGGAACGATCGTCGACGGGGAGCGCAAGCTCCCCCTCGGGTTGCCGAGACCGCGCGGGTTTTCCTAACATCGATCCCCACGCGACTCGAAACCGGGGCTTCACCGAACTGGAGTTGTGTCGTGCGGGCCGAGGCCCTGCCGCCGTTTTCGTGGAGCGTGCGCCGCTGCGCTTTTACCTCGCAGATATGATTTATCTGAACCTCGTTGCCAACGCGCGCTCGGGACAATCTGGTTGCAATGCACGGTGGCATCTGAAAAGGGGGAATCATGACCGGGTTGCAGGAACGGCTGCTGCAACCAGCAGACGCGGTGACCTGTCGAGAGATTGTTCTGGACTTCTGGGTCGACCCCGAACTCGTATTCCTGCGTCTCCTGAAGTCTGAGAAAAACGCCTTTTGGCTTGATAGCGGGTTCGAAGCAGAGACCGGGGTGAGCTACCTGGGATTGCCCTCGCCATCGGCCCCGGTGGTCACGGCGTCCGGCGCCGGCGACACCGTCCTCGTCTCGGGAGTGGGCACGAGCGACAGGTTCGAGGGCTCGATCTTCGACCTGCTCCGGCTGACGACCACCAGTCGCGGAGCCGGCCCGGTGGCTGACCCGGTGGCTGACCCGGCCGACGGTCTGCGGATCGGCTGGGTCGGGTGGCTGGGTTATGAACTGGGGGCCAAAACGGTGGGGTCGCCGCGTCACGCGTCTGCCCTGCCCGACGCTGCCCTGATGTGGGCCGATCGCATTATCGCCTTCGACCACCGCGCGTCGACCATGTCCCTCCGCGTCCCCGCCGGGTCGCCGACAGCAAAGCTGTGGGTCCGGGACGTTCAGGCGACCCTCCTCTCCCTGGTCGGAAGCACGGTACCGCCGCTCCCGGAAGCCGGGCAGCCGAGGAAGGCCTCGCTACGTCATACCCACGCGGAGTACGTCGACCTGGTCGAGCAATGCCGGGATGCCATCACGGAGGGTGATGCCTACCAAATCTGCCTGACCAACGAGATCACCATCGAGGGAGCCCTGGACCCGGTCCAGACCTATCGCCGGTTGCGTCGCCTGAACCCGGCACACCATGGAGCGTTGATCCGTTTCGCCGACTTCGCGCTGTTGAGTTCCTCCCCTGAGCAGTTCCTCGAGGTGTGCCCGGACAAAACGATGACGACCCGACCGATTAAGGGTACGCGTCCCCGAGGCCGAACATCCGAAGAAGATGCCGGGCTCATCACCGAGCTGGCCGGTCATCATAAGGAGATCGCGGAGAACGTGATGATCGTGGATCTCATGCGCAATGATTTGGGTCGGGTGGCCGAAACCGGCTCGGTGCAGGTCCCCGATTTACTCCGGGTGGAATCCTACCAAAACGTGCACCAACTGGTGAGCACCATCTCGGCGAAGATCGACCCAAGACTTACCTGGATCGACGCCGTTGAGGCATGTCTGCCGGCCGGGTCTATGACCGGAGCGCCAAAACACAGCGCAATGAGCATCATCGATCGACTCGAAGGCGGTGCCCGGGGACCCTACGCCGGCGCCTTCGGATACATGGGGGCAGACGGTCGCGTCGACCTGGGCGTGACCATTCGAAGCCTCGTAATTGGACCGACGACGACGACCATCGGCGCGGGTGGCGGCATCACCGTTTGGTCGGTAGCTGAGGAAGAGTACGAGGAAACGCTGCTCAAGGCCGCGCCGCTGCTGGCCGCCGCGTCTGCGGTGATCATCGCCTGACGAGGCCTGTCCGGTCAGGGCCGGCCCGAACTACCTATGCTTATTGTTACCAGCACGACCGAGATGGAAGTCTCCGTAAGTCTTCGCCACGCCGTGCTGGCGCTCCTTACCGTGGAACCGATGACCGGGTACGACCTGTCCAAGGCGTTCCAGGCATCCGTTTCGCACGTCTGGCATGCGTCCGACTCGCAGCTCTATCCGGAACTGCGGCGCATGGAGGCCGATGGGCTGCTGGTCGGTACCGAGGTGCCGCGGGGGCCGCGCCGAATGGCTCGAGAAAGTGCGGGAGATCGACACCGGAACCAGCGCGATGCTCGAAAAACGTCTCGCGCACGCGCCCAAGAGCGAGCACGCGAGCATCCGCGTCTACAAGCGCTACACCTACGAGGGTTTGATCGCGCGGGCTGAGCACGAGATCGAGTGGGCCGAGCGGGGACTCCGGCTCATCGACGAGCTCATCAAAGCGGATTCCGCGCCGCCGACAGACTGACCGGCGCGAGCCAACCTCGACACCGCAGCATAACTCCTGCAATTCGCACGGCCGCCAGGATCTCACCCCGGAATCACGCGGAAGTCTGCCCTAGACCTAAGGAATTGCAAGAGTTATGCCCCGGTGCTACAGACGACCTCGATGACAGTTGGGCGGTCGGCGGCGAGCGCCCGGGTGACGGCGTCGGCCAACCCGTCGAGACCGTGCAGCCGCACGCCATAGCCGTTGCAGGCCACTCCGAGCGCGGGAAAGTCCGGGCCGGAGATGTTCACACCGATCAAGTCGATTCCGCGTTCGATCTGCTGGTCGCGAATCTCGGCGAAGCCTGAGTTGTTCATGATGATGACAGGCAGAGCCAGGCCCTGTTCAGCCGCCGTGACTAGTTCCAGCCCGGTGAACTGAAACCCACCGTCGCCAACCAGCACGATGACTGGAAGTTCCGGCGCCGCCAATTTGGCGCCGATGGCCGCTGGTAGGCCGTAGCCCAGCGTCGCGTATCCGGTCGGATACAGAAACCGGTTCGGCTCATCCATCGGCCAGAAGTGCACCGTGCCGTAGTACGACACCTGCGCGCTGTCTCCGGCGACAATCGTCGCCCGGGGCAGCGCCGCGCGCAGCACCTGCTGCACCTCGCGCCACGGCGCCCCGTCAACGAGCGCGGCAACCTCAATCTCACCCCGGGCGGCCCCGGCGCGCGCCTCGCCGTCAGATCCGAGAGCGTTCCCCACCAGCGCGGTCAGCTCGGTCAGAATCGCCGCAGCCTCGCCCTCTAGCCCGATCGTGGCGGCCAGGTTCTTGTCGAGTTGCCCCGGGTCGATGTCGATGCGAATGACAGCTCCGGCCGGCGCGATCGTGCCGCCCCAGAGGTCGGAATCGCCCAGCTCCGATCCAACGATGAGCAGCACGTCGGACTCGTTCAGCAGGTTCTGCGCGGGTGCCAGCCGGATCGAGGCGCCGAGCGACAGCGTGTGGTCTTCCGGAATGATTCCCTTGCCATGCACCGTCGTGACCACCGGTGCATCCAGCAGCTCGGCCAGGCGCAGCACCTCAGCGCCGGCGCGGCGGGCGCCGCCGCCCGCGAGAATACTGATCCGACGAGATGCGCCCAGGGTGCTTGCGGCCGCAGCTATTTTCTCGGCAGACGGATGCTCGACCCGCCTGCGCGCAACGGCCGGCCCGATCTCGCCCGGCTCCCACACCTCCTCCAGGAGGTCGAGGGGAATTTCCAGGTGCACCGGCCGTGGTCGGCCGACCTGCCACCGGTCGAATATTTCGGCAATGATCGGCCCGATTTCGTCGATCTGGCTCACCCTCACGCTGTGTTCGAGCAGGGCGTTCAGGTGCCCCTGCTGATCTTTCACCTCGTGCAGCCAGCCGACGTTTTTGCCCTCGAGTCCGCGCGGAATGCCGGGTGAGATCACAAGTAGCGGAACAGAATCAGCGTAGGCGGTGGCAGCGGCCGTGGTCGCATTGGTCAGCCCCGGCCCGCTCGTGGTGATCACCACACCCGGTCGACCGGAAACCCGGGCGTACCCGTCGGCCGCGTAGCCGGCGCCCTGCTCGTGCCGCGGAGTGATGTGGCGGATGCCCGACCCGGCGAGTGCCCGATAAATCTCCAGATTGTGCGTACCCGGAATACCGAAGACGACCTCAACGCCCTCACGTAGGAGGGCCTCGACGACGGCCACCCCGCCATTGCGCACGGCGGTCATGCGCGGGCCGCCCGCGGCGTCATGGCAGAGATGAGTTCGTAGGCAACGTGGGACGCCGCCACTGCTGTGATCTGGGCGTGATCGTAGGCCGGAGCGACTTCGACGACATCGGCGCCGACCAGATTGACCGAACGTAGGGCGCGAATAATGGCGAGCAGCTCGCGGCTGGTCAACCCGCCCGCCTCTGGCGTTCCTGTCCCTGGTGCGTGGGCCGGATCAAGAACGTCGATGTCGACCGAGACGTACACCGGACGGTCGCCGAGACGGGCCAGCATCCGCTCGATAACCCGGGTGACTCCCTCGGTTTCCAGTTCGTGCCCGGCAATGATCGCGAACCCGAGGCGGGCGTCATCGGTCAGGTCGTCGCTGCTATACAGCGGGCCGCGGATACCGATATGAAGACTGGCCGTGAGGTCGATGAGCCCTTCTTCGGACGCGCGTCGAAAAGGGGTGCCGTGGGTGATGGGGGCGCCGAAGTAGGTATCCCAGGTATCTAAGTGCGCGTCGAAGTGCAGCACGGCGACCGGCCCGTGTTTCGCCGCGACGGCCCGCAGTAAGGGGAGTGCAATCGTGTGGTCGCCGCCGATGGTGACCAGCCGAGTGTCGTTCTGGCCGAGGTGTCTGGCCGCGACCTCAATCTGGGTGACGGCCTCATCGATGTCAAACGGGTTCGCCACGATATCCCCGGCATCAACGACCTGCTGGGCATTGAACGGTTCGACATCCTGCACCGGGTTGTACGGGCGCAACAGCCGGCTCGCCTCACGAACGTGAGCCGGGCCGAAGCGGGCGCCCGGCCGATAGCTCACACCGCTGTCGAACGGCACGCCGACAACGACAATGTCCGCGTGGCCGACATCCTCGAGGCGCGGCAGACGCGCGAAGGTGGCGATTCCGACAAAGCGCGGTGACAGGCTGGCGTCCGATGGTCCGACGGGCTGGAGTGGCTGGAGTGGCTGGGGCATGAGATTCCTTTGACGGGAGCGAAAGATCAGATAACTTTGGCGAGAAAACCGCGGGTGCGTGGATGCTGCGGGTCGTCGAGCATCTGCCGGGGCGGGCCCTGCTCGATCACAACACCGCCATCCATGAACACGACGCGGTCGGCGACTTCGCGGGCAAAACCAATTTCATGGGTGACGACGATCATCGTCATCCCGTCACGGGCGAGGTCCTTCATGGTGTCGAGCACCTCACCGACGAGCTCGGGGTCAAGCGCCGAGGTGGGCTCGTCGAAGAGCATGAGCGTGGGGTCGAGCGCGAGCGCCCGAGCGATGGCCACACGCTGTTGCTGTCCGCCCGAGAGCTGCGCCGGATAGAAGTCAGCGCGGTCGCCGAGATTGACCCGCTCCAGCAGCTCGTGGGCCCTTGAATCGGCGCGAGCCTTGCCCTGACGCTTCACAAAGATCGGAGCTTCGGTGATGTTCTCCAGTGCCGTGCGATGCGGAAATAGATTGAACTTTTGAAACACCATGCCGATGCCGCGACGCTGCGCCGCGATCTCGTGCGGGCGCAGTTCGTAGGTATTGCCGCGCGCTCGCCGGTAGCCGATCAGGTGCCCATCGACCCAGATCTCCCCCTGGTCGATGCGGTCGAGATGGTTGATGCAGCGCAGAAAGGTGGATTTGCCGGAACCAGACGGGCCGAGCACACAGACCACCTCGCCCCGATTGATTTCGAGGTTAATGCCGCGGAGCACCTCGAGATCGCCGAAGCTCTTGCGCACATTGACGACGCGTACGAGCGGGTCGGTCATGACGGAGTCCCCTGTCGTTCGGCCGCGCGGATGACGGGCCGTGGGCCGGTGACCGACCGGTCAAGGCGTCGTTCGATCCGCACCTGGATAATCGTGAGAATTGTGGTGAGCAGCAGGTACCAGATGCTCGCCACGATCAGCAGTGGAATCTGCTGAAAGTTGCGGGAGTAGATCAACTGCACCGCGGTGAGCAGTTCCGGCAGGCCGACCACGATCACGAGCGAGCTCAGTTTGAGCATCGAGATGGTGTTGTTCGCAATCGGGGGAAGCACAACGCGAGACGCCTGCGGCAGAATCACCCGCCGGTAGGCGAGCATACGGCTCATTCCTACCGCTTCGGCGGCTTCACTCTGGCCGGGATCGACGGACTTTATGCCGGCACGAATAATTTCGGCCATGTAGGCGGCCTCATTGAGGCCCAGCCCGAGAATTGCGGCCGTGAACTGGCTGATCAGCACGTTGGTGGGAATCTCAACAAGGGTGGGACCGAACGGTATCCCGAGGTTGATCACCGGCAGGATGGACCCGAGAAAGAACCAAAACAGCAGCTGCACCAGGATCGGCGTTCCGCGAAAGAACCAGATGTAGCCCGACGCCACAAAGCTCAGCACTCGGTTTCCCGACAGCCGCATGATGGCCAGGAGGGTGCCGAGCACAATGCCCAGAATCATCGCCACGACGGTCAGTTCCAGGGTGAGCACGAGCCCGCGCATCACCGATCGCTCAAACAGGTATCCCGCCACAAGGTCCAGGCGCAGCTTCTCGTTCGTGACCAGAAACTGCACGAACAGGGCGACGGCAACCAGAATCGCGGCAACGCCGATCCACTGGCCCGGATGGCTAACCGGAATGATCCGGCCACCATCGGCCGATTGCTCGCTCGTCATGGCCTGGGTCGACGTTGACGGGAGCGTCATCATTCCACGCCGGAGTTGATCGGGGCGCCGGTCAGCGCCTGCTTCTCCAGTCCCCACTTGGCGAGGATCTGGTCGTACACGCCCGACTCGATCACGTGCAACAAGGCGCCCTGCACGGCATCACGAAGCTCAGGGTTATCCTTGGGAACGACAATGCCAACGGGGAGCGTATCGAACGGGTCGCCAGCGAGCTCGAAGGCAGCGTTGGAGGTCTGCACCGTATAGGCGAGGGTCACGTCCAGGGCAACGGATGCGTCGGCCCGGCCGCTGGAAACGGCCTGCACGGCACTGGCCTGGTCGGGAAAGGGAAGCTTGTCGATCGCGGCTTTGCCCGCTGCCGCGCAGCTGGCCTGCAGCGAATCAATGGTCAGGTCGCCGGTGGCGCCCTTCTCCACGGACGCACTGTGGCCGCACAGGTCGTCCGGACCGCTGATCCCAACTTCGTTGCCGCTTGCGACCAGAATCGAGACACCGGACTGCAGGTAGTCGACGAAGTCGACCTCGGCTTGACGTGAGGGGGTGTCGAGAATTCCGGTGAGCGAGAGGTCGTAACGGCCAGCCGCGATACCTCCGACGATGCCGTCGAAGTTGACGTTTTCAAACTTGAAGTCCACATCGAGCACCTGGCCGAGAGCTGCGCCGAGGTCAGCATCAAAGCCGACCACGGTGGTGCCGTCAGCGTCGAAGAATTCCATCGGCGGAAAGGAGATACCGGATGCGACGTGCAGAACACCGGCGTCACGCAGGTCGGCCGGCAGTGTCGCGGCAAGGTCCACATCCGCTTTCAGCGTGTCGATGGCGGGGGCGGAGTCGGCGCCCACCGCGGAATCGTCGGTGGGCGCCGCGCATCCGCTGAGCAGAAGACCGGATGCGAGCAGTCCGGCCAGCAGAGCGGCCGTGCGCGTGGGGTGTTTCGGGGGCTGCATGGAAAATCCTTCGTCTCGACATTGAGTGACCTCTGGGAAAGAAAAGTTGCCTGGCAGGAAACTTGTCTGTGGCTATCGTGTTCGCTGGCACCCTGCAATGTCAAGTGCGAGCCAGAAAAGCCATTGCTGATTGTGCCGAGTTTCGCGGCGCGCCCGACTCCCACCCTTCAGCTGGAGCGGCAGGTCGGGAGGGGCTTACGGGGCCGGGGTCATTACCCAGAGCACCGCACACTCCGCGGTGGCCGAGGCGTTGCGCCAGGTGTGCGGATCCCGGCCGCGAAAGGTCATCGCGTCGCCCTCGTCAAGCGAAAACTCCTCGTCGCCAATGGTCAGGGCCAATGAGCCACTGACCACGAAGACGAATTCCACATCACATTCCAGCACGTACAGGTCGCCACCGGCTGATCCGCCAGGCTCGATCACCGATTGAATGACCTGCAGCTGGTTTTGCGTGCCCGGCGTGACCAGATACTCCGCCGCACCCCGACCGCCGAAGTTGATCGGTGATCCAGCACCCGCACGCACGATCTGCGCGGCCGGCGGCTCGAACAGGTCGCCGACCCGCAAACCGACGGCGTCACAGATCGACACGAGTGTGGCAACGGATGGCGACACCTGGTCGCGCTCCAGCTTGCTTACGAATCCCTGGCTGATTCCGGCCACGGTCGCAACCGCTTCGAGAGTAAGCCCGCGGGTCAATCGGGCCGCACGGAGCCTGGATCCCATCGGAACTTGTCGAGCCATTCTTATCCCTACGCCTCGAGCTGCAGGGCGACGGCTCGCACCCTGCTTGTCTTCATAGTCAAGAACTATTGCACATGAGGCAAGTACGTCGCTAGTGCCCGCGGCTACCTCGTAGCGAAACCGGCGTTGTTGTCCCAGCACCAGGCACCGAGGCCGTGCACCTGCTCCTCGCCAAAAACAAGCTCACGGTCTGACATCGCCGATCGGGCGTAGCTATTCGAGGGACGATACGTCATGATGGGCGAATTGCGGTTGGTATCTCGAATCTTCAGGAGCACATCATGAGTGAAGACGTCGCTGGAACCAGCACAAGGACGACCCGTGGGTGCTGCGCACTCCGCCCGGGTCGTCGGAATACCTCATGTATCGCGACGAGGCAGCCATTCCTCCCCCCGGGCGCTGATCTGCAAGGTTGGATCAACGATCCTTATCGTACCGGCTCAGTTGCATCGAGGAGCTGCGCGCCATGCTCGCAGCGAATGGCGACTGGGTGCGGCTCGGGGCCGCCGATGAGAAGAAGGACGCCAAGCCCGACACCGTCGAGGCCCCGGGGTCGCTCGGAGAACAACCCGGTCGCCGGCTGGTACGGCCTCAAAAACGGGTTCCGCGGCCGATTCGGCATGTATGTGCCGCTGCTGCTTGCAGGCTCTCGGTCTGGCCGAGGTCGAGCACAATCCACGCAATAACCGGATGCGCGCCATTTGATCATCCTGCTGTGTCGCTACACGTAGTGTCAGCAGTATGCGTATTGCGATAATTGTTGACGGCCTCGAATCAACACGACAATTTCATTCAGACGACGGTGACGTGATCCGCCAGGCCTGCGAAAGAATTCGTATCGGTAATTCGCCGATCGAAGTCGAGATTTTTCGTGATGCTCAGGTCGACTACCTTCTCGACGGCCTGGCCGATTCCGACGTCGCCGCGCTTTTCTTTGCCTCGAACTCACTCCGCCATGCCGATGGGCACGTCGCCCAGGCCGTGAACCGGCACCGGAGCGACATCGTCAATTTCTTGAAGGCCGGGTGCGGGCTAGCGGTGTTGCACCAGTACGGCGTCACAGACCTGCCTTTAGAGATGCCAAATGGAACGACCGTTCGGTATTTCCGGGCCACACCGGGCAAGATCACACCGATGGATGCCTCCATCAGTGATCGAGACTCGGACCCATTGCTCAATTATCCCCAGCACATCGCCGATCTCGACGAGGGGCTTGCTACGACCGGACAGTTGCAAACCAAGGTTTCCTGGATGGCAGTGGACCTGAGCAACATGGAAGGTTTCGAAGCCGTCGTTCGAGGTGCCACTGGCGACATTCTCCTCAGTCGAAGCTCGGATGCCTTCGATTGGCGCGTCGTTGCGTGCGCAGTTCCATTGGACTGGCACGCGTCGGAAGGTCTGCTTCGCAACATAGCCCAGTTCATCACGACTGGCAGTCCTCAGTGTGTGGTCTGGCCGGCCGTGACGGGTACCGTCCAGTCCCCGTTGGCTCCGGCGCTCTCTCAGCTTGGCAGCTCCTACGTGGTCAATCCGGCTCTGCACCAGGCCGCCGTGGAACGCACCGGGCCGACCGAAGAATGGCTAGTCAACCGGCCAGCGCTGCACCTCGTCAATGACATTGTTCACCCCCAGAAGATCTCCCGCGCGTGGCTGGAATCTGCCAAGGCAGGCGGTGTCGTGCTCGGCGCTGGCGCCACTTCCGATAGCGATGTCACGTTCTTCGCCGGAGTAATTGGAAGTCGGCGGCGGGAGTTCGCACAGAATTTCTTCTCCAATCTCGACAGCGACGTCAACGGGGTAAGAACGGGCACTGATATTTTCCCGCTAAGGAACCAAATTCTGGCCGCGAGTTACTTTTGCGGTTTGTTTCCCGATTTGAGAAATGTCTGGAATCCCCGCACTGACCCACTATTCACCGCTCGCCTCAGCTCACTGGTTTATCCGGACATGACAATGACCTCGGTTTTGGCAACCGTGCAGATTCTCACCAGCGTTTCCGCTCCGACAAAAGTGCTGCTAGAAGTACAGGGTCTTCTCACCTCACTAGCACCGGACGATGCGGGCACTCACGCTCTGACATCCGCTTGTCGGACTGCCATTGAGCGCGGCACCATGGACGACTTCCTCTCGACGATCGTCAAGATCGGCGACGCCGACCTGGACGCGCCGCTGGCCATTCGATTGTTGGACTGGACCGGATTTCTGAGCCTGGGGCTGGGGCTCTCCGTTGAGCAGGCCAGCCTGCACGACGTTGTCAGCCGTCTGGTTGACCATGCTGAGCCGAGCGAACGGGATGGACTCTGGATGAGCATCGAAGGCACGACCAGCGTGGTACTCGGAGTCGTTGCTGCGGTCAAAGGTTACCCGGACGGCATCGGCCTTCTTGACCGCATCACAAAGGGCCTCATGATTCTGCGAGGTGAATATGCGCAGAATCTCTCTGACCCGTCCAAGACCGACATCATGACAAGGTTGGCGCACGCGCTCGCCATTGCGGAGCAATCCAGCCCGCTCGTAATCGACCGCATCGCGGAGGCCGTGCCCCGATCAACGTACGTGTCGGGACACTCGGATTCGCGGGGGCACCACGATCATGCGGCGCGCCAAACGGAAATGCTGTCAGTGCGCAATCGCGAGGTCAATGCCTCCCTAGTACAGGCCCGCCAGTCTTTGGCGGCTCGCACTCCCATCTGGGTCTTTGGTGCGTTCTTCGTGTGGCTTCTAGCTTGCAGCTCGCTAGTCTGGCTCGGAGTTTTGGCCGGTCAAATTTACCGTTGGCCGACTGTGGCACCATTCTTGACTGCGCCGGTAGCCTTCATCTGGTTTTGGGTTGCCATTCGTCTCATCTGGGCTCTTGAACGGTTTGAGATAGTGCCCAGTTGGCTGGCTCGGCTGAGCCGTTCATTTCCGAAATTCGCGGCGAAAAAGGCCAGCCCCGGCGCCGCGCGAATCTAAGAGAATTCTCTTGCGGGTCTTGCTCCGGTCTCACCCCGGGGGCCCACACTGGGAGCACGAGTTGTCGACCGGGAGAAATCATGAACGCGCGCAGAACGCTCACACGCCCGCTGCTCTGGATCGTCGGCGCTGGAGTCGGAGCTGTTCTGCTCGTCACCCTGGCCTCGGCGCTGGCCGGGTCGCTCGCCATCGCGGAGCAGCCGGGGCGACCACTCGGCGTGCCGGCCGTGTCGGTGCAGCCGAACGGGGCATCCACTTCTGTGGCGACGCCGACGCCGAGCACCGAACCGACGGGGCCCGCAACAACCCCGGAAGTCGTTCCCGCTCAAGACCCCGTCGTCGTGGACGATAAAGGCGGCGACCGTCCCGGACACGACGACGATTCCGGCGGAAGCGGCGGGTCGGGCAGGAGCGGCTCGGGTAGTAACGGCGGCTGATCGCTGAACATGAGAGTGCTCTCATTCACCTCTCGTGTCTGCCTTATCGGGGTTCAGTTGATTGAAGGCGTGGACTAACGCCACAGAATCCATCCGCCACACTTCGGCGCAGACGAAAGGTCACCCCCTGTTCCAGATGACGAAGAAGCGCACCATCGCCCTCGCAACCATCGGCCTGGCCGGGCTGATGTCGATCGGCGTGATTGCCGCCCAGGCCAACACGAATCCCACCGTCGTTGTCCCAACGAGCACATCGAGCACCGTTCCCAGTTCGAGCAACTCCACGGATTTTCCGGATGCACCGGACGACAGCGACGGACGCATCGGCTCCGGCACCGGCACC
Organism: Cryobacterium sp. M91; assembly: GCF_002929615.1. Taxonomy (NCBI): domain Bacteria; kingdom Bacillati; phylum Actinomycetota; class Actinomycetes; order Micrococcales; family Microbacteriaceae; genus Cryobacterium; species Cryobacterium sp. M91. The sequence goes on along the minus strand of NZ_PJJT01000061.1, from coordinate 6,205 downwards.
GGCACCGGCACCGATGATCTCAGCGGCGCCACCGTCAATAACGACGTGAACGACGCCCCGGACGACAGCGACGCCCGCGTCGCCGGCAACTCCGGTCCCGGCACCTCGACCACGGTCGACGACTCCAGCGCCTCTGGCCGCGGCAGCAACTCTGGGCACGACGACGGCAGTGGCGACTCGGGCCACGGCAGCGAACACGAGTAGTCCACCAGCAGCCAAGCTCTTGACTACCGGGTGAGGGGGGCGCAGATCGACCTAAAACCGGCCCGGAAGGTCGATTTACGCCCCCGCAGGCACCTGGCTCCGAGACAGATGGGCTATCGACTCAGCGGAGTCGGTAGCCCATTCCGCGTATCGTCTCGATGCGTTCCGTCCCAAATTTGCCGCGCAGATAGCCGACATACACGTCGACGATGTTCGACCCGGGGTCGAAATCGTAGCCCCAGACCCGGCTGCGCAGCTGTTCCCGGCTCAACACCTGGTCGGGGTGACGCAGAAACTCCTCGGCGAGCGCGAACTCCCGCGCCGACAGATCAACCTGTCGATCCGCGACGGTTGCGCGGCGGGTGCGCAGGTCGAGCTGGAGCCTGACGACGCCGAGGACCGAGCTCGTCTCCCGCGGCGCCTCCGCCACGCGCAGGCGCACCCGGGCCAGCAGCTCGTCGAACCGAAACGGCTTCGACATGTAGTCATTGGCGCCGCCCTGCGGGCTCGCGAGGATGTCTTCGGCCGAGTCACGCGCGGTCAACACGATCACCGGCAGCTCCGAACGGTCGGCGCGCAGCTTGCGTAACACCTCGTACCCGTCGAGCCCAGGCAGCCCGATGTCCAGAATCAGCAGAGCGAACCCGCCGGTGATCGCGCAGTCGAGGGCATCCGTTCCGGTGCACACCACGACGGTGGAGAGCCCGGGAGCGGCGAGCCCCTTCTCGACGAAACTGGCGATGCGATCTTCGTCTTCGGCGATCAGAATGCGGCTCACAAGCGGATGTCCTTCGGTTCGGGTGACGCAGACGCAGGTTCACGGGGCAGGTCAATGGTGAACGTGGCACCGCCGCCGGGCGTCGCGGTGACCGCGGCCGTGCCGCCGTGCGCCTGCGCGATCGCCGCGACGATGGCCAGGCCGAGGCCGGAGCCGGCCGGTCCGCGGCCGCGGGTTCCGCGCTAGAACCGGTCGAAGATGCGCGGTAGCAGCTCATCGCTGATACCCGGACCGTGGTCGCGCACCCAGAGCTGCAGGCGGGGCAGGCCAGCGGCATCCGCTGTGAGGGCGCTGCCGAGGTCGATCACCCCGGTCGGTGCACCGTGGGTGACCGCGTTCGCCGCGAGCTGCAGCAGCGCCTGGGTGAGCTTGTCGCCGTCGACCGCCACGATCACGTCAGCGGTGGCCGTGGTGACCCAGCTGTGCCCCGACAAGGCGGCCGCCTTCAGGCGCACCCGCTCGACGCGCGCGGCGATGTCGGTGGGGTGGCGCGTGGCGAGCGCCGACTGTTCGACCTGCGCAAGCGCGGAAATGTCGCGCACGAGACCACCCATGCGGTCGAGTTCGTCGATGGCGAGGTCGCGGGTGACCAGCACATCTGCCGGGCTGTCGGACTTCATCAGCTCAAGGTGCCCGCGCACGATGGTGATCGGCGTCTTGAGCTCGTGACCGACATCGTCGAGCAGCTGGCGTTGCCCGGTGAGCGCGCCTTGCAGGCGGTCGAGCATCTCGTTCACGGTCGAGGTCAGCGCCGACACGTCGTCGTGGCCGACGACCGGAATGCGCTCGACCACGTCCGAGGCGGTGATGCGCGCGGCGGCTTCGCGCAGGCCGCGAATCGGGCGCAGCAGGCGCTCGGCCACGACCCGGCCGACCAGCCCGACCACGATCAACGTGGCGAGGCCCACGAGCAGATAGGTGCGGGACGCATCGGACACCGGCTGCAGTTCGGCGTTGAGATCGAACGCGGCGATGAAGGAGCCCTGCGCCGGGTCGCCGTCGACCGACACCGGCACGAAGACATAGCGCAGCAGCCGGCCCGGCACGGTGACGGTGCCGACCCAGATCATCTACACCCCTAATGGGCCTCCCCCATAAGGGGTAGACAGCGAGTGCACTCCTCAATATTGTGTTAATACCTGCGGCAACAAGGTCCGCTGGTTGCGATCGATAACTGGAGTGAAGCACATGATGCGAAGCAAAGTTAGAACCGGCGCCCTCTCGGCGCTTCTGATCGGCACGCTGGTCGGTGCTGGCGGTTTCCTGTCGGCCGGCGCAGCCTCGGCCGCAATCGCGCCCGAGTTGACAGGCACCACCTCGTCAGCGGATGTCGACCGCTGGGTCGTTCCGCAGACCCAACAGGGCGGTGACTACTGGACCCCGGAGCGTATGCAGTCCGCCATACCCGGCGAGGTCCTGGTACAGGACAACGTGGCAGCCGGAGCGATCGGTGCTGTCGCGGCCGGAACCACCTCCCTGGTGTCCCCGCAGGCAGCGGACTCGGACCAGTCGCCCGCAGCCACCCAGGTCTCCCCGATTTCCCACATCGGTAAAATCTTCTTCACCCTCGGCGGCACCGACTACGTCTGTTCCGGCAACGCCATCTCCGCGGCCAACGAGAACACTGTCGTCACCGCCGGGCACTGCGTCAACGAAGGCCCCGGCAATTTCGCCACACGCCTCATCTTCGTACCGGCCTACGAGAACGGCTCCGCCCCGTTCGGCCAGTGGAATGCCACCGAGCTCTACGCTCCCACCCAGTGGAGCAACAGCGGTGATATCAGCTACGACACCGGCTTCGCCATCGTCTCCTCACCCACCGGCACGTCGCTGAGCGACAGCGTCGGCGCGTCCGGAGTCACGTTCAACCAGAGCCGTGGCCTCACCTACACGGCCTACGGTTACCCGGCAGCTGCGCCCTTCACCGGCGAGACCCTGCAGTCCTGCTACGGCACGGCCAGCGCCGACCCCTACGGCCAGACCCAGTCCCAGGGAATCCCGTGCGACATGACCGGCGGCTCCTCGGGCGGCCCGTGGATGATCGGCAGCGGCTCCACCGGCCTGCAGAACTCGGTCAACAGTTTTGGCTACAACAACATCGCGAACACCATGTTCGGGCCCTACTGGGGCTCGGTCATCCAGAACGCATATGTCGCCGCGTCAGCCTGACCCGAGCGGCGCAGACCCGGTTGCCCGGCAGCGCCTCAATCCCGATGCAACCGACTGGCCCGACGCAACCGACTGGGACGACGAACGGATGCACGCGGCCCGGCCGCGCGTCATCCGCCTGAACCCCGACGGGTCGCGCGTGCACGACGCGCCAACCGAGCAATCGGAAGCCGACACGGAGACCCCGCCGCCGGCATCCTGAAACAGGGAAGGCCCCGTCCGAAACTCGGACGGGGTCTTCCCTTGCCGGAAGGCGGCAGCACGCTCCTCCTGCTCATAGCTCGGAGCAAGCTCCCCCTGCTAGCAGCTCGGAGCCAGCTCCTCGACCGTGAAGGCGGCCTCGGTGGTGTCCTCGATGTCCTGCAGGCTCACGCCGGGGGCGCGCTGCCGCAGAACGAGGCCGGTCGGCGTCACATCGAAGACGGCCGTGTCGCTGATGATGCGATCCACGACGCGTACGCCGGTCAGCGGCAGGGTGCACTCGGTGACGATCTTCGGGGTGCCATCCTTAGCGACGTGTTCGGTCAGCACGATCACGCGCGGGGTTCCGGCCACGAGATCCATCGCACCGCCCATGCCCTTGACCATTTTGCCGGGGATGGTCCAGTTGGCGAGGTCACCCTGGCCGGAGACCTGCATGGCACCGAGGATGGCGACCTTCACGTGCCCACCGCGGATCATGCCGAACGAGGTCGCCGAATCGAAGATCGACGCCCCCGGCAGTACCGTAACGGTCTGTTTGCCGGCGTTGATGAGGTCGGCATCTTCCTCGCCCTCCCACGGGAACGGCCCCATGCCGAGCAGCCCGTTCTCGCTCTGCAGCGTCACCTGAATTCCCTCGGGCAGGTTGTTGGCCACGAGCGTTGGAATGCCGATGCCGAGGTTCACGTAGTCGCCGTCGCTCAGTTCTTGCGCCGCGATCGCGGCCATTTCATCTCTGGTCCACGCCATGATCTACTCCCCTGCCTGTACGCCGGCCAGTACGGGCCGACTGCGCACGGTGCGCTGTTCGATGTCTTTGACCCGGGCCAAGGCCTGAACCAGGCGCTGCACATAGACGCCCGGAGTGATCACGTGATTCGGATCGATCTCGCCGGGCTGCACAATAATCTCGGCCTCCGCGATCGTCATAATGCCGGCGGTCGCGACCACCGGGTTGAAGTTGCGCGCGGTAAAGCGGTACTCGAGGTTGCCCAGGGTGTCGGCGCGCCAGGCCTTGACCAGTGCGACGTCGGCGACGATGCCGCGTTCCTGAAGATACGTTTCGCCGTCGAAGTCGGCGAGCGGCTTGCCCTCGGCGATGAGCGTGCCGACTCCGGTCTTGGTATAGAAGGCGGGAATTCCCGCGCCGCCGGCCCTCAACCGCTCGGCCAGGGTGCCCTGCGGACTGAACTCCACCTCGAGCATCCCCGCCAGAAACTGCTCGGCGAACAGCTTGTTCTCCCCCACATACGAGGCGATGACCTTGCGCACCTGCCCGGATTCAAGCAGCACCCCCAGGCCTTTGCCGTCGACGCCCATATTGTTCGATACGACGGTGAGATCTTTCACAGCGGATGCCCGCACCGCGTCGATGAGATCCGCCGGAATTCCGCTGAGGCCGAAGCCGCCGACCGCGAGCACCATCCCGTCGCGCAGGACGTCGTGCAGCGCCTCGCTGGCGCTGGCCTGAACCTTGGACATACGTTCTCCTCATCGAGTTGGTGTCGCGCCTGCCGCAGTGTCCACCTTGTGGACATCGGCCGATATCGTCATGCTATTCAGACCCGATAAGCCCTGTCAAACCCAAGCTTCCGTCGTTTCCACCTCGTGAACAGTAGGATATTAATCATCCACAATATGGACACAGGAGGCGAAATAATCTCTCAACCAGCCGCATCGGACGTGCCGACGCCACCCAACGGGTCGCCAGTGCCGGCCGGGCAATCAGGTCGCGATGCCTCGGTTCGCGCCGCCCGCCCAGAACGCGGCGGCCAGCCAGCTCAGAGCGCACACCCCGTCCCCGCCGCACAACCCGCACAGTCGGTGCCGGGCGCACAGGTCGCCGGCCGGATCGCCCTGCTGCTGCGCCTGGTCGGGCGCAACCCGGCCGGCACGCCCCTGGCCGAGATCGTGCGGGACTCGGGCCTGACCCGGCCCACCGTGCACCGGCTACTCACCTCGCTCGCCGCCGAGGGCCTGCTCGACCATGATGCCGTGCGCCGCACGTGGCACTACGGCCCAGAGGTGTTCGTCATGGGCACCGTCGCCGCGGCGCGCTATCCGATCGAGGAGCTGGCCCGGCCGAGCCTCGTGCGCCTGGCCGAAGCGACCGGGGAGAGCGCCTTCCTGTCCATTCGGCGCGGCGCCGAAACCGTGTGTCTGCTCCGTGAAGAGGGCAGCTTCCCCATCCGCTCCTTCGTGCTGCACGAGGGGGTGCGCTTTCCGTTGGGGGTGGCATCCGCTGGAATGGCCATTCTGGCCTACCTGCCCGAGCCCGAAGTGGATGCCCTCCTGGCCGACACAGGATCCGTCGACACCGAGACCTTCGCGGCTCGCTGGGGCGCCCAGCACTCCCCCGCGAGCATCCGCGCCAATCTCGAACGCACCCGAGTGACGGGCTATGCGGTCAACCCGGGACTCATCCTGGAGGGCAGCTGGGGCATGGGCGCCGCGATCTTCGATCGCAGCGGTCGCCCGGGGTGGGCGCTCTCCCTCACCGGCATCGAACCACGATTCAAGCCCGAGCGGCAGAAGATTCTGGGTCAACTTCTGCTCGACGAGGCCAGCCGCATCACCCAGACCCTGCAGCGCCCCCCGATAGCCTGACCGCCCGCGCAATGCCAGTTTCGGCCCCGCGTCCCTCGTTTCCGCGCGCAACTTGACGCCGTCGGCCCCAGCACCCGTGCCGCCCTGCATGAGGTGTCATCTTCAACCCGCTGAACTCGGCCTGGCCACGCGAGGTACCACCTTTTGCCCCATGAGTCCTCGGCAAAGTCATATGGTCGTAGCAACGCTCTAGTGATTGGAGCGTTTTATGGTCAAGTTGTTTCCGCCGAATACTCGCACTGAGTT
>NZ_PJJT01000059.1:0-19004 GCF_002929615.1 Cryobacterium sp. M91 | reverse complement strand
TGGCGGTCGCTGCGCGGCCGGCGCCGATCGTCGCCCCTTCACCGGCCGCGCCGGTGCCGGCTGCGGCGGCAGCGGCGCGGTTGCCGATGACTTCCGACAGGCTTCCCGGCGCTGTCGAGGATTCGGAAACGCGCTCGGTCGTGGAGTCCGTGGACTCCTTCGTCGTAGTCGAGGAGGTCCGATCCGGGCTGGAGGGTTGGCCGTAACGCTCGGTAGCTTCGGTCATGTTCTGCGCCCCGATGTGCTTGCCGACGTCAACGGAAGGACCGGTCGTACCACCGAATGCCATCGGAATGATCGGGGCGAACTTCATCAGCAGCAACGGCGAGAGCGCGGCCATCAGCAGCCCGATAATCGCCACCATGAGCGACACCATCGATTGCAGACCGAAGTTGTTGCCGAACGCGCTGAGCTGGTTCGCCGTCATCGAAAAAGCCAAGCCCAGCAGCAAGAACAGCAGCGGGTGAGCGGCGAGAATACCTATCCACAGGGCGGCGATCTTTAAGCCGAAGGAGCGCTTGTTCTTGTCGATGATCCACACCAGCCCGAGCGGTAGCAGCACCCCGGTGAAGTAGAGCGTCACCAGTTGCACCAACAGCATGAGCAGCACCAGGAAGAGGGCGAGGATCATGCAGACCATCAAGATGACGCCCATAACGATCCCGCCGGTGATGCCGACTGGATCGGCCTGCTCAATCATGGAGCTGAACTGCCCAGTGACGGTAGTCGCCGTGCCGGTCAGGCCAGCTGCGACGAAGACGTCCGTCAGGGAGTGGAAGAAGTTGATCAGCATGATCCCAAACATCGGACCGAACATGGCCCCAACTAGAAACGTTCCAAAGTAGAGGCCGACAGACTCAACCAGGTCGCGGCCGGCCTGGGCGCCGCGCGCCGTTCGCACGGCCTGCGGGATCAGCAGCAGCACAGCGACGAAAATCGCCGTAGCAAAGCTAATCTTGTAGGCGTTAATGAACCAGTCCGCTGTCAGATCCGGAAGCGTCGCACTGGTCAACGCCGGCATGATGTCCCGACTCATCCCCTCCGCCGTGTCGCGGAGCATCTTGAAGGTGTTACCCCACGGGTCCGACCAGTAAGACACCACTCCGGCGGCACCGTTGATTGCATTACCTATGCCGCCCACGAGATCTCCGAAAAATCCTGGGTCATCGCCGGGCGTGGTCGCCATGCCTAGCATCGTCAGCACCCGCTCGTGAAGGGTTCACCGATCGAAAACAAGTCCTCCGTCGTGCGTGTCCCTTCAGACTTCGCAAATTTCCACTCGCCGTTTTCCCACCGGACGGTCACGGTAATCGATCCTTTCAACGTTGGGCTCATGGCCCCTTGTATGACGAGCCCCGTGCCGATCGTGGCGACGACTTCGTCGTTCGACGCCGATTCGATGTGCCACACACCAGGAATGGTCGACAGGTAGTATTTCGTCGCGTCCGGCACGAGCCCGCCTGAGACGTTCGGATTGTTCGCGAAAAACTTTCGCAAATCCTTCGTCGGAACATCAGTGGCGAGAGCGCTTGCCGCGACAGTGTCTGCATCGTCTGACGACGGGTAGGGGTACTGGTGTAGCCACCGTACGAAGGTGGCGGCGTACTCGACGGCCCCGCTGCTCGTGTGCGATGCGGCTTTCTGGGCGGCGAGGACCATGGCGGCGTCTCGTGTTTCGCCGCCGAGGCATCCGGTCGGCTCCGCATCGACCGGTGTGGTGCTCGGCGACGGCGTGCTGCTCGCTCTCGGCGTTGTCGGCTCGGGTGGGGGTGTGGCGGTGTCGCGTTGGCTGCCGAAGTAGACGGCGCCAGCGATGATGAGGGCGCCGATGAGGATGGCGGCGCCGACGATCCAGGGCCACGTGCGGCGGGTGGGTGGTGCGGTCGCTTGCACGAGTGCTCCTATCCGAAGACGGCGAGGATGGCGCCGACGATCACGGCGAGGGCGGCGAGCACCCCGAGGGAGATCCCGGCCCACATGGCTTGGTTGCGGGCGGTTTTGTATTCGTTGGGATTGCCGCCGCTGGAGGCGCTGGCCATTTTGATGATCCCGATGATTAGGAACACTATCGCCAGGATGATGCCGATCCCCCACACTCCGGCGAGGAGCTTCTGCCAGAGCAGGGTGAATTCCGCCCCGAAGATGGTGAAGTCCGGCAGGATGCCGTCGAGCGGATTGTCGATCGTGCGCACCACGGTGCCCACGAGGGTCTGCAGGGATTCTACGAGCATGACGGTTCGCCTTTCGCTGCTATCGGACGGTAGCTTGCAGGGTACGTACGACGCCCCCGGCCGCTGCGGCGAACGCCCGCCGCGTCTGTGGGGCGAGATGCCCGAGGGTGATTTGACCGCGTTCGGCGATGTGTGGGTCGTAGGGGATGGTGAAGATCTGCTCGACGCCAGCGTCGGCGATGATCTGGTCGACGCGGTCGACGACCTGCCGGTTCTCCGGCCGCCCATCGGTGAGCCGGAGAATCGTGGCGTGTTCTGCCAAGCTCGCTGCCTTGCCGCCGGCCGACCGCAGTACATCGAGCAGCGCGACCGCTTCCAACACTGCGTCCCCGGCGTTGAACACCGGGATCACCAACGCATCGGCGGTATCGACGGCGCCCTGGAACGCTGAGGAGGAGGGCTGGTTGCCGCTGTCCATGACGCGGATGCCGTAGTACTGATCGACGACCGCCGCGACGACCACCACATCCTGGTGGGTGAGGCGCGGCCGGCGACGGACGGTGCCGATCACGGACGCGAACGAGGTTTGCGGGGCGGTGTAGCCGGCGGGCTGCCCGGCGCTACTGATCGTGTCGACGTCGCGGACGAGTTCTCCCATGCCGCGGGCAGGGTTCCCCTCCGCTCGGAACGACAGTGCGCCGGGGTCGTCGGAGACCTCGAGGATGCACACCGATCCGCCGCGTGCGGCGGCAAGGACTCCGCCGACGATGATCGCCGACGGCGTCTTCCCGACGCCGCCCTTCTGATTGGCGACCAACACGCTCACCGCACGGGTCCATGTTGCCTGCCGAATCGTTTCCTCATCCCGCCGCAGCGCTTCGGTCTGTTCGCGCTCGGCCAGCTCCGCCGGCCCCGGCGTCATCGAAAACCCAAGTCGGGAAAGCACGCCTCGCAGGCCGCGCTGCGCACCCTGCGTTTGCGGGGCTGTGGAGAGCAGCCCGAGGTCGTGATGGGAACCGCCAAACAGATCGGCCAGAGCCGGCTCAGACGGGATTCCTGCCGGCCGCTGCGGCGTCGCGGTGGACGGTGCAGCAGTCTCGTCGACGGCCAGCTGTTCTGGGAGCGGTGCGACCGGGCGTTCGGGGGTGGGGGCATCCGCTTCGATGTAGCCCTGGGCGCGTGAGGCGCCGCGAAACGCGGTACTCACGGGTGGGTCAGTGTGCTGGTTCGTGGTCGGTGTTGTTGCCTGATTCTGACTGGACACAAGCAAATTTCCCTCTCTAGGACTCCATACGGTGCTCGTCAATCACCACAACGACACAGCGATTGGAATCAGTCATGGGGCTGGCCGGGCGTCGGCGGATTGTGGCAACAGCCGGGCATATTCCTGCCAGCCATGCTGTCCTATCCGTTCGAGCGGATCGGGTGTGCACCGTCACGATTCCCTTTCTGTGCGGCGTCGTTGCCGTCTAAGTCGAGAGTAATGCTCACCTCTGACATTGGTGGTGACACACCCCCGGAAGACAAAAAATACCTTCAAAAATCTCGTCCACAACAACATCCAGTGCGCTTGGTTGTTCAACCTTTGTGCCTGCGGGCGGTGATCGCCGGACTGCGCAAGGACCTATGTGGAAGCGGCTTGCGCCGCTGCGAACCTCATATTTTGAGCCGCATCCGCGGCCTGTTTTTCAAGGGCTTGTTTGACCTTTCCGGCCGGTCATCGTAGCTCGCTTCGCGCTTGCGTTCCCAGATTCTCAGACGCGGTCGTACGCTCCCTTATTTCGCCTGAGATTCTGGGCACTACAGCTCTCCCGCTCGCTATCGATTTCTCTCGCCGGAAGGCAAACAAAATATTCGGTCCGGGAGAGGGAGCCACCATCATGACCATCGCTGCGGTTATCGACACCATCAGCACCGGAAGCAGACCCATCAGCCACGACACCATCGCACGCACCGCCTGGGCCACCATCGCCGAACCCGGCGACCCCCACGTTTGCGCACTCATCGCACGGTATGGGGCCGAAGCAGCCCTAACCGCCCTACTCAGCCTCAACGGCGATACTGCGGCCAGCCAAGACGGGACCCTCGCGCAACTGCGAGCATCAGTTTTGCCTCGGTACTCGGTTGACCGGGTCGTCGACACGATCCGCCTCACCGTCACAGGCGGGTGCGAGCTGCTCACGCCATTACACCCGAACTGGCCGGCCTCCGTTGCCGATCTCGGAGAGACAAGCCCGTTTGCGCTCTGGGTACGCGGGGACGCTTCCCTTCTGAGCGCGCCGAGCGTGTCGCTGACGGGCACGCAGTTCGCGACTCCGTACGGCAGGCACGTATGTGTGGACCTGGCCTCCGGTCTAATCGAGCGCGGCTGGACGATTGCCTCCGGCGCCGCTCGCGGCATCGACACCGCCGTCCTCGCCACCGGTCGGGCATTCGCCGGCCGCAACGTGGTTGTTCTCCCCATGGGCATGGACGACACCTGCCCTGCGGAAAACGCGCAGCTGGTCGACGCAGTCGCGACGCGCGGTGTCGTCGTGAGTGAGATACCACCGGGACAAACGCCCTCGGCATGGCGGTTCCAACGTGGCAACCGACTCCTCGCGGCGCTCACAACCAAGACCGTCATTGTCGAAGCGGAGTACGAGTCCGGGGACCTGAACACAGCGGTGACCGCCCTTGAGCTTGGCCGGCCGTGCGGCGCCGTGCGCGGGTTGACTTCGACCGTGTCCAATGCGGGATGCGACCGGCTCATCCGTCACTACGGCGCCCAACTTGTCGCCACCACTGACGACGCCGACCGACTCTGACCTGGCGGGAGCGCCGCCCGCATCGGTCAGGCGGCGCTCCCGGATTCATCCGTCTCGACGACGTCGAGCCGCACGACTTCCGCGTCACGACCACCCTCGACATCAGCCGGCACCAACACCGGCGTGACTGGAACGGATACTGGTGTCTGCAGTTGCCGGTTGGGCAGTGCTCGGAACGGAGCGATCGCGCCGCCCTGCACGATCCAGAACGCTCCGTCCGCCGCTTCGCGCACGTCTTGCGGCGGTATGACGTAGGTGTGTTGGGCGCGGGCGCTGCCAAGCTCCTCACCGGTGGCGCGGCCGGCGGATTCCATCCGCATCACCGTCCCGGCATACTTCACCACATCTTCCGGGTCTTTGGACCGGCCAAAGATCAGCGCCGCACCACTGGTGAGTGCACGGCGACGGCGGACCTCATCATTCGACAGACCGGCCGGGCTCTGCGTCGCGAGGACCAGTCCGACGCCGGCGCTGCGCGCCGTCTCAAACAGGCTCCCCGCGGTATCACCCGGGTCCTGCGACCCTGTCACCAGCTGGGGGAACTCGTCAACGATAACGACCACCGGGGACTTATCGCGCCGCTCCAACCGGGTGGCGAGAAAATTCCGCAAGTCCAGCAGGAGCAGATCACCCAGCCGCGCCTGAGCATCGTCGACCGGCGACAACGGAATAACCGTCACGTCAGCTTTCGGCGCGTCGTAAGACCAGCCGTCCTGGCCAATCCAGCGTTGCATCGGCCGCAGCGCCACAAGCAGGCTCTGCAACGCCCGTGCTCCCGCGGTCGACCCGTCGCGCTCCACACGCTTGTTAATCAGCGGCAGGTCGTCTGTGTCGTCGACGAACCGGGCCGGGTAGGTCAGCCGCTCGCGCAGGTCATCGATGCTGCACAGCGGAGACCTACCTTGCACCATTTGCAGCACCCCACGAATCTCATCGAGATAATGCTGGTTCGCGCCGTCAGGGACAGGCATCAGCCGCATCAGCTTCGCCGTGATCTGGTCGCCGGTGCCGTTAAAGAGGTTCCACGTACCGCCGGTTGTCGCGGTGCGGCCGTAGGTCTGCGCCACGGCGACCAGGTTCTCGGCGTCAGCCGGGTCACCTTTCGCGTCTATGACGAACACGGGCCACCCGTATTCCAATGCACACAACACAAGACCATTGATCAGGACGGTTTTGCCGCTGCCGGACTCAGCGATGATCAGTGCCCGCACCGACGATGCCGTCGGCGGCAGCACCAGATACTTGCCGGTGGCATCGACCCAGTCGCGCACGCGGCGCATGTCATAGAAGCGGTCAGCGAGGGTCCGAACCGTCACCCGGCTCGTCACCCCGAACGCCTGCCGCTGATCTCCCACGGCCAGCGGCACGGTGACCGCTTGGCGAGTAGTTCCGACGATGCGGCCCGTCTCGGCCTCGAGGCGCACTCCGATGCGGCGGGCCACGCTGCTGTCGGCAGCACGCTTACGTGCGGTCTCAATCTTCTCCTGCCGCACCACGTTCGATACTCGCCGGGACCGCACCTGCTCGGCGATCTTCCGCCGCCGCAACGACCACGCCGCCGGCAGCAACAGCACCCCGGCAAAGAAATTCGCCACCGCCCACGGTCCAAACATCGGCCAGAGCTGCGTCCACCACTCAGCGCCGTCAAAGAACTCGGTCGCCGCCCCCGAGCGGATCCAGTCCGCCAGCAGGATTGCCTCCCACGTGAGGAGCGCGGCTACGAGGAGGATGCCGACGGTATTGACCGTCCACTGCCACCGCCACACCACCCAAAACCGGGTCTTCGTCGCGATAACGTCGCCGGCAATCCGGCTCACCACAACCGGCACGACCAGAGGCAACGCAATCAACACCATGACGACCGCGAACGCGGCGCCAAGCAGCCGCGCGATCGTGTCGCTGGTGGCGTCCGTCTCTACCGGAGCGGCCGTGTCGCTCATGCGTGGACCTGCGTGGATTCGCCCCACCCGCTGCTGCTTTCGAGCTCGACCACGAGGGCGGCTCGTCCGTGTGCGGTCGCGTACGCGCCGGCGCCCAGGTCGGCGCCGGTCCAGTACCCGCGTGCGTCGAGGGAGTGTTGGGAAACGAAACGGGGTCGTTCGGTGCGGACCAGGTGCTTGTCAGCCTCCCGTGTTACTGCCCGATCAGCGTCTGCCGTGCAGAAATACGCCACCCGATCAATCCCCTCATGCGCCAAGCGATACGCGTGGCTTTGACAAATCGACTGATACCGCTGCCACGTCTTCGGCGTCAACTCCACCTCCACCAACTCGACAACCCCGTCACGCTCGGCGACCCCATCGGCCTGATGCTCGCGCACGCTGTTCGGTTTGCGATCCCGCCGCCACGTGAACCCCTGCGCCAAATAGCGCGCCGATACCGTCGCGACCGCTACCTCGTGCCGCGTCGTCTGCCGAAACAGATTCGGCGCCGGCTTCCCAATCGCCAGATACGTGGCCCACACTATCGACCCGTCCCGATACGCAACCCGGCCCCGGTCGAGCAATCCAGTCCCGATCATCCGCGCGGCCCACTGCTGCGCCCGACGCAATGACACCGGTTCACCGGCACCAGACAGGGCGCCCAACGCCCACCGCACGGCGTCCATATCGGCGAGCCGAACAACGTCCAACCACGCCAAAAGTGCCTCGTCGCGCTCCGTCACCTGCACCATCACTCAGCCTCCGAACTGACAACGTTTCAGCTTTCCACCACGATTCTGCACCCAGCCACCGACACAGCCCCGCATGCCACACCGCACATCGTCGACTTCAACTCATCGACCTCACCGCTTCTGCTCGTCGTTTTCCTTACCTGATTGCTTCCTGCTTTCTGCCGTCGACTTCCACATTTTCTGCCGGCTTTCCCTGGCTTTTCCTGTCACTTTTTTCACTTCTTCTCTGTCTTCTCTTCTTGTTCTCCCTCTTTTTTCTTTTCAGTTTTTTTCTTTTTTGTTTTTGTACTTCTGTTTTTTTCTTCTACTTTTTTCTTCTCTTTCCCTGTCCCACCACCACCCCTTTACTTCCCAACCTCCTACACACTGAGGGACGATGGGTGTGGGAGGTTGGGAAGCGAGCGCAGCGAGGGGGCGGCGGTGGGACAGGGAAAGAGACCCCGCACCTATTCGTTTACCTATTCGCTGCCGGTGCATAGGTAAACGAATACCCACGCAGGCTTGTGGCGCCCTCCGTACGACCAAATTCGTGACGGACGACGTGGTATCTGCGACCGATCTTTGGCCCCTCTGCTGCTCATCTAGCAGCCGCCCGCACTGAACCTGCTCCGCCGGACGAAGCCGAAATGGGGGCCCGAATATCGATGGCATCCCGTGACGTTGCACCCGCGGAAGCGTCGACGCGAGCGACCAAATCTTGTCGGCTCTATGTCGTTTCAGCCGTCGAGCCGTGGGCAACTCGATGTGCGATCACGGGCCGTTCCGTCGCCGGAGTCAGCTCGTTACGACAAGCGCGGGAATCGTTCCACGCTGTCGAACCAGCGGACGACGCTGTTGGCGTTGTGGGCTTGCAGGAGGGCATCTTCGACGATGCCGGCGAATTGGGCGGCATCGCGAAGGCCGAGTTCAGCCCGAGCGACTCCGGGTGCGCAGCCAGCGCCGCAGCCGTCTTCGCCGTTGTACTCGACGCCGTCGACGACATTGCTGTGCCAATTGGCGAGCTGGTCGTATACCTGGCCGAGGGAGCGCTGGGTGGCGGTCAGGCATCCGAGCAGCAGGTACGAGTCGTAGGGCCGGTCGATCGCCCGAGTCGCGTGCGCCAGGCTGCGTGCGATGTCGGCCAGCTCGTTCGCCCGGCTGATCAGCTCGCTGTCGTAGTCGTTCATGGTGGTACTCCTTTCATGCGATTGTGAGGGTGGGTCGCGAGTGCGACCCACCCGGGATGGCTATTCGCTGTCGGGCTTGGAGTTGCGCCGCACGGTTGCGACGGCACGGTTGAGGTCGGGGCCGATGTTGTCGGCGTCGATGACTCGTCCGTATTGCCGGGCCTGGTCGTCGCCCCAGCTGTCAGTGTGCTCGCGGCCGACGACGATGACGGGGTCACCCTTGTGCAGGGTGGCGGCGACGTTCTGGCCGAGTTCGAACTTGGCTTCCACGAAATGTGTCGTGGCGGGGTCGTGAGCGAGCCATTTGCCACCGCGGTACTCGCCGGTGTTTTCGATGACGCGCAGCTTGGTGATTTGGATGCTGCCGGCAGTAACGACTTCGGGGTCGAGAGCCAGGTTGCCAATGATGGTGCGTGTGGTCATGAGTGTTCTCCTTCGATGGGTGATGCGTTGACGTGCGGTGGGTGTCGTTGGCCTTGGGTTCTTCGACCAACTGTTTTTTGTGCCTTCCGGCGAGAGAAATCGATAGCGAGCCTGAGCGGCGATAGTGCCCTGAATCTCAGGCGAATTGAGGGAGCATGCGACCGCGTCTGAGATTCAGGGAACGGTTGGCGCGCAGCGAACTACGATGACCTGCCGGACAGGTCACAAATTGTGTTTTACGTGGCGTCACATCGAGCCGATTTCGGCTGCGATCGAAGGCTAGTTGCACGGCGTTTTTGGCGAGTTATCCACAGGCGTTTCGCGCGCGCGTGTACTGGTTAAGTTTTGATTGGTCCTGTTAATACTGTTAAGGGGGCCGCCTACCGGCCCCCTATAGGGCCAGATCTGGCCCCCTGAGGGGGTTAGAAATCGGCCCCCTGAGGGGGCCGCTCAGCGGCCCCTTGGCCGCCGCGTCGCGCGAGCCAAATAACGTTCGATTCGTGCCGTCTCGCAGCGCCCGGTCTGGTGCTATCGACGTGCAGAATGAACTCAGCGGTTTGGCCCCGGCCGCCGGACCGGACCCGTTCTACGGCGCCCTGGGTGACGAGTTCTGCGACGGCGCGTTTGACGGCGTGGGCTGCTGCCTCGGACCCGTTTGTCGGGACCACGTAGCCCAGGGCGATCGCAGAGGATTCTCGGGTGGCGTAGTAGTGTCTTGGCGGCTGGCCGGCAGGGTTGTCACCGTCGTCCCAGCATTCCAGCGCCATGTGCAGCAGCAGTCTTGCGGCCGAGTGGCCCAGGCCCAGGCGTGCAGCCAGCAGAACGGCAGCCTTAGCGGCGTAAAGGCCCACGGTGGTCTCACCCACCGGGGAGAGGGCGAGGCGTTGCGAGATGGGGAAATTTCAGTAGTCTGGTCATAGATCAGATCCTTCGCAGGTGCTCGATCTGTGCCCCGGGTTGCACCCCGGGGCTTTTTCATGGGCGAACCCTCGGCCACTCGTTTCGCGGGCGACGGTTCAGGCCAGATCACCGGCCCAGGAGCGCGGTCTGGCCCGTCTGGGTTTGCGCGCTCGCCTCGACCCAGGCGATGACCTCGGACCGCTTGTAGAGCACCTTCTTCGGGGTCGGCTTGTAGAACCGCGGCCCGCGGCCCATGTAGCGCAGCTGGGCGAGCGCGCCGACGGGCAGGCCGGTCAGTTCGGCGACGTGTACGGGGAGGATGAATTCTTCGTCCATGATTGTCTCCATGTCTTGACAGATTTCGCAGGTCGGAATCTGTTGCTGACACAGTAGAACGAATTGCAACGGTTGACAAGTGTTTAAGCTGTAATATGTCGACGTGACAAATTTTCTGGCGCAGTCGGGGATCGGCAACCGCATCCATGCCATCCGCAAGCAGCACGGCATCCGCTCAGCGAAGGACCTGGCCGACATGATCCCGGGAAACAACGTCACCGAATCGATCCTGCAAAACATCGAAGCGGGCCGTAAACAGGACCTCTCCGTCAGCCAACTCCTGAACATCGCCAAAGCCCTCCGCGTCACACCGATCTTCCTGCTCACGCCCATCGCCCGGCCCTGGGCCGAACTCGACATCGTCAACCTCAGCCCCAGCTTTGACGGCATGACGGTCGCCGAGTTCGACGCCTGGATCTCCGGCGCAGAACACGGCGCCTACCGATGGAGCACCAACGACGAACGCACCGAACGCACCCAACTGCAAGCGATGCGAGAACTACTCGCGCAGACCCAGGAGCGAAAACGCCTGACGACCAACCTCGCGATCGAACGAACCCTGGACGCCGCAGCCGGCGAGATCGCCACGGCCCACGAGTGGGACACCACCGAGGAACGCCTCGGCGAATCCAGCCGGCGCATCGCGCAGCTCACGTCCTACCTCGCCTCAGCCGGCTGGGACCTCGACGGCTGGGCCGACTAAACACAATGCCGGTCACAGCGCGCCGTGCCGCACTGCAACTCTTTACAACGAGAACGGTCAAGAGAGAATTCGAGGAGGTTTTCCATGGGGAGGCCACGCGTGCCCGTGACGAGTCACGGCGCAATCAACGTGTCGGAGATCACGCCTGGAACGTGGCGGGCGCGCACACGCTATCGATTTGACGATGGAACCCTCCGTCAAATTGAACGATTTGCGCCGACGAAAGCGCGGGCCCAAACGTCACTTCTGTTTGCCCTCACCTCGGTACGCACATCATCGGTGAGCGCGGTAAAACGGGAAACGTCACTCTCGGAACTGGCCGATCGTTTTCTCCTTACAAAAGCAGACCGAGCACCGCGCACAATTGACACATATCGGCAAACTATCGAGCATCACATCAAGCCGAAAATTGGGTCACTCTCGGTGTCCGAGGCCACAACGGAGCGCCTGGGCCGATTCATCAGTGAGGTCATTGAGAAGCACGGCCCTGGCGCGGCTAAATCCTGTCGAGCTGTGCTCTCCGGGATGATGGGCGTGGCGGCGCGCTCCGACGCGGTTCAAGTCAATCCTGTGCGGGAAATCGACAATATCGCTCGTCTCCGACAGGGCGCCACCGCCATCCCACTCCCTGAATTGCCGCGTTTGCTTTCCGCCGTACGCGCGGACGCTCGCCTTAACCAGCTCGATGCCGCGGACGTGATTTTATTCCTCGCCGGCACGGGTTGCCGGCTGGGAGAAGTCTTGGCCATCCGTTGGTCCGCACTCGATCTGAATGCCGGCACTGTGGCAATCAACGCCAACGTGATCCGTGCACGTGGTCAAGGTGTTCGCCTGCAGGACCACACGAAGACGAAGGCCGGCGTGCGTACGATTGCGATCCCAAAGTCACTCGTCGACCTGCTCCGCGACCGGCAAGCGAAGTTCAAGATTCGGAACGACCATGATCTAGTCTTTCCGACCATGCGTGGCAATATTCGAGATCCTCGCAATACTTCGCGCGACTGGCGAATGGCTCGCGACCGGATCGGTTATCCGACGGTCACGACCCACAGCTTCCGCAAGACAGTAGCAACCGCTCTGGACCAGTCAGGATTGAGCGCTAGAGAAATTGCGGAATACCTCGGACATGCGAACCCATCCCTGACCCAGGACGTCTACATGGCAAAGAACACGGGTGGTATCCGTGCTGCCGAAACGATGAACTCGCTGCTGTCGACAATGTGAATCTGCGGGGTTTCCGCGGGGTCGAAGAAGTGAGCATTCGAGACATCTGCGCGTACTATTTCTCACCTCTCGATGGACCCCTGGCGGGACGAGAAAACGAGTGAAAAGAAGGCCCTGGAAACGATGAAATGTCGAGTACACCCGATTTCAATCTGCGGGGTTTATGCGGGGTTGGCCCGAAATCGGCGAAAAAATACCCCGGACTTCCGCAGAAATCCGGGGTTTTTGTAGCGGGAGCGGGAATTGAACCCGCGACACCACGATTATGAGCCGTGTGCTCTAACCAACTGAGCTACCCCGCCGCGACTTGTCGGCTGTTCGCTTCCAAGCCTGAGCCCCCTGTGGGAATCGGACCCACTACCTCTTCCTTACCAAGGAAGTGCTCTACCAATGAGCTAAGGGGGCAGAGCAACCAAAAAACAGTAGCAATGCCGCGTTTTTGGCAACCTAGAAACTTTATCACCCCAGCAAGGCGATCGAGACCACTTAGCCCACACCGAGCATCCACTACCGATGCCGTAGCATTTAAATATGACTGGCACCAAACTGACTTCCGGCACCGAATGGTGGCGCACGGCCGTTATCTATCAGATCTACCCGCGGTCCTTCGCCGACGCAAACGGTGACGGCATGGGCGACCTCGCCGGCATCAGCTCGCGATTGCCCCAACTCCAAGAGCTTGGCATCGACGCCATCTGGCTCTCTCCCTTCTATACGTCGCCGCAACGCGACGCCGGCTACGACGTCTCCGACTACTGCGACGTCGACCCGCTGTTCGGCACCCTGGACGACTTCGAGGTGCTGCAGCGCACCGCCCACGACCTGGGCATTCGCGTCATCGTCGACATCGTGCCGAACCACTCCTCGAGCGACCACGGCTGGTTTCAGGCGGCCCTCGCCGCCGGCCCGGGCAGCGCAGAGCGCGCCCGTTACACCTTTCGCGATGGCAAGGGCGAGAACGGCGACCTGCCGCCGAACAACTGGGAGTCCGTCTTCGGCGGCCTCGCCTGGACCCGCACGACCGACCCCGACGGCACCCCCGGCCAGTGGTACCTGCACCTGTTCGACACCAGCCAGCCCGACTTCGACTGGGACAGCGAATGGGTGCGCGAACAGTTTCGCGCGGTGCTGCGCTTCTGGCTCGACCGCGGCGTCGATGGTTTTCGAGTGGATGTCGCGCACGGCATGATCAAGGCTCCCGGCCTCCCCGATTACACGCCACCCGCCGAGGGCGGCAGCATGGGCGGCGCCCCGGCCACCCTCGAGCCCGGCATCAGCGCCGAATCGCCCATGACCGCGCCCTACTGGGCGCAGGACGGCGTGCACGAGATCTACCGCGACTGGCACAAGGTGCTCGCCGCCTACCCCGGCGACCGCGTCCTCGCGGCCGAAGCCTGGGTCGACCCGCTGAGCCAGATGGCCAAGTGGGTGCGCCCGGACGAGATGCACCAGGCCTTCAACTTCGCCTACCTTGAGACGCCTTGGAACGCAGCAAAGCTCAGGAGCGTCATCGACGAGTCGATCGAAGCCTTCGGCAACGTGGGAGCCCCGAGCACCTGGGTGCTCTCGAACCACGACGTGGTGCGGCACGCTTCCCGGCTCGCCCTCACCGGCGAGAACCTGCAGGGGCACGGCATTGGGCCCAAGACCGTTGGACTGCCGGACACTGCGGTGGGGCTGCAACGCGCGCGGGCAGCATCCGCTTTGATGCTGTCACTGCCGGGCTCGAGCTACCTCTACCAGGGCGAGGAACTCGGGCTGCCCGAGGCCGTCGACCTGCCCGACCACGCCCGCGAAGACCCCACCTGGTTTCGCACCAACGGTGAGCGGTACGGGCGAGACGGATGCCGCGTGCCGATTCCGTGGGAAGGTGCGAGCGCGTCGTTCGGCTTCAGCACCGGCGCGAAGAGCTGGCTGCCACAACCGGCAGAGTGGGCCGGACTGGCCCGCGACCAACAAAACGGTGTAGCCGGATCCACCCTCGAGCTGTATAAGCACGCGCTGAACCTGCGCCGGGAGCACTCCCTCGCCTCCGGCACGGTGGAATGGATCGACGGCTTCGGGCCGGACGTAGTGGCCTACCGCAACGGCGCCGTGACGATCGTGGCGAACACGGGCGCGGCATCCGTTCAACTGCCCGCCGGCGACGTGCTGCTCGCGAGCGAAGACCTCGTCGGCCGCACCCTGCCCGGTGACGCGACCGCCTGGTTGCGCGCTGTAACAGCATGACCGACGCGCTCGACCAGCCAGACGATGCTGCAAACACCGCGCTGGGGACCATCGCCGCCATGCGCGAGCTCAAGCTCGAACTGACCCGATTCATGATGTCCTACAAGTTCGCGACCGACGAAATGCTGACCAAGATCAACATTTTGAAGGAAGAATTCAGCTCGATTCACGACTACAGCCCGATCGAGCATGTCAGCTCGCGGCTCAAGTCGCCGGAGGGCATTCTCAAGAAGGCCATCCGCAAGGGACATCCGCTCGAGCTCGACGGTATTCGTGACAATATCCAGGACATTGCGGGAATTCGCATCACCTGCAGCTTCATCTCCGACACTTATCGCATTCGCGACCTGCTCGCCGGGCAACGGGATGTCACGGTGCTGCAGGAGAAGGACTACATCCGGGAGCCGAAGGCGAACGGCTACCAGAGCCTGCACCTGATCGTGGCGATTCCAGTGTTCATGTCGGACCGGGTGCAGCCGGTCACGGTCGAGATTCAAATTCGCACGATTGCGATGGACTTCTGGGCCAGCCTCGAGCACAAGATCTTCTACAAGTACAATGGCGCCGTGCCCGACACACTCGTCGAGGACCTGCGGCAGGCAGCGGATGCCGCCAATCGCCTTGACGTGCAGATGGAGTTGCTGCACGACCAGGTCGTGGCGCGGGGGCCCGCTGCCGATGACGTCGACCTGTTCAGCTTCGACGGCCTGCCGCCGTTTCCGCTGCCAAAGGGCCTGCTCGAGTCTTTCATGCGCGGGCGCACGGAACCGGAATAGCTAGTTAGTGTTGGCGTAAAGCCACTCGAGGGGGTCGATCTTGGTGCCGTCCTTGCCGCCGATTCGGATGTCCAGGTGGAGGTGCGGGCCGGTCGACATGCCTGTGCTGCCAGTCTTGCCGATGACCTGGCCGACCTTGACCAGGTCGCCCTCCTTGAACAGCATCGATCCGTGAATCATATGCGCGTAAACGGTCGTGACGAGCTCGCCGTTAATCATGTGGTCGATCATCATGTGCACGCCGAGGCTGGCTTCGCCGTCTTCGGCGTAGCTGACCACGCCGTCGGCGATAGCCTGAATCGGCGCACCGATACCCGGGTTAAAGTCCTGGCCGCCGTGGTTAGCGGAGCATCCGGCGCAATTGCGCGGGCCGAAGCGGTCGCCGATGTGCACACCGACGGCAAACGGCCACTGAATGGTTCCGTTCGGGTTGTTGGTAAAGGTATCTTCCAAACGGATGCCGCTGGCCGCGGCCACCTCGGCGATCGAGCTTGACTCATACCCGTCACGTTCGACGGTGAGAATGTCGCCGTCGGCCAGGTCCATGCTCTGAGTGTCTTCGGCCGGCAGAACGCGCTGGGCTTGAAGAGCTGAGGCCTGCACGTCCTGCGCCGAGAGCAGCGCCTCAGCCGGAAGGGACGTGGCGACGGCCATCAGGGCGACGAAGGACATCGCGAGGATCGACGCACCCTTGGCGGCGCGCTTGCGCATGCTGCTGCCGAGCGGGCGCGACGGGGCCGCGCGACGCGGCAGCGTGCCGGCCGGAACGAAATCGCGGGCTGGCGCGAAGGACTCCCCCGCCGGCTGCTCGGTGCGCTGGCGGCGGCGAGGCCGAGCGCCGGCCGCGGGAATTACGGTCGGAATCGACTGGGTGGCACCGAGAACCAGCAACTTTTCGTAGTCGGTGGGCTCGGCATCGGCGACCGCGACGGCCGCGACGATGCGGTCGGTCTCGGTCACAACGGGCGGTTCGAGGTCGGGTTCGGTCAGGTCCGCAGCGACGATCAAATCGGCGGCAGGGCTGAGCCGCAGGACCTCTGCGACGTTTTCGTCGACCGGCGCTGCGGGGGCGAATGCCACGCGCTCGCGCTCCCGCAACTGACGCCGGGTCAGGGCCGCAGGTTCCACGCGGGGAAAGACAGCGTCGTCACTCTCGCTGGACACGGAAGTATCCAAGGATGGAGTGTGACGTGACAAAGTGCAGCTTTCAGCGAGGCGGACGGGAACTGGTGCTCGTACTGGACAACGCCAAACAACGACTGGCCAATATAACGAATTGATTAAGGATAACGCGCAAACCTGAGAATAGCAGAGGACGCGACGGATCACACCCCGATTTGGGCAAGTGGGTAAAGAGTCAAGCTTCCTGCACGGGAGCCGGAAAACGGTCGAATAGCTCTGCCAGCACGGGTTCGAACTGACCGTAGAGGCGGGGAGCAGCGGCGATGAGCAGGTCGCGACCCTCGGCATCCGCTTGCAGAGCGCCGACCCGGGCACCAGCCTCGCGTACTATCAGGGCGCCGGCGGCGTGATCCCAAGGGTTGAGTCCGCATTCG
Source organism: Cryobacterium sp. M91 (assembly GCF_002929615.1). Lineage (NCBI taxonomy): Bacteria > Bacillati > Actinomycetota > Actinomycetes > Micrococcales > Microbacteriaceae > Cryobacterium > Cryobacterium sp. M91. The sequence goes on along the minus strand of NZ_PJJT01000059.1, from coordinate 2,039 downwards.
AAATAGAGGTCGAGCCGCCCGCAGGCGACCGAACACAGGTCGAGTGCGGCCGACCCGATGCGACGGATGTCCCGCACCTGGCCGATGAGACCGCCAACGACGTTCGCCTGCCACACCCGCCACGCCGCCTCGTAGCCGAAGCCCGTGCCGGCCAGGGCGAGCGAGAGCGGAACGTCCTGGTTCACGTGCAGGCGCTGGTCGCCGAGCCAGGCTCCCGACCCTTCGGAAGCCGTGAACACCTCGCCGAGGGCCGGGTTGACGACCGCGCCGGCGAGGGTGTTCCAACTGGCCGGATCGGGATCGCCCTGCACCACGGCGATGCTGACGGCGTAGAACGGGATGCCGTAGAGGTAGTTGACGGTACCGTCGATGGGGTCGACCACCCAAGTGAGCCCGGTCGTGCCGTCGGTCGCGTCGGATTCTTCGCCGTAGAACCCGTCGTTCGGGCGAGCGTCGGCGAGCAATGCACGAATGTGCCGCTCGACCTCACGGTCGGCCGCGGTGACGATGTCTTCCGGCGAGGACTTCGACGCGGCGATCTCGACCCCCTCGGCGCGGCGCCGGTGGGCGAGCGCGCCCGCGGTGAGGGCGATGGTGCGTGCGAGGTCCAGCAGCTCGGTCGGGGCAGGATACGTCATGCCCCCACGCTACAGGTGGCTGTGTTAACGAGAACAGGCAGGCCTTGAGGCCTGCCTGTTCTGCTCGTGGCGAGTGCGAGGTTCGAACTCACGAAGGCTACGCCGTCTGATTTACAGTCAGATCCCTTTGGCCGCTTGGGTAACTCGCCAGGCGCTCCCGACCAGGTGTAATCACTTGACCGGAGACGCGGGGTTAACAATACAAGACGAAACGCCTCACCGAGAAATCAGCACGTTTGACAAGGCGGGCGTCTACCCGGCGGGCGGCCCAACCATACCGGCCGGCGGGGTGCGCAGCTCGGTCGACGTGTCGCCGCCGAGGCCCGCGAGTCCGCTCTCGGTCTCGGTCTCGGAGCTGGCGATGGCGGCATTCAGATCGGCCAGAATCACCGTGTCACCGATGTCGATTCCCGACCTGATCTCGGTCAGTTCGGAACCGACCGCACCCACCGTCACCTCGGTACTCATCGAAACGCCATTCTCGAGCAGATCGACGGTGTAAATCGCATCGGCTAGGTGCACGGCCGAAGTCGGCACGGTAAACACCTCGTCGAGGCTCGCCACCGCAACGGCGACCGCGGCCGAGCCGCCGTTCAACAGGGCGCGGTCGGTGCTCTCCAGCGCAATCTGCACCGTGTAGGACGGCGTTGACGACGATGACACGTTCAGGATTCCGATCGAGCTGACCATTCCGGACAACTCGTCGTCAACGCTCGCGACATCGACGGCTGCGCTTTGGCCGACGACGACCCCGGCGATGTCGGGGAGCGAGACGGTCGTGCTCACCACGAAACCGTCCTCACCGATGATGGTGATCACGGCACTGGACGATGACGCCGTGACGCTGTCACCGACCGCCAGGGCGACAGCCGCGACGGTACCGGCGATCGGGCTGGTCAACGCCGCCAGCGTCAGATTGCGCTCAGCGATCGCCAGCTCCGCAACGGCCGCGTCGATCTCGGCCTGGTCGGCCACAATGGTTTCGGCCGAGGCGACCGTTGCGGCCGCAGCGCCACCCGCGGTGGTGCTCGGCACTTCGGCAGCGGATGTCGCAGCCGCGCTGGTCGCCGACGCGGCGCTTGATCCGCTGCTCGCGCTGGTGCTCGGAACCGTGGCGGCGGCACTCCCCGTCGATCCGGACTTCGCCGTGCCGGCTACCGCTTTCTGTAGCGCGCTGACGGACTGGTTGAGGTCATCGACGAGCGTGAGCACGCCAACTTGAGCCTCGTTGGTCGCGGTCTGGCCGGCGAGCACGGCGGTGATGGCGCTCTGGCAGTCAGCGAGGGCGAGCTTCGCGGCCGCAAGCTTCTCGGCTGCGGTCAGGGGGGTAGCGGCGGTCGTGCCGGTGGTCGCATCTGCAGTCGTGTCGGCGGTCGTGTCGGCGGTCGTGTCGGCGGTCGT
>NZ_PJJT01000058.1:0-16051 GCF_002929615.1 Cryobacterium sp. M91 | reverse complement strand
CGGGTGGGTAGGGCTTGGGCATGATGACATCTTTCCAGTGAAGACGAAGCTCCACAGGTCAGGAGTCAACCAAACCGGGGGCAGTCCCGTCCGCTCTGCGAAACGATCGTAAGTGTCAGGAAAAGCTACGGTCTCCTCGACGTCATGCAGCGCTCAGACAACGAAGAGCGTCAGTGGATCCTTCACGCCGTAGCCGTTCCGGAGCTCCGCCATGCCCCGAAACGCTACTGCGATCCGCAGTCTCAAGTGAAGAGGCTCACGCCACCTGGACCAACCAACAGTCCCACGACGATGAGCACAATACCCCAGAGAAGCTGGCGTCGAAATAGCGCGACAATGCCTGCAATAACGAGGATTACCGCAATGATCCAGAGAATTGTTGCCATGGTGCTGCTCCATTTCATTCATTGCCGACGGGCCGTACGCCCACAGCGGTTTTCGATCTGTTAAAGCGAACGTACCCCCTGCTTGGTCTCTGACCTTGTGTTTTATCCAGAATGTCGTGGAGGGGAGATTTTGTCATTAGTTGTTAGTGGCCATGCGAAACGGCCAAGAGGACCCAAACATTAGACAGGTGGGACTGCTAACGGTTCAGTTGACTCGTCTTGTTTGGGGTTTTCAGGAGGGACCCTCTACGAGACAGTCGGTGGGCATCCGTCGACGCTTCTTCGTGTGCGTTAGATGTCGTTCTTCAAGCCGTAATGCTCGGCACATCAGGCTGCTATGAATTGGCCGGTGTTCTGAACGCCCAACGCCCGACCGGTCTCTGAGGGGCCGGCGGCCTCGGCGACCGACGTGAAGGCCAGTCCGTTGTCGGCCACACTGACTGTGGTGGCGATGACCAGCATGATTGCCGCCGCAGCATTCCACTGCAAGCCGCCTGCTGCGGCGAGCAGCAGCATGACTGCTGCCGCGCTGATGGCAACCCGGCGCAGCACTCCGACTCGACTATCTAGACGATCGCTGATCGAGCCCACGATGATCCGTCCGAACGCGCCCAAAAACTGTGGAAGCTCGATAACGACGCCGGCTGCTACTGGGCTGTGTGCTTCATTATGGACGTGTTCTCTCGGATGATCGTGGGCTGGCGGTGCACAGCGCAGGTGCGCACCGAGATGATCCTCGACGCGATCGAGATGGCAAGGTGGGGTCGCGGCACCCACCACAAGGATGTGCACTGTGACAGCGACGCAGGCAGTCAATTCATGTCCATATGATGCGGCGAACGACTCGCCGAGACGGTGAACGGATAATACAAGGCCGAACCCGTTCGCGGCCCGCACGCCCGGGCGCGTGGGAACCGGTCGAGGACCTCGAGCTGGCAACGCTTGGATGGGTGTACTGGCGTAACACGCAGCGTCTCGACGGCTACCTCGGCGATATCCCACCCGCCGAGTTCGAGCAGACGTTCTGAGCTGGACAAACCAACCACAAACCTCTGGTCGAAATCAAATAGCGCGAGTCTCCATGAGACCCAGCGCGCATTAGCTGACTTGTCTGGCGATAGCTGGCTTGGAGCAGGTCGGGGTTCAAAATCTGAGGCTGCGCCGCCGAGTAGCGGCGCGAGCGGATTGCTCACGCTGGCCCCAAATCCTGTGATGGGCGCAAGCTATCTCAGGCAGTCAACAGCCTAAGTTTGTTTTTTCTTGGTCCAGTTGAAGCACGACGACGATGTTTTGGACGGTGGCAGCATCCGGGTTGTAGCCCCCGGGCCTGTAGCAGCTCACAAGCACCAAACGGTTGGGGATGACGTTAGTGAGTTCGTCGTTGGTCTTGTATTCCGCTTTGTTCAACCTAAGGGTTTTCTGTGCGACGTAGCAGAGCGTGCCGTTTGCCGTACTAATGCTCGCGACGGCTCCGGGCTGCAGGTTTTTGAGTTCATTGAACACGGCCACATCGACCCAGGAATGTCCGTAGAGGTAGACCGTGTTGGCCGCGTCTGTCCCGGTCAGCCCGTCCGGAATAGTTGTGTCCCAGGAAATCATAGAGAGTTCGGGCGGATCGAAGCCATCGTTTTCGTCAATCATCTCCTGGGTGTACTCGGAAACGGATCCGTCGAGCCCGATCGAGGGGACTTTGAGGCGAAGAGGTGCGGATGCCTGGACCACGATGTCAGCGGTGGGTACTGCCGACGGCGCAACCGGCGTTGCAGGTGCCATCCGGCTAATTGTGGGCGTCGGTGTATTCGCTGGGGCCGTGCCTAGGCCGGGCGAGCTGAGAAAAATCCCTCCAAGCGACAGCGCACAGAGAAGTGCTGCCCCCCCCCGCCGAGCAGCGTCTTCCTAGTGATGGGCACCCATCCGGCGGGCGGTGAGTGCCGCCGTCAACAACCCGGCGAGCAGAAGCACGCCGACTCCCAGGCCGCCGGGAAAACCGGCGTCCTTTGCGATGTGAGTGAAGCCGTCGGTCTTAGCGTCATGCAGTGTGTTCTTCGCCAGTGGCGATGCCGTCGGAGGTGCTGGCGTCGGCGCCGTCGCCGAGGCGAGCGCAATGTTTGTCAGTGACGCGGTGCAGGTTACGACCGATCCGCCGCCGTTGGCGGTGTTGTTGCACTGGTTGATCGAGACTGCAAGTTGCGCACTCATGGTGGAAGGGGGCACCGTGCAGGTGACCCGGTCCGGCGCGCCTCCACCGTTGGTGGACCCGTTGCACTGAGTGATTGTGGCGCCTGACGTGCTGGCAGGAAACGGATCGCAGTTTAGGGTGGGCGCGGTGCCCTCTGCTCCAGATCCGTTGCATTGGTCGACCGTTGCTCCGGAGACACCCGTTGTCGAAGCTCCGGTGATGTTGTTGGTGATGGACACGTTGCAGATCACGCTGGCGCCGCCGCCGTTTGCCGCATAGTTGCACTGATTTACGGATGTTGTAAGGGCGTTATACGACGTTGTCGAGGTCGTGCAGGTCGGCTCTGTGTTAGCTGCGCTGTGACATTCTTTGATGATGACCGTGGAACTCGCCACCCCGGTGGCGACGTTGAGATTGTTGGTGACGGTCACGTCACAACTGAGCCCTAAACCGCCGGTGTTATCGACGTTGTTGCACTGAGCGATCGTTTGGGCGGCCACGGCGGGGCCCCCCGATGGCGCGAAAGTCAACCCCAGTACCGCGATCAGCAACGCCGCGGCCAGAACTGAAACTTTTTTCAACGACGTACCGAAACGAGTTGAGCCGGTGGAAACAGAGTGAGACACAACGGCGTTCATGGTGCTCCCTCAATAGAACGCTAGGTTACTACAGTTCAAAGCCGATCAAGGCGCGGGTACCTGAGGGTCCACTTTGGCGCTGGAGTTTCTGCCGCACTTCAATGTTTGCGCAGTGTCGCCGACGGAAATATCCTGGTCTGGTCGTCTCGATTTGCAGGTGGCTTTGGCTAGTCCTTTTTGCTGCTGAGCTAACCACTCGAGGGGACGTCATTGGGAGAAGGGTCACGTCCCGCTGAGGGATGGAGTTTCTCAACTTAGATTGCCCGTGACACCCCGTCAAGACCGAAGTGGGTCCGGCTTAGATTGCCCTGGTGGGTCCCACTAACGCTGCCATAGCCACAACCGGGTCAGTCGCCCTACCTTCGAAATACAGCTCGGCGTGGTCTTTGGGTTGATGGTCATCTCATCGAGAGAGACCTTAAACAGGTCAAGACGTTCGTTGAAGCCCGTTCAACCGCGATGGTGGCTGGCGCAGTGACGTCATATTTTGAGCTCTATCCTCGTACCACGAAAGGACATCATGCACGCCTCCGATACGCTCCGCACGAACTTGCAGTCCATTCTTGTCGACTTGATTGCGCTGCATCTGCAGGGCCAGCAGGCGCACTGGAACATCGTTGGACCGAACTTTCGTGACTTGCACCTGCAGCTCGATGAAATCGTCGGGGAGGTGCGTGTATTCTCTGATCAACTGGCCGAACGCTTGCGCGCCCTTGACGCGCAGCCCGACGGACGCATCGAAACCGTCACTGCGACCACGCACTTGCCGAGCTTTCCCGTTGGCGAGGTACTCACCACGGACGCGGTCAACCTCATCACGCAACGCCTGAATCTCACCGTAGAGAACATGCGGGTTGTGCACGATAGCGTCGACGAGGAAGATCCCATCAGTGCCGATATTCTTCACGTTTTCATTGAGAAATTAGAGCAGTACGCCTGGATGGTCAGCGCCGAGAATCGGCAGCCGCAATCGGCGGCGCAGAACTAAGCCCAAGCTCAGGCTTCGACGGGTTCAACTTCAACGAGCTGATCCGTATTGTGTTCGAGGACGGTGGCTCCCCGGAGCATCCTTGGTGCGTCATTGTTGCCGAAGGCCTCGAAAACGACTGCTTCAGCGTCCATGAGGTTGCTCTGAATGGAAGATGCGGAGAGAACTCGTGTGCCACGTCGGAAAGCTGAGCCGTATAGATAAGGACAACGTCGTGGGATGTGCGTCACTGTACTAACTGGTTTGGTTCGCCAGTGTGCACAAGCCAGGCACCTTCCAGGCTCCTGATACGGTGAACGGAACTTAACCGAACGGGGAATTCATGAATAGGGGAACGCTCTTCGCAGCCGTCGCGGCGTTGGCTGTGATCCTGACCGGTTGTTCCTCGAATGGGCCTCAGGCGAATATTCCGGCTCCAGCGGTTACCCCAACGACCATAGAAGAGAAAGAGGCGAGCCCCGAAACTCGTGCCACGCCGGACCATTTGGTTGTGTCTGCGAGTAGTATCCAGGTCGTCCTGGACGATGGAACGATTGGCGATGAGTTCGGTTATTTCGAACCCATTGAACCGGTGGCCGCTGCGCTCACGGCTGTATTCGGGGGAGAACCCGTCATGACCACCTATGAAGGCATCCCTTCGGTTGACTACGACTGGATCGGAGTGTCGATCGGCACGGACGGGCCTGCGCAACGTCCCAGCAGTCCGGAAATCATCATGCACGTGACGGCGGCAGAGGTTGACGGAATAGGAATCGAGACCGTTGACGGTATCCAAGTCGGTGATCCGGTAGCTGTTCTAGAAGCCTCAAATCCTTCACATCGTTGGCAGCGTGATGGCGTAGAGGAGTTGGTGATCGAGGTGAATTCGGTTCCTGTTACCTCTGATGACAACGAACGAACGTTCTCTGTGGAGCTCAGGTCTTTTCCCTCTGACGGCCCCGTAACCCAGTTTGCTGCCCCGATTAAGAACTTTGAATAGTGGACTAAGGATGTTTCTTCGGTTTGATTAGCGGCTGCCTTTCCACCATCGGCGAAGGTGAATCCTGCAGATCACATTGTCGTTTGTGCCTCTGCCATTGATGAGCCCCATAGGTCGGGGACACTGGTGCGAAGCGTGCGAAGCGTGCGGAGGGCGCTGGGATGCGTCCACCCTGCCAGCTTGGGATTCCGTGGCAAGACCGATTGCGTCCAGGACGGTCATGCTCTGTCAGCTTCACGTATGAGGTCCGGTACCACGACCACGGGACATCGGACGTGTGGCACCACATGCTGGCCCACCGATCCAAGAAGTACTCCGGCTAACCCGCCATGTCCTCGCGATCCGACCACCAGCATCGCTGCATCTTCCGCGGTGAACAGGAGGACCTCTGCTGGATGCCCCTCGACTGCCTCGCTGGTGATCATCACATCATGCCCGCGTGACGCGTTTTCAGCCAGTTGAGCGACCGCGCGGGTTGTTGCCGTCGACAACTCACGGGCCATATCCTCTGGCGGATTCATTCCCAGTGTTCCGATCCCGTCAGCATCATAGATCTGCGGTTCCTGCCAAGTCATGACCACATGCATAGGCACACCGCGCAGTTGTGCCTCATTGACCGCCCAATCCAATGCAGCCTCCGACCCGGCCAACCCGTCAACTCCAACCACGATTCGTCCAAGACTGTGTCGGACTTCAGTAACCCTAACCTGCGCCTCGTCCGGGTTGTTCGAACCCCCCATCCCGTAATAGTTACTGCTGCTTTCATGCATGAGCTCCTCCTTACGAATCACCTGCGCCATGACGTGAATACGATGGGTAGCTGATCATCGGTTTGGGATATCGGCAAAGACGGCGGCTTCGCTGATGCCGGACTCTTTGGTACGGCTCAGCAAGGTCCGGCGATAGCCAGCGGCCAAATCTCGCGTATGACTCTGTTCTGGTTTGTTTCTAGCACATGGTGTGCTCGCCGGCATCGCGGTGGCCGAGGTAGGCCTCCAGCTCGGTATCCAAAAAGAGAGCATTGAACCGTCTGTAAGTCTTTCTTGTGGCTGGCCTGGGGCTGGCTGGCTAGATTGGTGCTGGTTCTACTGACCGGGCGTGACTCGTGAACCGTCTGACCCCCGCGGGGTGTCTTGCCAGGGATCTGTCCACTCGGTTAGGAGGGCCGGTGTCTTTCTGGCCCACCACGATGACTTGATTAGAAGCTTGCCCGACGTTCACGTCGTGGCCCCTTACAGGCATGTCTCGCAGTGATCTTCTCCCGGGCTGACGCCGGCAACGACGTCCACCCACCATCAGGAGGCACCGCATGTCCATCGTCGCAGATCACTACAGAACCGTCGTGGGAGTCGACACCCACGCAGCCACCCATACCTACGCCGTCGTTGAGTCACCCTCGGGGAAGCTGCTCGACCAAAAGACTTTCCCGACGACGCCAGCCGGGTTGTCGCGGGCAACCGTGTGGATCAGACGCCGAGCAGACGGCAACGCAGAGACAGTCTTGATCTCAGCCGAGGGCACGGGCTCCTACGGAGCTGTCATGGCACGACGCCTCACCGAGGCGGGCTATCGGGTCGTCGAGGCCCCGAGGCCCCGACGCCCTCCGCCAAACGTCTCCGCGGCAAGGGTAAAACCGACAGCCTCGACGCCATCACCGCTGCCCGTTCAACTCTGATCATGGACATCGAACGGCTCCGAGATCGTCGCGCCGGCGAAGTCCAGACAGCACTGAAGCTCCTGACAGTAGGCCGAGAGCAGATGAACGCAGACCGGCTCCGGACCCTCAACGCATTGACCGCACTGATTCGGGCCCACGACCTCGGCATCGACGCTCGCCATGCCCTCACGCCGGGACAGATCGTCACGATCTCCTCCTGGCGGCACCGGGACGAACCCCTCGGCTCGACCATCGCCCGAAGCGAAGCCGTCCGCTCGGCCAAACGGATCCTCACCCTCGACACCGACCTCAAAACCAACAGGCTGCAACTCACCAACCTCGTCGACGAACATTCCCCAGCCCTCATCGCGATGCCAGGTATCGGAGCCGTCACCGCAGCGATGATCATGACAGTGTGGTCCCACCCCGGCCGGATCAGATCCGAGGGTGCTCTGGCGCAAATCGCGGGCACCTGTCCGATCCCCGCGTCCTCAGGGAAAACGATCCGGCACCGCCTCAACCGCGGCGGCGACCGCCAGCTCAACAGAGCGATTAACACCATCGCACTCACCCGCATGCGCACCGACGCCGCCACCCGCGAATACGTCCTGAAACGCCTCGCGGAGGGACGCACGAAAAGAGAGATCATGCGCTGCCTCAAGCGCTACATCACGAGACAGATTTACCGCACCCTGGCTGCAGCAGCCTCATCGCCAACCGCTTGACAAACATAGAAGCATCCCTGATTTCCTGCCGCTTTCTTTCTGGTGAAAGGATTCGGTTATGCCCAAGAAACACCCAACAGAGGTTCGCGAACGAGCGGTCCGTATGACTCTTGATCGTTTGAAGGATTACCCGTCAATGTGGTCCGCGTGCCGCGACTTGGCCCCCAAGCTCAACATTGGCGCCGAGACGCTCCGAAAGTGTGCCACTCAGGCGCAGGCCGGCGCCGGCGAACGCACCGGGCCCACGAACGAGGAGCTCGAGGAAATCAAACGCCTCAAGCGCGAGAACCGTGACCTGCGCGAGACGAACGACATCCTCAAAGCAGCGGCGTCTTTCTTCACGAGGGAGCTCGACCCTCGCAACCGTCCCTAGTCGCTTTCATCAGTGCTTGAAGGCGTCTTTGACCTTTTCAGCGGCCTGCTTGACATCGGCTTTCGTCTGATCAGCCTTGCCTCGGCTTCCAGCTCGTCGTCGTCGGTAACCTTACCGACCGCTTCTTTGCCCTTGCCTGCGGCATCTTGTGCCGCATTGTGGATTTTGTCTGCTCCGCTCATGAGTTCCTCCTCAATCAGGCCGTATGGCTCAATCGGCCATCTGGTGCAGTCCGCGTAAATGGATTTTGTCGTCGTCGCTAACCGGTTGACATTCGCGTCTCGGGGATGATAGCCCGGGGATAAGAACTCCACCTTTCGAACAGGAAGATGCTCATGATTGCTTCATAAGAACTCGGTGACAACCTTCAGGCCAACCCAAACAATCGAGCTGATTGTCGCCGGTCTGGAAGGCACGACGACAACGATCCGCGCTGTACACGACCAGGTCGATGGTGACCTCGCCACCGCCGACATCCTCCACACCTTCCTTGAGGAGCTCGAACAATACTCCTGGATGGTAAGTGCCGAAAATCGCACCCCGACCACAAGCTCACAGGACGCTGCACCGGACGCGCTGAAGAAGACATCCAAACGAAGGCCAAGAACCCCTATGAGCGCGGGTCAGTAGTACCAAAGTTTAAAACGCCGTCCGATTTCCCGGGTTCGGGGTTTCGGTCTGGGAAAATTGGGTATGAGCGATTCTGATGGTCTGTTCCCCGCGGCGGAACTCGAGCACGTGGACCTGATCGTCGATGACGGCGTTGAGGCTGGCGCCGGCGTGAACAAGCGGTTCCGGGCGTTCGAACCGAACGCGGTGATGCTGGTACCGCCGTCGTTGGATGAGTGGTTACCGCAAAATCACCTGTCTCGTTTCATCGCGGACATCGTTGAGACGCAGCTGGATTTGAAGAAGTTCTACGCGTCCTACGCGAAGTCGAAGGGCCAGCCGCCGTATGACCCGCGCCTGATAGTCCGGGTACTGCTGTACGGATATTGCGTTGGCGTTCGCTCGTCACGCGAGTTGGAACGGGTCTGCGTCGACGTCGTCGCTTTTCGTTGGTTGGCGGCGCAGCAGGCCCCGATTTTCGCTCCATCGCCCGGTTCCGCAAACGCCACCTCTCCAGCCTCGGGAACGTGTTCTTGCAGGCGTTGGAACTGTGCCGCGCCGCCGGGATGGTCTCGCTCGGACAGGTCGCGTTGGACGGCACAAAGGTGCGCGCCAACGCGTCCCGGCGGAAGGCGATGAGCTACGCCCGCCTGACGGAGAAGCAGAAAGTCCTCGCCGATGAAGTCTCCGCGTTGCTGGCGGATGCGGACGCGATCGATTACGCGGAGGATGCCCGGTTCGGGAAAGACAAACGCGGCGACGAACTGCCGCCCGAGCTCGCCCGGCGGGAATCACGCCTGGTGAAACTGGCCGAAGCGCGCGCCGCGCTGGAGGCAGACGCTGCCGTCCGAGCGCGGAAAGAGGCGGAGAAGAAGGCCCGGGACAAGGGCGATGACGACGATACGGTCGCGCAGAACGGTGACGACGCGGCCAAGAACGCGGTCGTTGCTCCGAAGGCGCAACGCAACTTCACCGACCCGGATTCTCGGATCATGAAGACCGCCGACGGGTCCTTCCACTACGCCTACAATGCGCAAGCCATCGTCGATGCCGACCATCAAGTCATCGTCGCTACGACGCTGACGAACATTGGCGTCGACGTTGAACAGGGCGTACCGATGATCGAGAAACTCGCGGCCACGACCGGTGTCATGCCCCGGCAGATCCTGGCGGATGCCGGGTATTGTTCAGCAGCAAATCTGGACTACGTGAAGACTGTTGAAACAACCAGTGCCGGCCGGACCGAGGTTTTCATCGCGACCGGCCGGGTGAAGCACGGTGAACATGTCCCCGACGTTCCCCGCGGCCGGATCCCGGCCAATGCGACCTTGCGGGAACGCATGGCACGGAAGTTGAAAACGAAGAAGGGCCGCGCCGTTTACGCACGGCGCAAAGCGATCGTGGAACCCGTCTTCGGGCAAATCCACACTCGGCAAGGCAAATTCGTCTTGCTCCGAGGGCTGGAGCAAGCAGCGCACGAGTGGGACCTGATCGCTGCCTGCCACAACCTAATGAAGCTGCACACCATGCAAACCAAAGCACTCCTCACCACGCCAAGCGCCCTGACGGCTCGACCCGCCGCCTAAAGAACGGGCAGGACCGCCCTGACTGGCGGAACCTGCCCGGCACCAGACCGCGTTCCGCACACCTGGCCCTATTTTGGATCGGCACAGAACGATCCGACGGTGAAACCATCGGAAATCGTCTTCAGCACAGCCCCAGCCCGACCCAACCGCGCCAGCCCAAAAACTGGCTGATCAACACGGAATAGGCGTTACTGACACACGCTCCTAGACCTTACGGCCCACAGTTTCAACCCGTTCCCAAAGAAATAATCGAGGCCTACGCTCGCCCACTATCAAATGAATAAACGAGTGGAAGGAAATATCGTGTCTGAGACAAATGCCGAAGGACAGTCTCCCCTGAACGAAGGAACCCTCCCGGACCAGGATCGTGAGAGCCTCATCGACCCCAACCTCGACCCGGACAAGGAAGACAAAGAGACCGAGGAAGAAGAAGAGGAAGAAATAGAAGCCGACGGGCCGGTACGAGAAGACCCGGAACCTCTCGACCATTGAGTGTTCTCACGGCGGCCAGCGGGATGGTTCGTCTACATTCCTACATTCCGGAAGCGATTTTTCCATACCCCTGGCACAGGCCGACGAGGAGGGTGTTCTCCGTCGGGAGGGTGGATAATTCATGTCAGAAATGAGCCGTAATGCCCCAAGGCATGACGAAGACAATCCGGTAACGAAGTATCGGACAGAAGGGTTTCCCGAGCAGCAGCAAGACCAGCCCGGACTTACCCGAGCGATGGTTCCGCGGCCCGACCACGGGGAAAACACCTACATTGGTTCCGGGCGGCTCGCCGGGCGGGTGGCGCTCATCACTGGAGGAGATTCGGGCATCGGGCGTGCGGTCGCTCTTGCCTATGCTCGTGAAGGCGCTGACGTCGCCATCGCCTACCTGCCAGAAGAGCAGGCCGATGCCGACGAGACAAGCGAACTCGTCCGCAGCACAGACAGGCAAGCACTCTTACTGCCCGGGGATCTTCGCAATGAGGACTTCAGCCGAAGCCTTCCCGCAGCCGTCATTGAGAAGTTGGGCGGCCTCGACATCCTGGTACTCAACGCCGCATACCAGCAGAACAGGGACGGACTGGAAAACCTCACCACCGACGAATTCACCCGAGTCATGGAAACCAACCTGTACTCCACGCTATGGATCACCAGCGCGGCATTACCGCACCTGCACCCCGGTGCGTCAATTATCACAACCTCCTCGATTCAAGCATTCAACCCCTCGCCGAACCTGATCGACTATGCGATGACGAAAGCAGCCCTCGTCGCCTTCGCCAAAGCATTGGCACTGCAAGTTGGACGCAGAGGAATTCGAGTGAACGCGGTGGCGCCCGGTCCTATCTGGACCCCTTTGATCCCGGCCACGGCCTGGCCGAGCAAACTGCCCACCTTCGGGCAAGACACGCCTCTGGGACGTGCAGGGCAGCCCGCAGAACTCGCGCACGCTTACGTGTACCTTGCCTCATCGGACGCATCCTATGTATCCAGGGCGGTCCTTCCCGTCACGGGAGGCAAAGGTCTCGAACCAGATTCAGAGAAAGGAATACTGAAATGCCAGGCGCAAAGAACTCCCGTCTCAAAGATCCAGAACTCTACGAAGAACTTCGAGACGACGGAGCCTCCAAGGAAAAAGCAGCACGCATTTCCAACGCCGCTGCAAAGAAGGGCCGCTCCACCATCAGCCGCAAAGGCGGGGAGTCTGGTTCCTATGAGGACTGGACAGTGGCCGACCTGCACAAAAAGGCGAAAGAACTCGGCTTTTCCGGTTACTCGCGTCAGAAGAAAGCAGACCTGATCGAGAGTATTCGAAACCACTAGCACGGCGGCTTGCAATGCTTGACCCGGCCCAAAGCCCACGAGCCGAGGACGGCCGCGAGGAAACTCCTGATGAGCAGTTCGATCGAAACTGGGAAGAGATTCTCCAAGAATTGCGAGTCACCCAGACGGGAACCCAGATCATCAGTGGCTTCCTACTGACTCTTGCGTTTCAGCAACGATTTAAGGAACTCACCAGCTTCCAGATCATCGTATATCTTGTGTTGGTCCTTCTTGCTGCTGCGGCGACCGCTATCGGACTCGCACCGGTGAGCTTGCATCGAACGCTGTTTCGTCGTCACGAGAAAAAGCGGATGGTTGCGATAGGGAACCGTCTCCTCAAAATAACCCTGGTCGTCGTTGCGCTACTCACCGGGGGTGTCGTAATGTTCATCTTCGACGTCGTAGGGGGGATCCTCACAGGTATCGTGGCAGGCGCTGCGGTATTCGTGTTACTCGCCCTCGTTCTTGTCGTGCTGCCTTGGTCTGCCCGACGCCCAATTACAACCTAGGCACCGCAATTACCCACCCGTCATAAGTGAAATCTGTCAGCCACCTGAAGGCTGTTTGTTTGCACAGTGCATAGTTGCTCAAAAATCAAGCACCCCCCAAAAAGGGGTGAGAGCGAGTATGTTTCGAGAAGGGCGAGAAACGGTTTTTTACGATCGCCACTCATAGGACGGACGGTTTCGCTCTATGAGGCAAACTGAATTCAAGGGCCATGGTGAGCCTGACAATGTCGTTGGGATCCCCTATATCTGACGGGAGAAATCTCATGAAAAGAGCTTTGCGAGAGGTCGACCCCCTCGGCCGAGATTCGAGGCCGTCAAAGCCGCAGTTGGCTGTTCGATCGATCGCGGCCGAGTCGGACGAGGTCCTCCGCACGTGGCTGAGCGAAGTGAGTGGCACCCTTCACGCCCGCAAGGAAGCCGTGCCACGCTATCGACGCTCAACCTGAGGTCGAGAAATCAAAGTATACAAACGAGCGGCAGCAGAACACTTGACCTATAAAAAGGGGGCCTCATAGTGGAGGCATTCTTCGGAGACGACGATTCGATCATCTCCAATCGCGGAAGACGACTGAGCCCGCCCAGTCGACCCCTCGGTGCGCCCCCAACGGCCAAACGGGGTGAACTGCTCATCTACCGCCCACGCGCGGAAACAGAAACCGCGACCCGCACGACCGACGTTCCGGCGCCGGAATCGACAACTGCACCGGACAAGAAGATCGTCGTCGTATACGGTGGCCGCAATTTCGTTGCCACCCCGGACATGGTCGCCTGTTTTCTACGGCACGCACGACGCATTGTCACAAGCCATGAATCGGGGCTGGCCGTGCTGTTACATTCGGGAGGCGTGGAACTGCTATTCATCGCAGACACGATCCCATTCACCGTGGGTGACATGTGGGATCATCGTCCCGGCGGTCACCAAATTGATGACACCGGGCTTGTCCGCCGTTTGCTTTAAGTCTCTGGAATGGGTCTGCTCATGCTTGCGATCGCACCGGTTGTCACAGGGATGGCTTTACCGCAAATCGGTGGGAAACCCGGAATCGGGAATCGTTCCTGTTCCAGCTCTGGTACCCCTTGCATTGAGTGCCGGCACATGATCGGGTTAACTATGGGAACCTTCTGCGTGACACATCCCACAGGGTATGTGTTGTTACGGTGAGATGGCGTTGTGATGGATGACTTCCAAGCAATGGCACTGGATCAGTGTTAACGCCGACCCAAAATAGGGCCAGTATCGCCGATTGAAAATAGGGCCACCAACCACTATGGAGGGAAAACAAGAACCCCACCACCATCTCGGCACGATGCCGGAACGCCGCGGCACCCAGGTTCTCACAAACTCTTCTCAGAACAGTATTCTTGCATCATCCGGCAAAGACGGATTCCGAGAACTGAAACGGTGCCTCATGCTCATCGGCTACGCCCGCGTCTCCACGACCGACCAACACCTTGACCTGCAACAAGACGCCCTGACCGCCGCAGGCTGCGAAAAGATCTTCAGCGACGTCATCAGCGGCGCGAAGGCCTCCCGTCCGGGGCGGGATAAGGCCCTCGAACAACTCCGCGATGGGGACACCCTCGTCGTCTGGAAACTCGACAGACTTGGGCGCAGCGTGAAGAACCTGATCGCGTTCACCGACCAACTCCAAGCCGCAGGGGTCGGATTCCGGTCCCTCACCGACCAGATCGACACCACCACCCCGGCCGGCCGGTTCTTCTTCCACGTCATGGCATCCCTCGCCCAGATGGAACGAGAACTCACCATCGAGCGGACCCGAGCCGGACTTGAAGCCGCACGCAAGAACGGGCGTCAACCCGGCCGGAAACGTCTCATGACCGACCGCAAAATCATGGCCGCCAAGCAATTGCTCGCCCAAGGCACCTCCGCGGCCGACGTCGCCCACAACGTCGGCGTTTCAATCCCGACTCTTTACCGATGGATCCCCGCCACTGACCGCTGAACGGAAAAGGGAGCTTGAACTACGCTAACCAGCCACCAAAAATCGGCTTAGCGTAGTTCAAGCTCCGAATTCTCAAACGCTCCCATTCGGCTTCCGGGGCGTCGTCGTCGGCCTGTGGGGTGTGAGGAAGCGCGAGGTACTGTTCCGGGGTCAGCCCACCGCGGCCGCCCGACTGGAAGACGTGTCGCTCACCCAGCCGCACCACGGGCCAACGGGATTGGTCATTGACTAGGAACACGGGCGCGCCGGGCGCGAGGTAGGTTCCGAGAAAGTGGGCGTACGCCTCGGGAAGATCGAGCCATTTAGTGCGGAAGTAGGTCATCCGCGAGGTCATGAGTTCGTCTTGAGCCGAGTCGTGCATTTGGTGTAACCCGACGTCCGGGTTCGCCGTCAGCAATCCCGGCGCAACTCGCCGCCCGAAGTCGAGAGCCTGGTCCGGCCGCTGGGGATCACCGAGTCGATGCACGGGGATGAGTACGGTCTGCGGCAGCCACGGCACCTGCAGTGCGGCGGCCAAGTGGGTCAGCGCACCGTTGCTTGCTCCTATGAACACGGCTGGGTATTGACGGTGTGGGTACGCGTCAGCGAACCTCGCCGCGACTGCGGCGAGGTTGACACGTCCAAGGTCATCAGGATTGATGTCCTCGGCGCCGCCAATGCGTGTGTAGATCTGGCGGAGGATCGGCCACGGCAACTGGCCGGCCGCCCGAACGCCGACACCCTTGATAGTCGAGCTACCGAGATTGGGGAAGGCACGCTGTTCGAGCGCCGCCACCGTCGCCGCGTGCAGGACGCTCGCGGAGTCGAATGACGCGACAACCCTATTGGGATCAAGGGTCGTTTCAGTCATCGTGTGAGGTCCTCAATGATCTTCGCGAAGCCCGACTCGTCGCCAACCGGCCACGAGTACGATGCACCGTTCATCTGCAGGAAGCGCCCGCCGGCGAGTCGCGCGAGTTCGGCCGCCCACTGCGCGGAGCCCAGCCGGTCATGCTCGGAATGGATGATCGTGACGTGGGAACGGACCTGCGGAAGAATCTCCTCGAGCGGAAGGGCGGCGATTGCAGATTTCCATCCGCGTACGATCCGCCACAGACCCGCGTGCGCCCAATCGGGTATCGAAGCGAGAAATCCCGGTTCCTCGTCACCGCCTCCGCCGTCCCCATCCTTCGGCGCAGCCCACACCCTCAGCAGGGTGAGCTGGTCGCGGTTGCAAGGATCGACGGTGGGGCTGACGAGAAGAAGACTCCGCACAAGATCGCTCTGAGCCGCTGCGATTCGCAAAGCGTCAGCGGCAGGCTTAGCGTAGCTGCGCACCGCCAACCCAGGCACGATCACGATACGGGTTGGTCTGGGTATGCTTCCGTTCTACAGGTCTTGCCATGGTTGACCCAACCAGGTGGAGTGGATGGGCTCGCCGGAGACGGTGGCCGAACGGTCTCCAACGATTTCGCGGGGAGCGGCGATCGCCCTCCGCCTGCTGGCCCCCGCCACGATCTCGATCGCCCTTCTCGCGCCGGCAGTACTGCAACGGCGGGGAGGATGAGCACTAGCGTTCTAGAGGCCCTTGCCGCCGGTGACCGGCAGGACCGCGCCGGAGATGTACGATCCCTCGTCGGAGGCGAGCAGCACGTAGGCAGGGGCGA
>NZ_PJJT01000057.1:0-14645 GCF_002929615.1 Cryobacterium sp. M91 | reverse complement strand
GCGTGGCTGGTGCTGAATCGCTCGGGGAAGCGTGCCCTGGCCACGTCCAGCGTCGCTGCCCGTTCGACGGCCTTCGCCTCGGCGAGGCCGTAATGAACGTCTGCTGGCGTATTGAGGCCGATCCCTGAATGGCGATGTTCGTGGTTGTAGCCATCGACGAACGAGGCCATGAACGTCTTCGCGTCGGCGAGGGAGCCGAAGCGTTCGGGGAACGTCGGAGCGAACTTGAGGGTCTTGAACCACGCCTCGCTGTAGGGATTATCGTTACTCACCCGCGGCCTCGAATGCGACTTGGTGACCTCCAGATCCGACAACAATGCGGCGACGGTCTTGGACGTCATCGACGTGCCGTGGTCAGCGTGAACTACCTGTGGGATGCCGTGAATGCCGAAGATTTCCTTCATCATCTCCACCGCCAACTCGCCTGATTCCGACGCGTGAACATACGCGCCGACGATGTAGCGGGAGTAAATATCGATCATCACGTAGGCATCGAAGTACTTCCCCTTGACCGGGCCAGCGAGTTTCGTAATATCCCAGCTGAGTACCTGGCCTGGGGCCGTGGCGATCAATTCGGGGATCGCCCGTGCCGGGTGGCGTGCCTGGCGGCGGCGGTCCTTGACTTGCTGGTTTTCGTTCAACACCCGATACATCGTTGAAATGGAGCACAAGTACGTGCCCGCGTCGAGCAGCTGGGCGTAAATCTGGATCGGCGGCAGATCCACGAACGAGTCCGAATTGACGACGGCGAGAATCTGCCGGCGGTCGGCATCATCGATCTTGTTCGCCGGGATCGGCGCCGGCCCGGCCATCGGGATGCGTGGTTTCCTGGTGGCGGTCGCTCGAGGTATCCCGACCATGGCGGCCGCGACGCGAGTCGAGATTCCTCGGCTGGCCAGTTCGCGGTAGGTGGTCATTACGGCAACGCGCACGGTGTTTCGTCCCGCGAGCTCTTCGAAAGACTTTCGAGTAGCTCGTGCATTTTTGACATGATCTCCAACGCCACCCCCGTCGTCTCGAGGCGCTGCTCGGTCTTGCTCAGCTGGCGGCGCAACCGGGCGATTTCAGCTTGCTCCGGCGTTAACCGGCCAATCTTCTCGCCGGGTTTCTTCCCTGCAAGAACACCGGCGTCACGCAGCTTGCGCCACTCCGTGATCTGCGAGGAGTACAGCCCTTCGGTGCGCAGATACGCGCCGCCCTCGTGGTCCTTGATCGCCGCGTCATACGCGGCCAAATGGGCTAGCTTCTGCGCTGGGCTGAACGACCTTCTCGAGGTCGGACCACCAGCTCGGGGTCCGGGACTACTCATATAACTATCGTCGCGCACGGCGATCAAAGACGGGCTGGACATGGTGTTGATTCCTGATTCTCGCCCTACGTCAAACGGCGGACTTGCTCTGAGCTACTGGCCTCACCCAACCCTGACACGTAGGGGAGTGCTGTGCGTTGAAATTGGTTCTCAAGCTGCACACACGAAAACCGAGGTGGTCTGATGGGTGGGCTATACCTGGCCGGCGCGATCATCTTCGAAGTGTTCGGCACTATCTCTCTCCGTATGGCGTCCACCGGTAAGAAGAACTGGTTCGTCGGCGTGGGGATCGGCTACCTTATCGCGTTCGGCATGCTCGTGCTTACTCTATCCACGGGTATGGCCCTCGGCGTCGCGTATGGCATCTGGGTCGCGGCTGGCGTTGCTCTCACCGTAGTGCTCAGCAAGTTCCTTTTCAAAGAACCACTCACCCTCATCATGGGAGTCGGCATCGCGCTTATCGGTGGCGGCGTTCTCCTCATCGAGATCGGCGCCACTCACTAAATACACCACGCGACGAGATAAAAGCGGCTTTCAGGCAGGGTGCCACTTCTGTCATCGCCGCGGCGTGTCGCGCGGCTGGATCCTCCATCTCGATGCTTGCGGATTTCGGTGGTTAGGCTTCAACTGATTGAGACTGCGGATAATTAACCGCATCAGCCATCAAGCCGATGGGGACCACCGCGAAGTCCCCGGTCACCGCTCGTGAACCGGGTCGTCACGCCGTGCAAATCTTCTGCGCTGGATGTGATGTGCCCGGATTATCTCTCTAGCACAGGTGCAATCCGCCGCACACCGTGACGTCGACGTACCGCACCTCGGGGTGAGCCTCATTTCTCGGCGGCCGAAACCCACCAGGTCGGGCAAGCCCGGGTGGGCGCCTACCTTCAGCCCATGATCGGCAGCCGCTTCAACCGTGGCGGCCATGGTAGCGGGGTCACCGGAGTGAAAGCCACACGCCACATTGGCCACATCAACAGACTTCATCAGCTGCAAGTCGTTGCCGAAGGACTCGCCCAGGTCGGAGTTTACGGTGACCGTGCGGGCAGGTGCAGGTGCAGGTGAACTCGTCATATCAGGCTTCGATCAGTTGGGTCGAATGGGAGTTGTCGAGCAGATATTGCCGAGTCAGCCGTAGCCCAAGGCTAACGACGTCCGCCGCGAGGGAGTCGGGTTCCTCAGTGAGCGCCCGTGCTTTCAGTGCCTGCTGAAGAAGCGACCCGCCACGGCCGAGCACTGCGAGCCAGATTTCTTCAACTGTGTGGCAAAGCGAGATCGACCCGGTGGCTCCGCTGACCGTCCAGCCCTCAGCGAGAGCCGTGATGCGGGGTGCGCCAGGCAGCCCTGCGCACCCCGCACTCACCGTGTGTGCCACCAGCAGTCGCTTTCTGAGAGTGTGTTCCTTTCCCATGACCGAGTCGGGGTAGACCGCCCTGCCGCATGCTCCGCACATGATCATTCCTTCGCGCGCTGGTGGTGTTGGGTTATTGCATGACGTCGCCGGAGTTGGGTCCGAGGGTCTGGCCGACGTACAGGTTTCCGCCGGGCTCGCTCGCGAGTAGCACCGCAGTGGGGGCTACTTCTTCTACCGTACCGAATCGCCCCAGCGGCAACTCATCCCGCTTGGCGGCCTTCCATTCCTCGGAGATGCCCTGCACGAGCGGTGTGTCTATTGGTCCGGGGGCGATGCTGTTCACGAGCACGTTGTCGCCGGCGACCTCGAGGGCCAAGGATTTAGTGAAGGCAACGACCCCCGCCTTAGCCGCCGAATAGTGGCTCAGCCCGACACCGCCCTTGATCGCGAGCTGGGAGGCGATGTTGATGATACGTCCCCATTTCTGTTGGCGCATCTCTCCCACCACCTCCCGGCAGCACAGGAACACCCCGGTCAAATCGACCGACACGGTCTCGTTCCACATTATGAGCGTCATGTCTTGCATCGGTGACTCGGTCAGCAGCCCGGCACTATTGACCAGAATGTCAATGGTGCCGAGCCGTTGGCGAGCCGTCGCGAAGGCCGCGCGCACGCTATCTTCCTGTGACACGTCGACACTGACGCGGTCTGTGGCGGTGGCCACGCGATCGAGTACCACCACGCGGTCGCCGTTTGCGACAAACGCTTGGGCAATCGCCCTCCCGATTCCACTACCGCCGCCGGTAACGACGACTCCGCGGCCGGTGGACGCGCGATGTTGCTCGATCATTTCTATACCTTTCTTATGCTCGCATTTTCACGGTGAGTCCGCCGTCAACGATGAGGGATTGCCCCGTTACGTAGCTGGCCTCTGCGGAGGTCAGAAACGCGATGACGCTGGCTACTTCGGCCGCTGTACCCACGCGACCCCACGGAATGTCCTTAGCCGCACGGGCAAGTCCGTCTGGTCCGAGTGAATTGACCGGGTCAAGAGACTGCGGGGTTTCGATGAGTCCGGGAATCACCGCATTGGCACGAATGCCCTGCGGCCCCAGTTCAACCGCAACACTGCGAATGAGACCGAGTACGCCGGCTTTCGCCGCCGCGTAATGAGCATGGCTTTCCCACCCGTAGACCGCGCCAGCGATCGAGGAGACCGCCACCATGGCGCCACCCTCGGTCATTCGTCCGGCCCCGGCGCGTAGGGTGCGCAGCACCCCTGTGAGGTCGACATCGAGCATGTCGGCCCAACGGGCATCCGTCAATTCGGAGAGCGATGAATTGCGCAGAATACCCGCATTAGCGACGGCATAGTCGAGGCGACCGTACTCGTCCACCGCTCGTTGGGCGAACGCGTCGACGGATGCCGTGCTTCGCACGTCAACCTCGTGCACGACGGCCTCGCCACCGGCGGCGCGCACGAGTCGCAGCGTTTCTTGCGGGTCGTGTGGGTCTGTCGGGAATGTGCCGATGATGCTGCGCACCCCGTGCCCGGCGTAGTACACGGCGAGAGCCCGACCGATGCCGCTAGCGGCTCCGGTGATGATGGCGACGCGAGGCTCAGACACGCTGGGCCTCTAGCTCACTTTCTGGCTCAATATCGAGAGGTGCTTCCGCCATGGGCTTGGCCGCGAACATGAGCACACCCGAAATGAGGGTGCCGAGGGCGCCGACCCAGAGTGCGGCGGTTCCCGTGTTGGCGCCGGCTGCGAAGGCGGTGAACAGCGCGCCACCAATGACGATTCCAGGCTGGCTCATCGCTCCGACGAACGCCGTGCCGGTGGCACGGCAGCTCACCGGGTAGCACTCGGCCATGAAGTACTGGATGGCTGCGTACGGTCCGACAAGGAAGAAAAGACCCGCACCATAGCTCGCGACGATGGTAACCGGGCTGTCAGCGAGAGGGCTCAACATGATGGTGAAGGCGACCGATGCGAGAATCCAACCGCTGATAATGGTGCGCTTGCGGCCAATTTTGTCGCCGAGCCAGCCGTGGAAGAGATAGCCGAAGTAGGCCAGTGCGTTGATGATGATGAGCATCCAGAAGGCGTCGGAGAGTTCTATACCCTTTGCGTTCTTCAGGACGGAACTGCCCAGAATGCTGAAGATCATGATGCCAAAAAAGTTGAAGATCCAAGCGAGGGAGAAGACGATCGTGTTGCGGCGCAGTTTCGGTCCCCAAATAAGCTTGAGCGGGGCCGTGGATGAGTGCTCAACACCGTAGGACCCGGCGAGGAGGTGCGCCTCTTCGGTGCGCCCAGCCTTGTCCAGTCGGGTGAGTTCGCTGTGCAGTTCGAACTGGGGAGTTTCTTTGAGCTTGCGTGCGATGGCCCAGACGATGAGCGCTGCGGGGATAGTGGCCATCAGATAGAGGGCACGCCAGCCGAGGGTGGGCAGGAACGCCAATGCGAGCGCGCTAGCGAGCAAGAAACCTAACGGCCAGCCTCCCTGAATAAAGGAGTAGCTGAAGCCCGGTCGTTTGCGCTTCTTCTCGTCCTCGGTGACCTGGTAGACCTCGTTCATGTAGGTCGCGTTGACGGCTTGCTCAGAGAAACTCAGACCGCCGAAGGATCGAATGATCACGAGCAACCCAGTGCTGAGGAATGCCATCCCCGTAGGGATGATCGCCGTAAGACCGGAGACGATTGCTGTGCCCCCGACGGTGACGATCATGCCCTTGCGCCGACCGAGGCGGTCGATGACCGGACCAACAGCAAAGCAGACAATTGCCGTTCCGACGGCAATCCAAGTATTGATGGCGTACGCTTCCGGCGCGGTCCAGCCGAAGGACTCCTGCATGGCGGGCAGAAGCGTACCGAACAGTCCGAAGTCGAAGACGGCAACGGTCCAGGCCAAGAGGGCCAGAATCGTGGCAATGCGAGTCTGCTTGACGGTGAACGAGGGGAAACGACGTTTCTCGTTCCCCTTCGGCACCGTGAGATCGAGGGTGGGGGTTTTTAGTTTCATGCGGAGGGAACCTTTCGTGGGGAACGAGCGAGAAAAGAATCTGCAATCTGGTCGAAGGTGTTCCAGCTGACGCCTTCATGGGAGTTGAAATGCTCGATGAGACGCTCAAGCATGAGAAGAACCTGCGGTCGTCCGGAGACGTCGGGGTGGATCGTCATCGTGAAGACGGCCTGATCCATCTCGCGGTAAACCCAGTCGAATTGGTCTTTCCACATTTGCTCGATATCGCGAGGATTCACGAAACCGTGCGAGTTCGGGGCTGCCTTGATGAACATCATCGGTGGTAGGTCATCGAGGTACCAGTTGGCGGGAATCTCTACCAGGTCGGTTTCGGTGCCGCGCACGAGCGGCTCCATCCAGGTCTGCGCATCTTTCGCGTAGTCGATCTTCTTCCAACTGTCGCCCACGCGCACGTAGTACGGCTCGAAGTCGTTGTGCATGAGCGAATGATCGTATTTGATGCCACGTTCGAGCAAAATCTCGTTCGTCACCGAGGAGAACTCCCACCACGGGGCGACATAGCCGGTGGGGCGGCGACCCGAAACGTTTTCGATCAGTTCGATGGAACGGTCAAGGATGGCCGTCTCCTGCTCGCGGGTCATCGCGATCGGGTTCTCGTGCGAATAGCCATGCACGCCGATCTCGTGGCCGGCGGCAACGATCATGCGGGTCAGTTCGGGAAAGGTCTCGATGGAGTGCCCAGGAACGAACCAGGTGGCGGGTAAGTCGTACTTGTCGAACAGGCGGATGAGCCGGGGGCCACCCACCTCGCCGCTGAACATGCCGCGGGAGATGTCGCACGGGGAATCTTCGCCGCCGTACGAGCCGAGCATGCCGGCGACGGCGTCGACGTCCACTCCGAATGCGATTTGAATATCCTTTTTCATGCCAGTGCCTTTCGTTGAACTAATGAAGGTGGGAAAGCTCGGTGGTTGATCCGTGCAGGGCGAAGGCTTGGGCGATCTCGTCATGGTCGCGATCGAGGTGCAGCAGCAGGCTGAGCAGAATCATCGATTGCGAGGGCCGCAAAAGACCAGCGGGAATCGCGCCAGCCACAATGAGGTCCCGCCCCCCGCCGGCGCCGTAGACCGGGATGACCGGGCCGGCACTGACCCGAGTGCTCGTCACGACGACGGTGTCTCGCTCGATAGCCGCCGCGACGGCGGCGCACAGCGCGGGGTTGGCATTGCCGCTGCCCGTTGCTTGCAACACGATTCCGCTGGCTCCGGCCGAAACGGATGCCAGCAGCAAGATTCCGTCGGCCCCCGGGTAGGCAGACACCACGTCGACGCGCTGGGCCTGGCGGGTCGGGACGAGCGGAAGCGGGAGCGGGGACATCCGCTCGTTGCGGTGGTTGATGACGACCTCACCGTTCGCTGTCACGAAACCGGCCACACCAAAGTCGGGGTTGGTAAAAGCATCGAGCGCGAAGGTCTGAGCCTTGCGCACTCCTCGTGCGGAAAAAATCTCTCCGGCGAAGACAATCAGCGATCCCAAGCCCGCGCTCTCGCGCGACCCAGCGACCGCGATTGCAGCGGCGAGATTACCGGGACCATCGGGGTCGGCGGCGTCGGCTGACTTCTGCGCCCCGGTGAAGACCACCGGGCTTTCATCGTCGTGGGTGAGATCTGCCAGGAAGGCGGTCTCTTCCATCGTGTCGGTTCCGTGGGTGACAACGACCCCCCGCACCGATGGATCGGCGATGGCGATCTTGATCTGGGCGCAGATGGTAACCATGTCACCGAAAGTGAGCAGGTACGACCCCTCGCAGACGACGTCAACGACCCGTACCGGGTAGGCCGGAGGGTTGGTCAGACTATCGAGAACTTGCGCCCCGCCGTCGGCGGCGACCGCTGCACCGTCTTCGGTCAAGCGGGCTCGCGACGAGATTGTTCCCCCGGTCGCCAGCAATACCACGTGGGTGCCTGCACGATCTGGCATTTTTCTCCGAATGTCGGTACCCAAACGATTGGGTTCTTTATAAAAAAGTAACTACCCAATATTTCGGCCGACTGCACGCGTCATTGCGGGTAAGGAACGTTTATTACCCAATCGTTTGGGTAGTGAGGTGTTCAAACTATAGAATGAGATCAGCAGACCCGTCAAGCTTCGTATCCGGCTTTCTCGGAAAAGTGAAACTGGAGACAGCGACATGCAAGACATTAGACCGGGGTCCTACACCCTGAAAGACCTGGCCGCTGAACTTGCTCTGCATCCTTCGACCGTGTCGCGGATCTTGCATGGAGAAACCGACACGGCACGCGGCGCTGCCGCGCCAGCTACGGCCCAACGAGTACGCGACCTGGCCAAGAAAGTGGGATATTCCCCCGATCCTCAAGCCACGAGTCTGCGCACGCGCCGCACGCACCTTCTCGGAGTGATCGTTCCGCGGCTTTCCGACCTCGTGCTCGCCGTCATGTACGAAGGAATCGATGAGGCAGCGGACGACGCCAGTTACTCCACGTTCGTCATGAACTCCCGCGACGACCCGGCGATGCAGCGGCGCAAAACGAAGATCATGCTCTCCCGGCGGGTGGACGGCCTCATCGTCGGTGACGCCCATCTCGACGGCGACATCCTCAACGAACTCACCGAACGCGATGTGCCTTTCGTTCTCATGAACCGCGCTGTTGGCGGCTTCCCTTCGGTCACCTGTGACGACACGCTCGGTGGTACCCTGGTGGCCCAGCACCTCTGGGACAAGGGCCACCGAGTTGTTTCGGTTATCGCTGGCGAGCCGTACGCCAGCACCGCAGTCGATCGAACGCACGGTTTCGTCTCACGGTTTCGTGCCCTTGGCGGCTCGATCCCCGAGAGCGCGATCGTCTGGTCACGCTTCGACACGATGGGTGGGCGAACCGCAGCGGATACCATTCTCAGTGACGAAAATCGCCAGCCCAGCGCGATTTTCGCGGTCAATGATTTCGCAGCGATCGGCGCCATGGGTGCGGCAATTTCTCATGGTCTGGTCGTGGGTCGGGACCTAGCGATCGTCGGTTTCAATGACACCTCGTTGGCTGCGCAACTGCCCATCGCGCTGTCATCGGTGCGGTCGCCGATGATGGACATCGGCCGGTGTGCAGTGAAGCTCCTCCTCGGAATTCTCAACGGCGAAACCATGGAATCAGTACGGCTCACTCCCAACCTGTGCGTGCGGGAAAGCAGCTCACAGGAGTGGACGCCGAGATGAATCTCGCGATTAGGGCCCACGAAATATTAGAGTAAGTCGGTTACGGCTTGTTGAGGATGTAGTTCCATTCGCCGTGGAAATCGTGGCGGGTGGGGGGGCAGCGCGTCGATGTCAGCGTTGGTGTATTTCAGGCCGAGGGGGTAGTC
The DNA here is from genome assembly GCF_002929615.1 of Cryobacterium sp. M91. Taxonomy (NCBI): domain Bacteria; kingdom Bacillati; phylum Actinomycetota; class Actinomycetes; order Micrococcales; family Microbacteriaceae; genus Cryobacterium; species Cryobacterium sp. M91. Next base: position 5,619 of record NZ_PJJT01000057.1, on the reverse strand, counting down.
GTCTGACCTGCTGCTGATCTCTACTTTCAGTAGACCCTTATTTTAAGAGGGCCCACTGTCCGAGATATCCGCAGCAGGTCAGTTTGTAAACGCCACGGCTATGGGGCTCTGCATGGCAAACTAATCGCCGACGCGTCGATCTTGGTTGAATCGTCTGGTCGAGCAGTATTTGCTCGGGATGTGGCATTCGCGTCCCCGTCAGCTGCGGGGGCCGTAGTCACTGGGCGCACATGTAATGGCCGCACGGCTTGGCTGAGCATAGAGACAGGCGAGACGTTCGGTCATTGGCAAAGTAGAGGCCTGGGCGACAGCGGCGTGCTTCTCGACATTGATTGAGGCGTATGAGGATTCAGGAGCTGTCAGTGTGGGGTGTGCCTCAACTGGATATCGGGGCGCGGCGGGGAGAATCTGTCAGGCCAAGTCTTTACGGATAAGGCTTCTGGCAAGACGAGAACTGTCCGCAGTTGGAAGTGCTCGCTGCGCTCAGTACGGAGTACGGCTATTGGCTTGCCGTCGTCTCTGTGATCTTGGATGGCCTGGAGCACGATCAGATTTCCTACATTGGCGACGCGTTCCAGGGTGTCGAGCCAGCATGGCTTACTGACTTCGACGTGGCCTCGCAGAATCTCGTCTGGGCCAAGTGGTGGGCACGTGGCGGGGAATTTTTCTAACGTTCGCTTGTGGGAGTATCCCGACATGCTCTAATGTGGGGATATCGCCACATGATGCTATGTGGGATTATTCCGACACAGAGGATGCGATCATGACTACGGTGCAGGTGCGAAAGTTCCGCGATATCGGCCCTGTCATCAAGGCCGTGCGCGAGAGCCGCGCTCTACGTCAGGAAGACCTGGCTGAGCAGCTCGCCTTTTCGCGCGACTATCTCATCGATCTCGAGAAGGGTAAGGGCAATCTCTACATCACACGGTTGTTCCGAACGCTCAACGAGCTGGGTATCACCGTGACTCTGACGTATGGTTCGAGCGATGGCGAGGCGACCGATGGAGGCGCTTGACCTCTATTTGCACGACCGCCACATTGGAACCGTGCGCAGGGATCGTGCGAAGCATCGAGTCGTCATTGAGTGGGACAGCGCATACGAAGGAAACGCTCCAACCCTTACCGAGTCGTTTGGAGTCATTCCTGGGCGTGCGCCCGATGCGGAACTCGCATCGAATTTCCTTGGCGGCTATACGCCAGAGGGTAATCAGCGCACGGCGCTTGCTGCCAAGCGGGGAATCGATCCCGATGACCTCTACGCGATTCTGAACGAATTCGGCGGCTCGATTGCGGGCGCAATCACGCTCCGCGACCCGGAGGAGTCAGGTAGCTATCACCCGGACTACGACGAACTCGCAGAGCGCACTCTGGCGTCTCGACTGCAACAAGCAATCGATGAGCACGACCTGGGTGCGCGCGATGACAGCCGCTCGATGTTGCCGGGGTTTCAACCCAAACTTCTTGTCGCTCGATTCGATGACGTATGGCTCGAACCACACGGTAGAGCGCACTCGACCCATATCCTCAAACCCCGACTGCAGTCACGTCCTGAGGCGATCTTCAACGAGTTCTACAGCCATGAACTCGCTCGTCACGCGGGGCTGGCGCAATTTCAGAGCGCGATACGCACGGCAGGCACGATGAACTACCTGGCGATTGAACGATTCGATCGCCACGTTATCGGCGGCGAAGTTTTGCTTCACCATCAGGAGGACCTTGCGCAGGCGCTGGGTCTTGACTGGCGCGACGGCGACGCGAAGTTCCAAGATCATAGGCTGCCATCGAGGGCAGGGCGTCCCTCGGCGCGTCTCATCGGCGAGCTACTGGGCTCGATCCCAGGCGGTGGACGCGCTGCCGAGGCGTGGCTGCGCCAACTCGTCTATCACGTCGCCATCGGCAACAACGATGCGCACGCGAAGAACGTTGCCCTGTTGCACCTCGCCACAGGAACGCAGCTCACCGAGATCTATGACGCCGTGCCGAACCTTTTCCAAGAGGGACGCATCGACTGGAATCTCGCACTTTCCGTTGGAGGGAACTTCGACCATCGGAGGGTCTCTGTGGAGGCTTTGACGCAGGAAGCGCTGTCCTGGGGGGTGCTTCCAAGACAACTCGTGCCGACTGCTATCGAGGACACGCTTGCCGCCATAGAAGTGGCTGTGCGAGCGATTGCTCCGCCCCGCCTCGCGTCACCAGGCATGCCCGAGAGGATCGAATGGAACGTCAGCAGGCTCCGATCGGGAGCCGAGATCAGCAAACCGAAGAAATGAGGTGTCGTCCGAGGCCTCTCACCTCAAATGCGGCGATCAAACTCGTTCGTGTCCTTGGCCGAAAGGAAACCCAGACGTGGCTCACAAGCGCAAGTTGATCGAAGTCGCGATTCCTCTCGCCGCGATCAACGAGCAGTCCGCCCGCGAGAAATCGATTCGGCAGGGCCACTCATTGACTTGAGGTTTCGTGTTCTGTAAACGTTTACTCTTCCGAGGCGCTTGGACCAGATCGAAGCCAATGTTGTCGTGGTGGCCGCTGATCTGCACTCGTCCGATGCGTCTCTGCGGCGCTTCAAGGCTCGCGAGGCGGGCCGTATCCCATCGAGGTACCGTCCGTAACCTCGACCTCGTCTTCCCACGGCACCCGGTAGCGCCCCGCAGCGAGGTCTGTCATGTAGGTGTACGGGCAGTCACGGGCACCACCGCGCACGGCGACGTAGCCGCGATGTCCCAACTGGTAGATGTTGTTCTCCACACCCCACGTCCTGCGGGCATGATCGGCGCGTGCGGGGATGACTTCGCCGGTGACGATACGATCCGGCGAGTTGTCCCCGCACTCCAGGACTGTGCCGTCGATGTCGCAAATCATGGCTTCGCCGATGGACCAGATACCGGTTGCATCGCCTCCGGCCAAGGCGACCGAAGCGGTGTAGGCCACGTTGGTGAAGGCGTTGACCTGATTCGTGATCCGCCAGGCGTGGCGTAGGGGGTCGGTGTAGCCTGCCGTCCGCAGAATGACGTTGGCACCCTTGTAGGTGGCTTCGCGGGCCATCTCCGGCAACATTCCATCGTGGCAGATAATCAGGGCCAGTTTGGACCCCTTGGGCCCGTCGCACACCGGGATGCCGAGATCGCCTGGTTCCCAGGGTTCGAGCGGCACCAGCGGGTGCATCTTCCGGTAGTACAGGACCACCTCGCCTGTAGCATCGACGATGATGCCACTGTTGTAGGGAGCGCCGTTGGGATTGCGCTCCATGAGTGAAAAGCATCCCCAGACGGAGCTGTCAGCACACGCGTTACGCAGAATCTCCACCTCGGGGCCGTTTAGGTCACAGAGCATCTCATCGCGCGCCCAGACCTTGGGGTCCAACCCGTTGAGGCTGTACTCCGGGAAAACCAGCAAATCCAGCGTGGGCAGGCCTGCTTTGGCTCCCCTGACCATGCCCGCGATCTTCTCAGCGGTGGCCTTGAGGTCGGGCGGCTCATTGACGATCGGCACTTGCTGCTGCACCATGCCCAGCACCAGCGCGCCTTCCGAGGGGTTCAGCCCTCCTAACCCCGTCACGAGCAGCGCCCTTTGGCCCACGAGCAAAAAGCGACCATGATGTCTCCCGCAGTTAGATTGAAAACGGTAAATGCGCCCGCACGCCTCGGGCTGAGCCTATCTGAATTGCATTAGTGTCGCGTGTTAATGATTCGCTTGTGGGCGCTCCGAAAGCGCCCACGGTGGCGTCAGGAGAGCCAAAAAGAAGCGGTGTTCCGCGTGGTCTTGTTGTCGACAAGTACCAGATATGTCCGTCTTCAATGAATGAGCTGGTTGCTCGACGGTCCATCAAAGACGTTGAGCATGCTCGTTTATCAGTATCGGATAAGCCAGCGGCGGGCTACTACGAGTGGAAGACCGACCCCACCACGAAGAAGAAGACCCCGTTCTACATCCACAACCCCGACGATGCGATCCTGGCCTTTGCCGGCCTCTACTCATGGTGGAAAGATCCCTCCAAAGCGGACGACGACCCGACCCTCTGGACTCTCACAGCAGCGATCCTCACCTCGAGCGCCGTCGACGAGCTCCTGCACATTCACGACCGCAACCCTGTCCCACTCCCTCGGGACTGGTGGGACGACTGGCTGAACCCCGCACTGATCGGCGACCAACACTTCGTCGACGCAGCCGTACAGGCTTCCCTCCCGGTCGCTGCAGCACTCAACGTCGTCGAGGTCACGCCCTTACCTTCAAAAGGGGACGGGCCGACCCTCACCGCAGCAGCGTAGACGACTCAGAAGGTCGAAGCTCTGGATGGTGGTTGTAGTGCCGCTCTGCCGCTCTGCCGCTCTGCCGCTTCGCGGAGCTTCCGGAGTTCGATTGCCTCACGGTGCTTCTGTTTCTCCCCGGTTTTCCAGGCACGCACGCCCGGAAGTAGCTGTTCTTGATCGCGCCTTTACTACTCGAGGCGGCCTTGATGAGTGATGAAGCAGCGGACTCATAAACCGTTGGGCACGGGGCTGAAGCCCGCGTCCGCGTTCCAGATCCTTGGAGGTAGAATGCCTCTTACAGCGGAGTTTGCTGGCCGCGATTCACAGAGAAGACGTCTCACGTTCGCATGAGCTGACAATACGACCTCCCTTGGGAAGTGATTTCTGCCTGATGGCACCGAGGAGGATCCCGATGGAGCCGTCTATGAGCCGGACGTAGGCGGGCTGTGAATTACCGTTGCCGGCAATCAGCCATCGTTTCCACGAGGAATTGACGTCTCAACGTTGATCGGCAGCAACAGTTGGTCGGACTGTTGGTCAAGCCTCAGCATCCCAGGCTTGCCCGCAATCAGGTCTTCGATGAGCCAGGCGGCGAACATGGCGGCCATTGCTGCCACGTATGTCGTATTCACGCCGTGCGGGTCGTCTGGCACGGGAACCAGCGTCATCTCGTCGCCGTCTATCCTGACGAAACCCGTCGTCGAGCTGCTCGTGACATGGACCAGCTGAGACTGCTGCTTGTAAACCATTTCCAACATCTGGCTCTGATCGACCGCTCTGAGCCTGTCTGCCACCGGTGGCATCCCTTTGCCGAGTCTGCCGAGCCGTTCGGTCTCTGCTTCCACAGCGTCAATGAGCTGCGTGTTCTTAAGCCAGGCCGACATCTTGCTGTAAAAGTCGATGTGAGTGGCTTGGAGAGTCGCGACGAGCTTCTCCAGACCGCCTTCTGTGAAGCGCGCCCATTGTGCTGTTACTGCATGCTCGATGGCCTGCCGCGCGAGGACCACAGCTTCGCGCGGTCTGCCCGCCCTATGCAACGTGGCGAAGGCAGCCGAGTAGCGGATCGCCTGTGCGCAAACACCGTAGATCACCTGGAACTCGCCTGCATCCGTTCCTTTGATGTCGTAAGCACGGCCGAGCAGCCGTGCTTCCTGCTCCTCGATGAACGCAAGGAGATCTTCGACTGGTGGGATTTTCTGCTCGAGGCTCACGGTTCAAAAGGTACAACAAGACCGCGACCGCACGGAGGGGGCTTCCGTACAAGCAAAAAGTGCCTAGTTGTGGTGTACCCCAACTAGGCGTCAGATACTCTTATCGAATATTGTCAGGATAGGGTCACAATCTGATTGGCGGACACCTCTCCTAACGGTGT
>NZ_PJJT01000056.1:0-14629 GCF_002929615.1 Cryobacterium sp. M91 | reverse complement strand
CCCACCCGAACCACCAGCCCCACCACCGCCCGACCCCTGGAACATCCCCTGGAACACCCCCTCGAACACCGACTGGAACCTCGACGACTCTAATCCGCCACCGTTCTGACCGCTGAGCGGCGTGACTGACCGTGCTTCGCGGCGGCCTCGGCTTCGGTCTCAACCTCATGCAAGACCGCAAACACATCCGTCCTGCACATGTACATTGCTGGCATGCACCGCTATTATGCATTGCCTACTACCAGTCCTAGGGTAGTAGTCATGACGCCCACACCGAACACGCCGGCCTTGCCGCAAGACGCGCAGTCCTTGCGCGGGGTGCTGCCCATGCTAATCCTGAGCCAACTGCGTCTGGCTGAGTCGTACGGCTATGAACTTGTGGTGCGGCTGCAGAACATTGGGCTCAGCGACCTCTCGACCGGCACGGTCTACCCGGTGTTGTCGCGGCTCGAGCAGGACGGCTCGCTCACCAGTCGCCTGGCGGCGTCCACGGCTGGCCCGGCCCGCAAGTACTACTCACTCAGCCCGGCCGGGGATGCGACTCTTGAGCTGGCGACGGCACGATGGCATGCCCTCATTGCCATCGTGCAGACCGGCCTGACTGCCACCCCCGCAGAAGAACCACTCCGAGAGGATCACAAATAAACACCCAAACCACCGAGACCCGATCCACGTTCGGAGTCTGGCGTCGCCGGGAATCCTACCTGTTCCGACTCGACCTCTGGCTCGAAGAACGCGTGTCCTTGCGCGAACGCCGATCGATTCTGCGGGATATTCGCGACAATATCAAAGCGGATGCCCCAGCCCGCGGCATCGACACTGCGCTCGACTCGCTCGGCTCACCCCGCGCCCTGGCCCGAAGCTTCGCCGAAGACGGCCGCGGCAACCGGCCATCCTAGAATCGGGCAATCTACTGGTTCACCGGCCTGCTGATGCTCTGGTGGACCCTAGCCTTCGTTTACACGGCCGGCATGCTGTCGGCCCTGATCTCCAGCGGAGCGGAGTCGGCCGAGTCCTACTTCCTCGGGCTGCCGGTATCGGCTTTCAACCGTGAGTCCGGAATTGGGATCGGGTGGGAAGCCCTCTCTTTTGTCGCCTACATTCCGCTGATGGTCATGATCATCTCGGCCATTTTCGCCGGGCGGCTCTGGCGCGTGCGGATCGGTCGCCGATATCAGGCCCAGGGCAGTCGCGTATTATGAAACGAGTGAATGAGACCCTGCCCCCGTGCCCTGACTGCTCCAGCGATCTGACCTACGAGATGGGCGCCCTGCTGGTTTGCCCGCTCTGCGCCCACGAATGGTCGAACGAACCGGTTGAAGAAGAGCAGGAAACCGTCGTCAAGGACGCCTTCGGCACCATCCTGACCGACGGCGACACCGTGTCGATCATCAAGGACCTCAAGGTCAAGGGTCAGGCCCTATCGATCAAGGTCGGCACCAAGGTGCGCAACATTCGCTTGGTCGACCCGGTCGACGGCCACGACATCGACTGCAAGGTCGACGGTTTCGGTTTCATGCAGCTCAAGTCCAGCATGGTCAAGAAGGTTTAAGTGAGCCGGTCGTGACGTGTCAGATTTGCGGTGCCTGGCTGCCGGTTGGCGCCATGTTCTGCGGCGAGTGCGGTAGCAGCCGATCGGCCACCGTGGAATCCCGCAAGCGCCCGGATCCGCGCCCGAACGACACGACCATCATCGCGCGCCTCCCGCGCAAGGCCGCGATCATCTCCGTTCCGATTCCCGCACTCGTGCCCGTGCCGGTGCGCGCGGCCGCCGCCGTGACGAACGTTCCGCCCGCAGCATCGACGCTGCCGAGCAGCGCGACCTTCGTTTTGACCTTCAGCACCGGTCAAAAAGTGTCCGTGCAGGGGTCGGGCCTAATCGGGCGCAAGCCCCTGCCGCAACCCGACGAGATCTTTGACGACCTCATTCGGGTAGCGGATGCTGACCGCTCGGTCTCCAAGACTCACCTCGAGTTCGGCCAGCACGACGGCGAATTGTGGGTCAGCGACCGGGTCTCCGGCAATGGCACCGTCATTCGCCGGCCCAGCGAAACGGCCGAGCCGCTCGAACCGGGACGACGCTACGTGCTGCCGCGCGGCACGCGAGTCGAGATCGCCGACCACTCATTCACCGTCGCCTGAACCGTTAGCCGCGGCGGGTCACTCCTCCACCGGTGACCCGGACGCAGATTACGCACGGATGGCTCTCGCACTGCCCACGCGGAGCTGATCCTCTGCTCTGATGGTCCTGTGTCGACCGTTGACGAGAACCTCAGCCTGCCGCCAGCGTCGACCGCGCCGCCACCGGCCGGATTTCCGCTTCTCGCCACAGTGGCGCCACTGGCTGCCGCCGGCCTGATTTGGTCGATCACCGGGTCAGCGTTCGCGCTGATCTTCGCCGTACTCAGCCCGCTCATCGCGGTCGCCAGCATGGTCGACGCGCGGCGCACCGGGCGCAAACGCCGCCGGACCGAAACCGCCGCACAGGCCGAGGCCGTCACGGTGCTTCGGCTGGCGATCACCGAACGCCAGGCCCGCTGGAGGGAGTCCGCCTGGCAGCAGACTCCCTCGGCCAGGGACATCGTGCTCGGCCGTGCCGCTGCCGCGCGCTGGAGGCAAACGGATGCCACGCTCGTCACCCTGGGCTGTGGCCCGGCTCCGAGTGGCATACGGCTGGGCGGGGCGACCTCCCCGAACGACCATCGAGAACTTCGGGACTGGGCCGCGACCATCAAAGACGCTCCGATCGTCGTCGACCTGATGCACGGACTCGGCATCGTGGGTGCTGCGCCCCTTCCCGAAGCCCTGGCTCGGGCGGTGCTCGTACAACTGTGCTTTGCGCTGCCGCCGACCGACGTTGGCTTGGATCTGGACCCCGGCCCCGGGTGGGAGTGGGCAGCCGCGTTTCCACACGACGACGTGTCACCAGCGGCTCGATGCATAGTGCTGCATCAGGCGACGGCGGGAACGCCTGCCCGCACCGCGCGCGATCTCGGCCAAGGGCGACTGTTGGTCGCTGTCGCAACCCGGCTCGACGATCTGCCGCCGGGTTGCGGAACCGTCGTGCGGGTGATCGGTCCCGGCCGAGCGCAGCTGATCCGATCGCCGAATCGGGCGCCGGCCATCGATTTCTTCCCGGAACTGCTGACCCGGGCCGCGGCCGCCGACTTTGCGGTGGCGCTCGCCCGGCAGGCAAGAGATGCCGGCCTCGTCACTTCGGCCGGGGCGATCCCGGTCGGCGTTACCCTAACCGACCTGCTCGCCGTAACCGCCGCCGCCGACCCGTCCTCGGTCACCCCGACCGGCCTGGGTTGCGTGATCGGAGTCGGACCCGCAGGGCCGGTACACATCGATCTGGTGCGAGCCGGACCGCACGCCATCGTGGGCGGCACGACCGGCAGCGGCAAGAGTGAGCTCCTGACGACCTGGGTGGCGTCCCTGGCCGCAGCCCATTCAGCCGACCAGGTGAATTTCTTACTCGTTGACTTCAAGGGCGGTGCCGCGTTTGCGCCCCTCGGCAGGCTTCCGCACTGCGTCGGGCTCATCACCGACCTCGATTCCCAGACTGCTGCCCGCGCCCTGGCCAGTCTGGGGGCCGAACTGCGCTTTCGAGAGCGGATACTCAGCACGGCTGGCGCGCGGGATCTGACCGAACTCGAGCATCCGCTGCCCCGGCTGGTCATCGTTGTCGATGAATTCGCGACCATGCTGGGGGCCTTTCCGGAGCTGCACGCCCTGTTCGTCGACATCGCTGCGCGCGGGCGGTCGCTCGGAGTGCACCTGATTCTGTGCACTCAACGACCGGCCGGGGTGGTGCGTGATGCCCTGATGGCCAACTGCAGTCTGCATCTGTCTCTGCGGGTCAACAACCGGGCTGACAGCCAGGCCCTGGTCGGAACGGATGCTGCGGCCACCTTGGATCCGAATCAACCCGGCCGGTGCGTGATCGCCACCGATACCGCCGAGCCCGTGCTCTGCCAGGTCGCCTCCACCGGAGAAAGCGACATTCTGGAGATTGCGGCGCGTTTCTCTGGCGGCACCGCACCGCGGCGCCCGTGGCTGGATGCGCTTCCGACGCTGGTGACCGAGGCCGATCTGCGCCGGATCGCCGGCGAGGGTGCTCCGGCTCCCGGCTACCCCCTCGGTCTGCTGGACGAACCCGACAGTCAGCGGTACCGGGTGTTCGCCTACGTTCCCGAGCTCGATGGCCACCTGCTCGTCGTGGGCGGGTCCGGCTCGGGCAAGTCCACGCTGCTGTGCCACCTCGCTCGGGTGGCCGAATGTCCGGGTGATGCCCCGGTTGCCGTGGAACGAGTGAGCGCTGATGTCGAGGCGACCTGGGACGCACTGGAACGGGTGAGCGCGCTCATAGAAAGCGGGCAGCAGACCGCAGCGCTGCCGCGACTGTTGCTGCTCGATGACTTCGATTCGGTCTTGGCGCGCTGGCAGCCGGATCATCGACTTGCCGCCGCCGATCTGCTCACCGGGTTGCTGCGCGACGGCCCTGCCGCCGGCGTGCACCTCGTCGTCGCCGTGCAGCGGCTGACCAGCACGGTTCCCGGACTCGCCTCACTCTGCCCGAGTACACTGCTGCTCAAGCTCCCCAGCGTGCAGGATCACCTCGCCGCGGGCGGATTGTCGGCCAACTACCACGCCACCCTGCCGGCCGGCGGGGGAGTCTGGCACAACACCCGCGTGCAACTGCTGGCGCCGTTGCCGTTGCAGCTCACCCCGCTCGCCCGGTCGACCGCACAGCTGCCCGAACACGGCCCGCTGCTCGTCGTATCGTCATCTCCGGCGCGCACCGCCGCGCGACTGCGCGCTGTGCTGGGGGTGCCGGTGGTGGAGTTGGCGGGAACGACCGCGCCGGCAGCATCCGCCCTGATCAGCGTCGAAACCGGTCAAACGGATGCCCCCGGCCGGCTGGTCGTCGTCGGTGACGCCGAAACGTGGCAGGCGCACTGGACCCTGCTGACCCGGCTGCGTGGTCAGACTGCCGGCAGCCGGGCCAGCATCGTCTTCGATCGGTGCGGCCTGTCGGATTTTCGGATGGTCAGCCACAGCCGTCAGTTGCCGCCGCCGCTGGCTCCCGGGCGCGGACGAGTGTGGGTGCTGCACCCCGACGGTGACCTGACCCGGGCGATCCTGCCAGAACCGGACGGCGGCCAAGTGAGCAGCCAAGTGAGCAGCTAGAGGAGCACCTCGGCGAGCGGCCGGTGCGTCATTCCGTGGGCGAGCGCGACCGGGGCGCTGATCAGGCGGCCGCCGAACACGTTGAGTCCCTGCGCCAGCGCGGCATCGGCGCGCAGCGCGTTCAGCCAACCGAGCGTCGCGAGGGCCCGCACATACGGCAGCGTCGCATTCGTCAGGGCATAGGTCGAGGTGTGCGGCACAGCGCCGGGCATATTGGCGACACAGTAGAACAGGGATCGGTGCACGGTGAAGGTGGGGTCGGCGTGAGTGGTCGGATGGCTGTCGGCAAAGCAGCCGCCCTGGTCAACGGCGATGTCCACGAGCACGCTGCCCGATTTCATGCGTGACACCAGCTCGTTGCTGACCAGCTTGGGTGCCTTCGCGCCGGGAATGAGCACCGAACCGATCACCATATCGGCCTCCATGACAGCTTTGTCGATCTCGAAGCTGTTCGAGGCGATGGTCTTGACCCGGCCGAAGTGCAGGGCGTCGATCTCACGCAGCCGAAACAGATTCGTATCGAGCACGGTCACCTCCGCGCCGAGGCCGAGCGACACCTGCATCGCAGCGGTCCCGGCGACACCGCCGCCCAGCACGGCGATCTTGGCCGGATGCGTGCCGGGAACCCCTGGCACCAGCAGGCCGGGGCCACCGTTCGGTTTGAGCATGGCATTGGCACCCACAATGGGTGCGAGTCGACCGGCGACCTCGCTCATGGGCGCGAGCAGCGGAAGCGCGCGGGAGGGCAACTGCACAGTTTCGTAGGCGATCGCGGTGACCTGACTCGCGAGCAGGGCCCGCGTCAGGTCGGGTTCGGCGGCGAGGTGCAGGTAGGTGAACAGCACCAGATCGGCCCGAAAATAGCCGTATTCGCTCGCTACCGGTTCTTTCACCTTGAGCAGGAGGTCGGCGGCCGCCCAGACGCTCGCGGCGTCCGGCAGAATCGTCGCACCGGCCGAGCGATACTGCTCATCGCGGATCGAGGACCCCACCCCGGCACCGGCCTGAACCATCACTTCGTGACCGTGCGACACCAGGTCGTGTACCCCCGCCGGGGTGATCGCGACCCGAAATTCATTATTCTTGATCTCGGTGGGAACTGCGATTCTCATGGTGTTCCTCTCTCGCTCCTGGCCACCACCCTAGTCTCGGTGAACCGACGATTTCGCGGGCGAGTGTTGCAAGTATGTGCTGATTTCGTGACAAATCGGTTCCAAAATCAATGTTTTGAACACTTTTAGGTGTAATTACCGCCGATATGTGCAACTATCGACCAACTCGCAACGTCGTGAGCCTTGACCGTGCGCGTGCCCAGAATGCTAGGAGAACCAGATGAAGTCCAAGCCGCTGCCCGCTGATCCCATGATCCGCCAGCTCATTCGTCAGGCGCAGAACGCGCAACTGGGTCGTCGAACACTGTTGGCCGGGGCCGGTGCCGGGGCCACCGCGCTCGCGCTCGCCGCGTGTTCCTCCGGCGCTACGGCCAAACCCACCGCCGCGGCCGACACTTCGGCCACCGACAAGTCCATCCGCTGGGATAACTGGGCGCTCTATATTGATGTGGACGACGCCGGCAGCTACCCAACGCTTGCGGGGTTCAAAGCTCAGACCGGCATCTCGGTCAAGTACACCGAGGCCGTCGACGACAACAACTCCTACTACGGCAAAGTCAAGGACCAGCTCGCCCTCGGCCAGGACATCGGTGCCGATGTCGCGTGCCTGACCGACTGGATGGTCAGCCGCATGATCCGATTCGGCTACACCCAGGAACTCGATCACGCCAACATTCCTAACCTGGCCAATCTGCTGCCGTCGCTGCAGGACGTCGACTTCGACCCGGGACGGGCCATGAGTGTGCCGTGGCAGGGTGGCTTCGCCGGCCTGGCCTGGAACAAGGAGAAGTATCCCCAGGGACTCAAATCGGTCGAAGACCTCTGGGCGCCCGACCTGAAGGGGCGCGTCGGTGTGCTCTCCGAAATGCGCGACACGATGGGCCTGATCATGCTCGACCAGGGCGTCGACATCTCCGGCGACTGGGGCGAAGACGAGTTCACCGCGGCCATCGACGAATTCAAGAAGCAGGTCGCCGACGGTCAGATACGAAACATCAAGGGCAACTCTTACAAGGAAGACCTCGCCAACGAAGACACCCTCGCCGCCATCGTCTGGTCCGGCGACATCGTGCAGCTCAACGCCGAAAACGGCGACAAATGGGGCTTCATCGTTCCTGAGAAAGGTGGCACCCTCTGGAACGACAACTTCGTTGTGCCGATCGGCTCGCCCGCCAAGAAGAGCGTGGAAGAGCTGATCAACTACTACTACGACCCGGCCGTTGCCGCCGAGGTCGCCGCCTACGTCAACTACATCACCCCGGTCGCCGGTGCCAAGGAAGCCATGATGGCCATCGACCCGGCGTTGGCTGAAGACCCGCTGATCTTTCCCGACGATGCCACCCTCGCCAACGCCTACGTTTTCCGCGGTCTCGACGGCACCGAAGAGCAGACGTTCAACGCCCAGTTCCAAGCGATCCTGCTGGGCGCAGCCTGATGGCCGTCGGTGCGTTCGCCGATCGTGGTGCTGACCTGGAACTGGTCGGCATTGAAAAACGTTTCCCCGGGTTCACCGCCATTGAAAATCTCAACCTCACCATTCCGGCCGGATCGTTCTTCGCGCTGCTGGGCCCCTCCGGCTGCGGAAAAACGACGACCCTCCGCCTCGTCGCCGGACTGGAAGAACCGACCAGCGGCCGCATCCTGATCGGGGGAACGGATGTGACGAATCAGAAATCCTTCCAGCGTCCGGTCAACACCGTGTTCCAGAGCTATGCGCTGTTTCCGCACATGACCGTGCTGGAGAACGTCGCCTTCGGGCTGCGCCGACGCAAAATCGAAGGCCCCGTGGCCAAGGCGCACGAGGCGCTGCTCCTGGTGGAGCTCGACCACCTCGCCCACCGTAAACCGCAGCAGCTGTCCGGCGGGCAGCAGCAGCGCGTGGCGCTGGCCCGCGCGATCGTCAACCGGCCGGCCCTGCTCCTGCTCGATGAGCCGCTCGGCGCCCTCGATCTCAAACTGCGGCGTCAGATGCAGCTCGAGTTGAAAACCATCCAGGAAGAGGTTGGCCTGACCTTTCTGCACGTGACCCACGACCAGGAGGAGGCCATGACCATGGCCGACACCATCGCGGTCATGAACAAGGGCCGAATCGAGCAGATGGGTGAGCCGCAGCAGCTCTACGAACTGCCCAAGACCGCGTTCGTCGCTAACTTTCTCGGCCAGTCCAACCTGTTCACAGGTCCGGTCGTTGGCACCACGAGCACCGCCATCGCCGTCGACGTCTCCGGGCAGAAGATCGTGGTGCCGCTGGAGCGAGCGCACCGAGTGTCGGGCGAAGTCACCATCGGAGTGCGTCCCGAGAAACTCACCTTGCACGCTGAAGCACCGCTCCAGGACCCCGGCCGTAACGTGATGGGCCCCGGCCGGGTCATCGATGTGTCGTTCAGCGGGGTCAGCACGCAGTACCTGGTCGATGTGCCGGGTGTCGGCACCCTGGTGGTATTCGCCCAGAACATGGCTTTCGGCCCGGCCGCGCACGTTGGTGCCACCTGTTGGCTCAGCTGGAACGTCGACCACGGCTTCGGTCTCGACGACGATCCCGCCCAGAGTCCGAGATTCGAAGCCGACCTCGACACCAAGACAATCGCCCAGCAGCGTCGGTCATCGCTGCTCACGGAGCTCGAGGAGGCCTGAGATGGCCTTTGCCGCATTCTCATCCACGACCGCGCCGTCCGCCGATCCGGCCGCCAGGCGCCGCAGCCCGGTAGCCTTGTTTCTGCTGCTGCCGGGCATCCTCTATCTGGTGCTGTTCTTTCTCACCCCGTTGGTGTCGCTGCTGCTGACCTCGTTCCAGGCGCCGCGGGAGTTCGGTGATATCGGCCAGTACGACTACGCCTTCCGCTGGCAGAACTACGTCGAAGTGGTCACGACCTACTGGCCGCACATTGTGCGTTCGTTCAGTTACGCGCTCGCGGCGACGTTCTTCGCGCTGCTGATCAGCTACCCGCTGGCCTACTTCATCGGGGTCAAGGCGCGAAGATGGCCGCTGCTGCAGAGCCTCATGCTCGTTCTCGTGATCGCGCCGTTCTTCATCAGCTTTCTGCTGCGCACCCTGGCCTGGAAGCAGCTGTTCTCGGACGAGTCCTTCGTGGTTCAGTCGCTCAAGGCCCTGTCGCTGCTGGCGCCGGAAGCGCACGTGACCGGCACCGCGTTCTCGGTGATCTTCGGTCTCACCTACAACTTCATCCCGTTCATGACCCTGCCGCTCTACACGACCCTGGAGCGGCTTGACGTGCGCTACCTTGAGGCCGGCAGCGACCTGTACGCGAGCCCGTTCCACGTGTTCCGCAAGGTCACCATCCCGCTGTCGATGCCCGGTATCGTCGCGGGCACGCTGCTCACCTTCATTCCGGCGGCGGGGGACTATATCAACGCCAGCCGGGACTTTCTCGGCGGTACCGGCACCCAGATGATGGGTAACGTGATCGAAGCCAACTTTCTGGTGCTGCAGAACTTTCCCGCCGCTGCGGCCCTGTCGATCATTCTGATGACCGTGATCCTGGTGATCGTAAGCATCTACGTCAAACGATCCGGAACGGAGGAGCTGCTGTGAAAGTCTCCCTCGGCAAATGGTTGCTGCCCGTTTACAGCGCCCTGGCCCTGCTGTTCCTCATGATTCCGATCGGGTACACCTTCGTCTATTCCTTCAACGACTCGCTCAAGTCGAACATCACCTGGCAAGGCTTCACCTTCGACAAGTGGCTGAACGTCTGCAATGTGCAGAACGGAGCCGTCTGCCAGGCCTTCGGCAATAGCCTGTTCATCGGGGCTGTCGCCACCATCGTTGCGACCACGCTCGGCACCATGATCGCGATCGCCATCGTGCGCTACCGGTTCAAGTTTCGATCCCAGACCAGCTTGCTGCTGTTTCTGCCGATGGCGACCCCGGAGGTCGTGCTCGGTGCCGGACTGGCCGCACAGTTCTTGTCGGTCGGGGTGCCGAAGGACATGCTGACGATCATTCTCGCGCACACCATGTTCTGCATCAGTTTCGTGGTGGTCACGGTCAAGGCCCGGGTTGCGAGCCTCGACCCGGCGCTCGAAGAGGCCGGTCGCGACCTCTACGGTTCGGCCGCGCAGGTGTTCGCTCGCATCACCTTTCCGCTGCTGCTGCCGGGTATTCTCGCGGCCGCTCTGCTGTCGTTCGCCCTGTCCTTCGATGACTTCATCATCACGAACTTCAACTCCGGCGCGGTGTCGACCTTTCCGAAATACATCTACATTTCGGCGGCCCGCGGCATCCCGGCTGAGGCCAACGTGCTCGCCTCGGCCGTGTTCATCATTGCCATCGTCGTGGTCGTGACGGTGCAGGTGACGGGAGCGGCCAAGGCGCGGCGCCTGGCCAGGCCCAGCTAGTCGCGAGGGCGCAGGCCTTGGCGGTGGAGCTCCGGCGCCAGCTCGAGCGCCTCGGCCGGGGACAGCCGGCGCGGTGCGGGCAGCGCGCCGCGCGACGTGTGCGCTCCCACTCGGAGTGCATCACCCAGTCGCAGGCCGACCGCCCCGATGGCACCCTGCTCCGGCGCTACCATCGGGCCGAGCGGTAACACCATCGGGAGTGGATGCACCGAGTGCGGCGCCGTGCGGGTCAGCAGGATGCCGCGTTCGACGGCGCATTCCCTGGCCACCCGGAGCTGGCCGTTGGCGAGGTAGCGCAGCCCCCTGTGCTCCAGCTTGGAACTCCACCGTGACGTGCCGAAGGCCAGGTCGTGCGCGTCGACGGCCACGACGGTGAGCCCACGCGTCGCCGCATCGAGGGCCACCCCGGCCCCGGTGACGCCGAGGCCGACGACGAGCAGGTCGATGACCCGGCCGTCAGCCGCTTCGGCCAGTTCGCGCTCGCGGCCGGAATCCCTGCGGGGTGCGCCTGCCGGGCAGCGATCTGCGCGGAGGTTTCCTCCCAGCTCTGCTCGACATCGTCGGCGCCAGCAACGTGACGATCGATGCTGAGGCTCGGGTATGGCACACCGGCGGCAAGTCCACCCCCGATCTGATTCGGCTGCGCTCCGGAGACGGGCACGCTGCCCCGGACGCCATCGTGACTGCGGGCAGTCACGAGCAGGTGGTCGAGATCATCACGCTGTGCTCGCAGCATCGAATAGTCCTGGTTCCGTTCGGCGGCGGCAGCTCGGTGGTCGGCGGCCTGGGCGTGGTCCCGGTCGGTCGGGGCAATGACTTTGCGTGTCAGCTGGGGATCCCCGGCGACGTCGGGCCGGGCGCCCTCAACGTGATTGCGCCCGACCGTTCCGAACCCGGTCAGACGTAGCTGGCGCGAATTTCCCCGGCCGGCCGGCCACCGCCGGTCACGGTGAGTCCGAGCTCGGGCAGTAACTCATCTACATCCGCTCGTTTGATGGCACCGGAGTCGGCGAGCAGACCTACGGCGACGGCCGCTGCGGCGCGCAGGTTACCGTCCAGAATCTTCAGCGCCACGGTGGTGCCGTTTTCGGCGGCGGCCACCATGATGCCCTCGGCACCGCCCTTCACGAACAGGCCGAGCCGGTCGATGACGATGCTGTCGGAGTGCCCGGGGCCGGCCACGACCCACCCGTTGGCACGCACCGCTTCGGCCAGAAAACCGGCCTCACGGTAGATCGCAAACGGCGAGTTGGACTTGCTCGTGGCGATGCGGGCGATGCCGCGGGCCAGGCCGGTAAGCGAAATGGCGTGCACGGGCGCGCCGCAGCCATCAATGCCCGAGACCAGCGGACGTTCGCCGGTGAACCGTTCGAGCACGTCGAGAATGCGTTTTTGCAGCGGATGTTCCGGCTGCAGATAACCCTCGATCGCCCAGCCGTTCTGCTGGCAGGCGACGAGCATCGCCGCGTGCTTGCCCGAGCATTCCATGTATACCGGAGCCTTGCCGGCTCCGAGTCGCACCAGGGCGTCCCGCGCGGCGGAGTCGATCGGCCAGGCGGCCGGGCAGGCGAGCGCCGTTTCGGGTACTCCGGCCCGGCTGAGCAGCCCGCGCACCAGTGCGACGTGTTCTGGCGTACCGATGTGACTCGCGGTCGCGATCGCAGCATCCGCTCCCCGCAGGGCGACACCGCTCGCCATGACCGCGACAGCCTGAAACGGTTTCATCGCCGAGCGCGGAAAGACCGGGCTGGTGACATCGCCGAGGGCACGCAGCACCTCACCGTTGGTACCGAGCACGATCGCCGAACCGGCGTGCCTGGATTCGACGAACCCGCTGCGTTCGACGACGGCGAGTTCGACGGAATCGTTGACCGTGAAGGTTTCAGTGGTCACGTTAGAGTGCGGCGATCGCATCGTCGATCACCGAGAGGGCGTCGATGATGAGAGCATCGGACAGCGCGAGGCTCGGCAGGAACCGCAGCACGTTGCCGTAGGTTCCGGCTGTGAGCAGCAGCACGCCGTGCTGGCTCGCGTAGGCGGAGATGGCGGTCACCGCAGCGGCGTTCGGGACCTTCGTCGTGTCGCCGGTACCGGGCTGCACGAGTTCGATCGCCATCATGGCGCCGCGACCGCGGATCTCGCCGATGATGTCGTACTTGTTCTTCAGTGCGGTCAGGCCAGCGGTGAGGGACTTTTCGATGCGCTGCGCTTCGGCCAGCAGGTTGTTGGCCTCGATCGCGTCGAACACGGCGATCGCCGCAGCACAGGAGACGGGGTTGCCGCCGAAGGTGCCGCCGAGCCCGCCGGGCTGGGAGGCGTCCATGATGTCGGCGCGGCCGGTGACGGCGGCGAGCGGAAAGCCGCCGGCGATGCCCTTGGCGGTGAGCACGAGGTCGGGGATCCAGCCGAAGTGCTCGCTCGCGTAGTACTTGCCGGAGCGGGCCATGCCGCTCTGAATTTCATCGGCGATCATTACGACACCGTTGGCGGTGCACCAGTTCTGGAGCGCGGGCAGGTAGCCGTCCGCTGGCACCATGAAACCGCCCTCGCCCTGAATGGGTTCGACGACCAGGCAGGCCAGATCGGATGCCCCGATCACCTTGTCGAGGTAGGCGATGGTGCGAGCAGCCGCTTCAGCGCCGGACAGACCGTCGTGATACGGGTAGGAGCTCGGGGCGTGGTAGACGTCGCTGGCGAGCGGGCCGTAGCCGGTGGCGTACGGCATGGCCTTGTAATTCATGGCCATGGTCAGCACGGTGCGGCCGTGGTAGGCGTGGTCGAGCACCGCGACGGCACGACGGCCGGTGTACTTGCGGGCGATCTTCACGCCGTTCTCAACGGCTTCCGCGCCGGAGTTGATGAGCACGCTCTTCTTGGCGAAGTCACCGGGAGTGTGCTCGGCGAGCAGCTCGGCGACGCGAACGTACTCTTCGTACGGCGTGACGGTGAACAGGGTATGGATGAAGTCTTGGGACTGTTCGACGGCGGCCGCGACGACACTGGTCTCGGTGTGGCCGATCGTGGTCACACCGATGCCGGCACCGAGGTCGATGAACTGGTTGCCGTCCACGTCGACCAGAATCGCGCCGTTGGCCTTGGCAATGTAGACGGGCAGCATGGAACTGACCCCGTCGGAGACGACCGCCCGACGCCGCTCATGCAACGCCGCCGAGATCGGACCGGGGATGGCCGTGACGATCTTTCGTTCTTGCGTGACAGAGTACGCGGTGGCGGTGGCAGAGTTTGTGAGGGTGTCAGTCATGATTCCCCTACTGTACCTAATAGTGCTGTACCGACCATGGGCGCGGTGTTCCTGAGTTCGCCTGCAAGAATCTTTGAGAGCAAGGGGAGAAGCATGAACGGAGTGCACGAATATGCGGTGCGGGTTGAGTGGACCGGCAATCGCGGCACCGGAACCAGCCACTACAAGGCCTATGGACGTGACCATCTGATTTCACCGGCCGGTCGGGCATCCGCTGAGAAGGTGCCGATTCTGGGCTCGTCCGACTCGACCTTTCACGGTGACAACGACCGGTGGAATCCGGAGGAGCTGCTGCTCGCGGCGCTCAGCCAGTGCCACCTCTTGTCGTATCTGCACGTGGCGGTCCGCAATGGAATCACGGTGACGGCGTATACGGATGCCCCGGTCGGCACCATGGAACAGGTGGCCGGCGGCGGCCACTTCACGGCGGTCACCCTGCGGCCCCGCGTGACTATTACCGACCCCGAACAGGTGGAGTTCGCGCAGTCGCTGCACGCCGAGGCCGCCCTCGCATGCTTCATCGCGGCGTCGGTGAACTTTCCGGTCGGGCACGAGCCGGTCACGGTCGCCTGACGCGTAGTGCGTCGCCGAGCCGTGAGTTTGAGGCGATTTCAGCGCGGCAAAGTCATATGGTCGTAGCAACGCTCTAGTGATTGGAGCGTTTTATGGTCAAGTTGTTTCCGCCGAATACTCGCACTGAGTTCAT
>NZ_PJJT01000051.1:0-11512 GCF_002929615.1 Cryobacterium sp. M91 | reverse complement strand
GCCTGGCTCGACGACCAATCCCGACAATCGAATCCCACCCCAAAGGCCGCTTGACATCAATAGGAGCATCCACTCAGCGGGACGTGACCGTCGAAGATTGATAATCTTCCTCTCAGCCCGGCTCACCGGACTCCCGTGTTCAAGATGAGTGTACCCAAGAAACAGCCAAGCCTGGACGAACAACGTGTTGGTTCACACAATCAATGCGTGCGTATCAAGTCATCGAACAGCATTATTACGACTCCGACGAGGTCGCCGCCGAATCCCTACTCTTGCCGCGTGCTTGCAGACAATCACAACCGGAAAAAGGGCCAGAATATGGCTTCACGCAAACATGGCTTAAGGCAGCCCTGACACGGGTGCTATGTTGTTCCTCGTCCACACGGGAGCCCTCTTGCAGGGGCTGAGAGGACGCTGAGGCAGCTTCGACCGTTGAACCTACCGGGTAATGCCGGCACAGGAAGTGAAGTCGATGCGTTACGCCCACCCCAGCACCGCCTCTGGCCCCGCTCAACTGCCACCGTCCGCACCGCCAGGCATGCGCCGCGCCATGCGGGGCGGGATCTTCGGCAACTATGTGAACCAATTCGATATCTTCCTGCCCGTCATCGCCCTGACGCCGGCAGCGGCGCATCTCTTCGGGTCGGAAAACCTGGTCGGCAACGCCGGACTGATCTTTGTCGCGACGCTGCTCGGGCGGCCGATAGGAGCAGCGATCTTCGGTCCGATCTCCGACCCCATCGGCCGCACGGCGACGACCAAGGTCGCGCTCACCGGTGTGGCTCTGACGACACTGCTCATCGCACTGGTGCCCAGCCACGCCGTGTTCGGTGCCGGATCGCTCCTGTTGATCCTGGCGCTGCGTTTTGTCGGCGGAATTTTTCTCGGCGGTGAATATACCTCGGCTGTCCCGCTGGCGATGGAATGGTCCAAGCCTGAACGGCGAGGGCTTGTCAGCGGGCTGATCATGTGGATGTCACCTTGGGCCAACGCCACCATCGCCGGCCTGGTGTTCGTACTGCACGGCACGCTCGGCGCCGCCAGCTACAACGCATGGGGCTGGCGCATCCCATTCTTGCTCGGCGCCGTGCTCGCTTTTGGAATGCTCGCCTATTATCGTGCCCGGGTTCAGGATTTCCCGACGTGGACCCACCCCCCCACGCCGCACGAACGCGCTGAAGGGAATTCTTATCGGCGAACACCGCCGGGCGCTGTGGCAGGTATTCATTCTGATGAGCGGCATGTGGTTGCTCACTAACATGGCCATCCCGGTGCTGACTGGGCAACTGGGCGCCGACGCCCACCTGGGCGCACAAACCCTATTGTTGGCGATGATGTGCGGCACCGCCGCCAGCGCCTTCACCATGGCCGGTTGCGGGCACCTGTCGACGTTCACCGGCCGGCGCGCCTTCTTCATCGGCTTCGGCCTGATGGCAGCGGTACTGGGGCCGGTGATCTTCCTGGTCGTCTTCGCTGCAGCCGGCACCACGGTTCTGGTGCTGCTGGTCGTAGCGCTGCAGATCGTCACGGTTTCCGGCTACGGCCCGGTCGGCGCCTACCTGGCCGAACGCTTCCCGACTGCTGTGCGCTCCAGCGGCTACGGGGTCGGTTACAGCCTGTCCATCGTTATACCAGCCCTCTACCCGTACTATCTGCCGGTCCTGCAGAATGTGCTCGGCGACCACGGCGCCGTCGCAGTGCTGCTCGCCCTAGGCGGCGCGCTGGTGCTGACCGGCGCGCTGGCCGGCCCGGAAACAGTGCGGGTCAGCGTGGGGGCGGCCCGCCTGCCCACAACCGATGAAAGTGGTGGATAGGACCACGCCCGGTACCGATGTCGAGTTCGTCGGCGTGCTCCAGACTTTCCTGCAACCAGGACTTAGTCATCGATAACGCGACGCTCCAATCCCCGAGCCGGGCCTGCAATGTCGCCATCGCCGACGACATTGAGCATCCGGTTCCGTGGGTGTTCATCGTGTCCACCCGATTGGCTGCAACCTCAATTATCTGCCGGCCGGCGGGAAGCCGGCCGGCGGCATCCACCAGCGCGTCCGGGCACACGGCACCCTCCAAATGGCCGCCCTTGACCAGCACAATGACGTTGTGCGCCGACGAGAGTCGCTTGCCCTGCTCGAGTGCGTGCGGCCAGGTCGAAGCGGTCGGCTCTCCCAACAGCACCCCTAATTCCGCCAGGTTCGGTGTGACCAAGTCGGTCCGGCTGAGCAGCTCGATCATGGCTCTTTCTGCAGCCCGGTCGAGCAGCCGGTCACCGCTGGTGGCGACCATCACCGGGTCAAGTACCACCACCGGCGGTTTCACCTTCTCCAACCAGTCCTCGACGGCCTGAACGATCTCGGCATTGCCGAGCATCCCAATCTTGACCGCATCGATAGTGACGTCGTCGCTGACGGCTTCGAGCTGTTCGCGCAGGAACGCCACCGGTGGAATATGCACCGACCTCACCCCGTGGGTGTTCTGGGCAACCAGCGCGGTGACGACGGCCATCCCGTAGCCGCCCTGCGCGGCAATGCTCTTCAAGTCCGCCTGGATGCCTGCCCCACCGGTTGGATCGGTGCCAGCGATGCTGAGAACTCGGGGTACTTGGAGCGGCAGAACAGCAGGGATCATCGGTTCCACTCCTTCACAAAATCCTCGGCCACCCGTTTCGGGTCTGCGGCGGCACAGATCGTGGACACCACGGCAACACCTGCCGCCCGCGCCCGGCGCAGCTCCCCCACGTCGTCCAGCATGACTCCGCCAATGGCCACGCACGGCAGGCCTGCCACGGCGGCGGCCCCGGCGAAACCGTCCACGCCGATCGGCGCCGGATGGTTCACCTTCGTGGCCGTCGCTCGGATCACACCAACGCCTAGGTAGTCGACCGTTCTCTCCGGCAGGAGCGCCACCTGGCGGAAGTGATCGACAGTGTTGGCGGTCAACCCAATGATCACGTCGTCGCCGACAATCATCCTCACGGCCGTAACCGGAAGGTCGCTTTGACCGACATGGACACCATGCACGCGGGCACCCGCAGCGCGGGCAGCCAGGAACACGTCGACCCGGTCGTTGATGAGAATCGCGGCCCGGTCACCGACAGCCTCAGATATGCGCAATACGAGTTGATAGAAATCGGCGGCGGACGCATCTTTCTCCCGGATCTGCACCGTGCGGATGCCGCCGGCTACCGCCGTCCGCACCGTCTCGACCACCCCGCGACTGCCACATAACGCCGTGTCGGTGACCAGGTACACGCCTGGCGTGAAGGTCTCCCTGCTGAACTCGATCATGAAATCACTATCATCGCCCGGATCGCGGCCGCGTCAACGCTCGCCAATGCGTCAAGAAACGCGACGGCAAAACTGCCCGGACCTCCCACGTCCACCGCCGCCCGCTCGGCCGCGATCGTATACACGGCCGTCGCGGCGGCAGTGGCAACAAGACGATCGTCACCGACCGCGAGGAAAGCCGCGGTCACGGCACCCAGCGCGCACCCTCCACCGGTGACTTGGGTGAGGCAGGGATGGCCGTTGCTGAGGCGGATGACATCGGTTCCGTCGGTGATCAGATCGGTGGCCCCGGAGATCGCGACGATGCAGCCATGCCGGTCGGCGAGCTGGCCGGCGGCATCCAGTGCCTGTTCCGCGGTGTCGACCGAGTCCACACCCCGGCCGCCGTGGCCGAGGCCGGTCAGGGCGATGACTTCGGAGGCGTTGCCGCGGATTGCAGTGGGCGCATAGTCCAGCAAATCGGTGGCCAGCTGGGTGCGCACCGAAAGGACGCCGACGGCCACCGGGTCGAGCACCCACGGCGTGCCAACCTCGTGCGCAGCCCGGGCCGCTTCAAGCATGCCCGCACGCTGCTCCGCATGCGGAGTGCCCAGGTTCACCAGCGTGGCCGAAGCGATACGGGCGAACTGATCAGCCTCGATGGGGATGTCGGTCATTGCCGGTGCAGCCCCGATCGCCAGCAACGCGTTAGCGGTGAAGTTCGTCACCACCGCGTTGGTCAGGCACTGCACCAGAGGTGTTCTCTCCCGCAGCCGCGCCAGCAGCAGGCAGGCATCATCCGCCGTGAAACGCCTCATTCAACGTCCTCGCTCAGATTTTATCAACTGGGTGTGTCGGGGATACTTTGTGAACCGCAGCAGGAAGTCGTCGGCCCTCAACAGGCGCATTCGGCCCGTACGCAGTCTAGAACACGGCGAGGCGGCCCTCTTTCACAGAGTCGAGACTGGGCTGGCCGCACCGATCATCGTCGGCTCCCAGCTGTCGAAGATCCCACTAGCTCCGCCCGCGCGCGGCGAAATTCATCTCCGATACCCTGGCGAGCATGCAACTGCTGCGCATGCCAGCAGTCCCACTCCCCGCCCACTGCGCGCTCTCACCGGTCTAACCCGCCCGCCTGCTCGTGACTCTTGACCACTCGCGCGCCCGGCAATCTGAGACGCCATTAGGCGGTCACGTCGTAATCGGCGAGTGGCTCCATGCAATCTGGGATCAACTAACGACGGGTCGACGTCTGGTCGCATTCGATGGGACCTGCCTGGACCTGCCTGACACGCCTCTCCCCATTCAGGCGGACAGCGCAGGCTTGCGTGCGGTGAATCGCAGCACTCGGCCGCCGAAGGAATACCTCAGCCCGATAGCATCGAGTCCGACTTGTTCGAGGACAGGTTCGAAGGCCCCGCGTTCGATAAACCGATGCGGGGAGCGATCGGCGAGATGCACCCACGAAGCTGCTCGAGAGGCAGTGAGGTCATAACCGATGAAGATGCCGCCGGGCCGGAGCACACGCGCGACCTCTGCGATTGCCTTCTCCCAGTCAACAACGTGGTGCAGCATCAGGCAACTTACAACGAAATCAAAATTTTTGTCATCAAAGAGAAGCTGTGTGGCGTCGGCTTGGCGCGCCGCCACGTGCGGATACTTTGCAAGACGTTTCCGTGCGGCGCCAACCATCACGGGGTCGTAGTCGGTCGTCGTCAGGCGCAGCGACCGATTTGCCCGCGCCAACGCTCCGGCCGTCGCGCCACTACCCCCTCCGATCTCAAGAACGTCACCGGCCAGCGAAACACCCTGTATCGCCCACGAGACGACGCGCCGCTCCGCAAGACGCCATGGTGCACTGCGGCAGAACGCACCTTCGAGCGCAGACATTGTCGGCATGACCATCAGCCTCCCTGACGCACACTATTGCACGTTTAGATCCTTGTCGAAGTTATCAAATGCCTTCATGCCGCCCAACCGCAGTTCCTTCCACAGCTGTGGTCTCCTCAGTCGAAGACGCAATTCAGCGATAGCACAGTCGCTTCGGATTTCTCAGAGATAAGGCCGCCGATCACCCTAGGCAAACCGGTAGATTGGGGCTTATTCAACACGACCTAAGCCGGTGGTTGCGACAACAGCGTGCGTCCGGATGTAACCCATGCGTCCATACCGCCGTCGAGTTCGACGACGTCCTTATAGCCGAGTTCGGCGAGCGTGGTCGCGGCGACCGCACTCATCCGTCCCGTGCGACAATAAATGACGAGCGGAGTCTCCGTGTTGTTTGGCAGTGTCGCATCAGCGCCGACCCGGTCATCGGGGGTCATCCGGTCGGAAGTAGGCGATCGCTCCTTCGAATGGCACCTGCACGTTGATCGTCACCCTGGCTGGCTCCGCCATCGCTTCAGCGAATCGGGCAGGATCGAGCAATTCGCTCGCGATACCGGAAGCCGATGGAGAGACATCCGGAGTCCGGTCCGAAACCGGCCCGCCGCCACCAGTTGATATGCACCCGGAGAGCAGAAACGTCCCCATGACAATGGCAACAGCCCCGGAAGCGATTCCGCATTATCTCACGCATGAACGTTATCTCTAGCACCTGAGCCATCGCCGTGGCGTTCGACCTGGTCGTGGTGGTGCCTGCACTCCAATCGGCCGCACAGTTGCTAGAAGCCGGGACGGCTGACGGCGGACGACCCGCTGGCTACTCGCGGATCTCGGCAGGATCCGGCACTGTCGCCCTGCTCCTGGTCGCCATCGCCGTGCTGATGGTATGGAAGCTGTGAATCGCCGCCTGACTCAGCGGGGGAGCGCAACCATAACCTGACTCGGCACAGGAGCGATCCGCCCCGCATTCAGCGCACCAACCAAGGCGGCGCGGCATCTGAGAACTCTGCAAGGAACCGGCGGTATGACGTCGTCCCTGGTGACTAACGCTCTCAGGGTATTGAGTGCTCCCGAAACCGCCGACGATCTTCAAAATGGCGACTCGTTACCGGAAGCACGCGGGGCGGCTATCGCTCTGATGCTTTTTCCTGTCCGAGCCCTCACCTAACCACTGGCAGGCCGACGGAGGTGGAAACCCTATCTGGCTTTTAATACCGCTGGCGAATAACCGGCGCCCGGCGCCGCGGGAGAAGGCATTCAACGTTGACCTGCTGAGAGCCTGTCAAATGTTTTGTGTACGTGTTCCGAATTGGGATAGAGGTGGGGTTAATGCAGTCGAGATAGACGAGCACAAAATGGGCTTGGGCCTGCCTCCAGTTCGTGATGATCTAGCCTTCGACGAGTCGGCCTCCGACTTTGCGCTTGATATCTCGGCTGCGTTCTCGTTCTATGGCTCGTTCGCGGGCAAGTTTTTTCAATATTGAAGATCGCGAGCCAGAGCATCTTGACCGCGGCGTCGCCGTTGGGGACGTCGCCGCGGCTCTCGCCCACTTTCTTCAGTTGATAGTTCAACGATTCGAGAGCTGCAATAAGGAGATCGAAGGCCGCACCAATGTCGTGGGTATCTCTCGCAACCCGCCCGTACTGCTCCGCCCCGCTGGCGCCGTCGTCGTAGAGCAGCACGACGAATGGGACGCGGGGACTTGCCGCTTATCTCTCCTAGAACTCCACGTGCAACTGGACGTCTTCAACGCTGCACTGATTGTCTCCGACGTCGGGGCGCTGACGAGGGTGAGTTCCATCCTTGAGCTCACTGCGGCATAATCGGAAACACGGCCCCGCATGGTGACGATGAATTACCCACCCGCCGGGACGTGACCGGAAGGAATGGTGTGGTGTGAATTCTGCAAGGTTGCCCGGACGTGGCGTGGGTGCACTCTCGGAATCCGATGCGGAGATATATGTTGCCTCCGTGTGCTTTAAGACCGGGCCACCGGGTGCTGCCGGAGTTGAGGTCGAACGGTTAGTCCACGATGTCTCGGATCCGCAGTTCCCGGTTTCGGTTGCGCGGGTCAGCGACGCGATGGCGGCATCACGGGGACCGTTACCGGGTGGGGGGGTGATTACCTTTGAACCAGGCGGGCAGTTGGAAGTGAGCTCTGTTTGCGCGTCTGATCTTCCCTCTCTCGTCGTGGCGACCCGGGCGGACCTTGCAGCTGTTGAGGCTCTGCTGACGGATGCTGGTCTGTGCTTCGGCGCGGTGGCTCTGGACCCTGCGCGGCCGCCGGTGCGGTCATTGGATCATCCACGTTATGCCGCCATGGAGCATCATTTTGATCGTTTCGGCCCCGCAGGACGGGTAATGATGTGTTCCACTGCTGCCCTGCAGATTTCGCTGGAGGCTGGGTTCGATACCCCCGGATCCAGCGGCGCGGCGCAACGTTGGGCGCGGCTGCACAATCTCGTTCCGGTCTTTGCTGCTATGTTCGCCAATTCCCCGTTCCTTCATGGCGTCCCAAGCGGTTGGCATAGCAACCGGCAGCGTATCTGGTTGGCGATGGATGCTTCCCGGACCGCAATGGTTCCCCGCTCGGTGGACCCGCGCTTGGACTGGGCACGCTACGCGCTGGATGCCCTGCTGCTGTGCATTCCCTCAACGGAGGCTGCCTGGACAGCTCCGCGCGGGTTGTCGATGCGGAACTGGTTACGTGGAGAAGGCCCAAGACCTGCAACGCTCGACGACCTGAAGTACCACCTGACAACTTTGTTCCCACCTGTCCGCCCTCGGGGGTTCATGGAGATCAGGGTTATCGACGCACAGGCAGCCAGCGACTGGGAGCCCGTCACGGCCGTGGTGACGGCACTGATGGATGATGAGCATGCAGCCGACCTGGCCGCAGAGGCCTGCGCCCCGGTGGCGTCCCTATCCAATCCGCTCAGGACAGCCGCCCGCCACGCGTTGACGAATCCCGTGCTCGCTTCGGCAGCCTACGGCTGCGCCGAAGCCGCTCTGATGGCATTGCCCCGTTTGGGGGTTGACGTCGCCACGCGCAACCGCGCAGAAGATTTTGTTGACCGATATACGGCGCGGGGCCGGTGTCCTGCGGAGGAGCGCCTGGAAATGTGGACAAGGACCGGCAGTTATTTTGGTCCGTCAGAGCATGAGGAGCATTGTGAAAATGTCCAATAATTTTTTCGAATCCGGTACAGATCCGGAAAATTTCAAAATTTTCATCGCCGACGCGCTGGAAAGGTCCCGGAACCGAACGCATGCGCTGACTGAGTGCGACGAGGAGGATCTGCTGAAGCAGCACTCGGCGCTGATGTCGCCGCTGGTCTGGGACTTAGCGCATGTCGGCAGCCAGGAGGAACTCTGGCTGGTCCGCGACGTCGGAAAAATGGAGCCGCTGCGGTGCGACATCGACCAGATGTACGACGCTTTCCAGCATGCGCGCAGCGCTCGCACCTCGCTGCCATTGCTCTCACCGGAGGAGTCCCGAAAGTACCTCGCCCAGGTTCGCACCAAAACCCTCGAGGTCCTGGACCGGACCCCCTTGGAAGGCTCGCCACTGGTGGATCGTGGCTTCGCATTCGGAATGATCATCCAGCACGAGCAGCAGCACGACGAGACGATGTTAGCCACCCACCAGCTCCGGGTTGGCAAACCGGTCCTACAGGCCCGGACATTGGCAGCCGACGTCGTGTCCACCGACCGATACTCTCTACCAAAGGAAGTGCTGGTCCCCGCAGGGACATTCCTGATGGGGACCTCGGTGGAACCCTGGGCACTGGACAACGAACGTCCCGCCCATCCAGTCGATCTGCCCGCGTACTGGATCGACACTATTCCAGTAACCAACGGCGCCTACCGATCTTTCATAGACGACGGCGGCTACCGAACCCCCAGCTGGTGGACGGCCCAAGGATGGAAGCACATCAGAGAAACCGGAATAGTCGTGCCCAAATATTGGGAACGCGACGGCGGCCGGTGGGTCAGGACCCGATTCGGTGTCGTTGAACAGGTGCCAGAAGACGAGCCGGTGCAGCACGTCTGCTGGTTCGAAGCGGACGCCTACGCCCGCTGGGCCGGGCGTAGGCTTCCGACCGAACCAGAGTGGGAAAAAGCTGCGCGGTACGACCCCCGCTCCGATTACTCGCGGCGCTACCCGTGGGGTGATGAAGATCCCACCCCGCATCACGCGAACCTGGGCGGATCAGCCCTGCGGCCTTCCCCCGCCGGCTCCTATCCGCGCGGAGCATCATCGTTGGGAGTGCGCCAACTCATCGGTGATGTCTGGGAATGGGTCTCCAGCGACTTCTGCCCTTACCCCGGATTTATCGCGTTCCCGTATCAGGAATACAGCGAAGTTTTTTTCGGGTCTGACTACAAGGTGCTGCGCGGCGGCTCTTGGGCGGCGGACGCAGCCGCGTGCCGTGGGACCTTCCGGAATTGGGATTACCCAATCCGCCGGCAAATCTTTGCCGGCTTCCGTACGGCGCGGGACGCCGCACTGGACGAAGTGCGTTAGCCCGTGTGTCGTCATTTAGCTTATATCGGGCCCTCGATGCCGCTCGCGGAGCTGCTGCTCGCCCCCGCTCACGGGTTAATGACGCAATCCTGGGCGCCCAGGCATCAGCGGAATGGGACCGTAAACGCTGATGGTTTTGGTGTCGGATGGTATGCCTCAGGGGATCCTCTACCTGCCCGTTACCGCCGCGCAATCCCCATCTGGGCAGACGGGTCCTTCGCTGATGTCGCTCGGGTTACCTCCAGCCAGGCGGTGCTCGCGGCCGTCCGGTCCGCGACATCAGGGATGACGCAGGAGGCATCAGCTGCTGCCCCCTACACGCACGGGCCCTGGCTTTTCAGCCACAACGGCCGGGTAGAGGGTTGGCCGCAGGCATTGGAAGCTCTGGCCGCATCACTTCCGCCCGCCCGTCTGCTGGCCCTTGAAGCTCGGGTCGACTCGGCCCTGCTCTGGGCACTTGTCCTGGAACGGCTCGCCGCGGGGGACTGCGCCGGGGATGCGCTGGCGCACGTGGTCAACAACGTCTCTGCCATCACCGGCGCCCGACTAAATTTTCTACTCACGGACGGCACAGTCATAGCGGCCACGGCCGCCGGGGATACTCTTTTTTGGCGAACCGGTCCCGGGAGCGTCGTGGTGGCCAGTGAACCTTTCGATGACAGCCCCGACTGGCATGAGGTGGCGGACAACTCTCTTCTGACCGCCACCGCCGGCTACGTCGACGTCCGTCCAATTCCCAACCTCACGAAGGAACAGGTAGCCCCATGAGCCTCTTTGCCGCCCGCCCCGACATCATTCATCACCTATCTCCGGACTATCTAGGGCGAAGCCTGCGCGCGGACGTGCGCGCAGGACTCAGCGCGTCGCCGAAAACGCTGCCGCCCAAGTGGTTCTACGACAAACTCGGCAGCGAACTGTTTGAGCGCATCACAGGCCTGCCGGAGTACTACCCCACACGAGCCGAACGTGAAGTGCTAGAACTCCACGCGGCAGAGATGGCGACCGCATGCCCTGCGGAGACGCTGATCGAGCTCGGGTCTGGATCTTCCCGGAAAACCCCCCTGTTGCTCAACGCCCTGAGAGACGAAGGCTCCCTTCGCCGTTACGTTGGCGTAGATATCAGCGATAGCGCACTGCTGGATGCCCAAAACCAATTGGCTCCTGCTTTTCCCGACCTTGAACTGCAGGCCGTGACAGCCGATTTCGAGACCCAGCTGCACCTCCTACCTCGGACCGGACGTCGCATGGTCGCGTTGCTGGGCAGCACCATCGGTAATTTTGAGCCATCGACCCGAGCCAGTTTTCTCTCTAACGTCCGCGACTTGCTCGGCAAAAACGGTGGTTCACTGCTTCTTGGTACGGATTTGGTGAAATCGCGACACGTCCTCGTTTCTGCTTATGCCGACACGGAAGGGATCACCGCTGACTTCAACAGGAACGTGCTGAGCGTTCTCAACACCGAGCTCGGTGCCGATTTCGACGTGATGGCCTTTGAACATGTGGCGGTGTGGATGCCCCGAGAGGAGTGGATCGAGATGCGGCTGCGTGCCAGCAGACCAATGCTGGTGCACCTGCCGGAGATGGATATGAACATCCAGTTCCACGAGGGAGAAGAACTTCGAACGGAAATTTCGGCCAAATTCCGCCTTGACGGCGTGGTCGAAGAGATGGAAGCGGCGGGGTTCTCCGTAGCCGGGCAGTGGACGGATCCGCAAAATCGTTTCGCCATAACCCTGGCCGCAGCCATCTAGGGCGTGTCTCCTAACGGCTTCAGCCAGATTGTGATGGCCCGCAGGATGACTCCGCCGCGGTAGTTGACGGCGAGCTTGTCGTATC
>NZ_PJJT01000048.1:0-8937 GCF_002929615.1 Cryobacterium sp. M91 | reverse complement strand
CCCGATCGAGTTTGAGACAATAAACATGGCCCTCAACGCCGCCTAAAACCACTAACCCCCAGAGTCAACTGAACTCGGGGCAGTCCCGTCAGGGGAGCCCTATTTTTGGTTGTCGTTAACACGACAGTTCGGGTTGGCTGTTGATACGTCAGGGACGCAGCCCTCCTTCTCTCGTCAACGTGGTGTTGTACTCGGGTTCACGATGTCTCTGACTGCCCGGAGCAGCTCCGGCGCTCCTCGTGTGTCGCTGTGAATGCAGATCGTTTTGATGCGTGAGAAGTTTATGTCGTCGATCATGGCGCGGACACGTTGTGCGACACCGTCTGGTCCTCCAACCTGGTCGTAGGTCCAGCCGAACATCTGCACTTGGGTTCCCTGGTACGGGCGGTCCGCGAAGAACTCCGGGACGATTTGAAGTCCCTTGTCGGTCGATGCTTGCTCGAGTGCGGAATTTGGCAAGGCATAGATCTCTAGACTTGGATCGAAGTCGCGCGCAGCTTCCGCGATCCCATCGGCGAGTGTGCGATCGCGGCTGGCCATCATGTAGAGCGCTCCGTGTGGTTTGATGTGCGTCATGCGATGTCCCGCAGGCCTCAGGAACGCGTCGAGCGCGCCGAGCTGGTAGAGGGTGTAGTCGTAGGCGTCCTGGGCGCTGATGTTGATCTCGCGACGTCCGAAGCCGAGTCGATCGGGCAGGCCCACGTGCGCTCCCACGCGGACGCCGTACTTGCACGCCGAGCGCACGGCATTACGGATGGTGGTGGGATCTCCCGCATGGAAGCCACACGCTACATTCGCTGATGTGATCAGTGGCATGAGTTCATCGTCCGCGCCGTATTGGTAGGCGCCAAAGCTTTCGCCGAGGTCAGCGTTTAGGTCGAAGGTCCGTTCAGTCAATGTTTGGTGCCTTTCGGGCGTTGGTCAGCTTTTCCCAGGCTGCGGCGAACTGTAGCAAGGTGGATTCTGCGTGCGGCGCTGCCAGGACTTCTAAACCTACTGGGAGTCCGGTTGATGTGAATCCGACCGGCATTGACAGAGCCGGAAGCCCTGCCTGTGAGGCGATCACTGTGTTGGTCGGGAAGGTGAGCGCGGTGTAGAGGTGGTCATGAAGTTCTTGATGTGTCGGCGGTACCACCTGCACTGTCGGGTATACGAGGATATCGACCTTCGAGCGGGCCAGGAGATCGACCACGAGGCGCGAGAACTCGGCCTGGTTGGCGAGCAGCCGGTTCCGTTCGGCGTCGGTGTCTGGGTCGTCGGGTCCGTCCGCGATAGCGCCGATGAGGTCGTTGAGCGGCTCGAAACGCCCCGTCGCGTAAACCTCGTCAAATGAGCGCACCGGCGCGTCGCGGCTGGAGAGAAAACTGGTGATGTCTGCTCGGGATTGCCGGACGTACACTGAGGTCTCGGCTATCCACCGTGGGAGGTCGTCGATAGTGAGACTGGGAATGACAGTTGCGCCCGCCAGCTGGAGGGCCGCAATCGCATCGCGAACGACCCTATTGACCTCGCGCGAGCGCTCCCCGTGGTCTCCGAACGCGGTCTCGAGGACACCAACCGAGAACTCCCCAAGTGGGCGCTGCTCCGCCACTGTCGCCGCGTACTGCCCGACCTGTCGGTCATGCCATGCGGTGGCCGTATAGGGGTCTGCGGGATCGTACCCGGCGATTACGTCGAGGAGCACCGCCAGGTCCTTCGCGGTGCGTGCCATCGGACCTGGAGTGTCCTGGAAATGGACAAGCGGAGAGAAGCCACGCCGACTGATCAGGCCTATCGTCACCCTCAGGCCGTAAACATTGTTGAACGAGGCTGGGATGCGGATCGAGCCGCCGGTGTCTTCGCCGATGGCGAGAAGCCCGAGGTTGGCAGATAACCCGGCTCCGCTGCCTGCACTGGAGCCGCCCGAGTCGCGGAGCGGGTCATACGCGTTGCGCGTGTGACCCGATCGCGACGATGATGAGAACCATCCGGCTGCGAAGTCGCACATTGTTGTCTTCGCGAGGATCACAGCTCCGGCCGCGCGGAGCCGCTCTATGACGCCAGCATCTTTGCTCGGCACGTAGTCTGCGAACAGTTCTGAACCGAAAGCGGTCCGGATACCCTTTGATTCCGCCTGATCTTTCACCAGCACAGGAACGCCGTGGAGCGGTCCACTGAGCTCGCCGGTCGCCTGGAGTAATGCGTCTAACCGTTCGGCCTCAGCGAGGGCGTTCGGGTTCACGGTGACAATGGAATTGAGCCCGTACCCTGCGCGATCGATTGCCTCAATGCGGTCGAGGTACCATTGAGTGAGTTCACGGCTTGAGAGGTCGCCTCTGCGCAGTGCTCGGTGGAAGTCCTCGACCGTAAGATCGATCAAATCAGTTTTGATGATGTTCATCGGTCTGGTCCCCTTAGTTCGTCACGGAAGCGGCTGCTGCTCCGGCCCGCTGGCTGAGCTTTGTGATGACAAGGTAGGAGCCAGCGGAGAAGACGAGCCCGATCACGACCGTAGAGAACTCCGGCACCATGAGATTCGCTGCCAGAGCAAGCCCGGACCCAATCGCCCAGGCCACGAACGGCTGCCAACGCACCCGTGGGATGATTCCGGTGCGCTCACGGCGGGTAAGAAACTGATCGGCAATGATGATCGCGCCGATCGGCGGCACGATGATGCCGAGCAGAATCAGCCAGCTGATGAATATCCCCCAGATACCCAGGACAGCGATCACGGTGCCCATCGCGCCAAGAATAAGGGTCAGGATTCGCATCTTGCCGTTAAGCACCGATGACCAGCCGACCGCCGAATTATAAAGACAGTGCGTGCAAACCGAGCCGAGGTTGACGAACAGGAAGACGACTGCGATGACCGCCAGCACTCCACCGTTCTGGGCGATCAGGCTGAAGACGTCACCCGAGCCGGCTGTGGCGGCGGCAATGACACCTCCGACAAGCATGGCGATGAGGTTACCGACAGGAAACGCGGTCGACGTCGCGATCCAGGCCTGCCGCGGAGTCTTCGCCCACCGGGTGAAGTCGGCGGTCATGGTGCCGGAGTCGGCGAAGAGGGCGAACACGAGCGTTACTCCGACGCCGAGCGCCAGGGAGCCCGTCTGTGTTCCCTGGTAGGCCCAGATGCTTGCTGCATGCGCGCTCGCTTGGACTGCGGCGATGATTCCGAGCACGAGGAAGAGCGGTACCGAGATCATCCCGATGATGGACAGCGCGCGGATCCCGAGCAGCGTGAATAGTGTAAACAGCACACCTGCAATGAGAGCGATGATTGTTGCGTTCACAGGGAAGGCGCCGGCCATGCTGGCGCCGACTAGTCCGGTCTGAACCGCGAACCATCCGAGAACGAGGGTGGAGAGAAGAACCGAGCAAACCATGTAACCGGTGCGTCCGAACGTGCGGGACGCCTGTAGTGAGAAATTGAGCCCGGTCTTTGCCCCGAGTGCGCTCAGCGTGCCAACGTATCCGAAAAGCAACGCATTGCCGATCAGCATCGCCCCGAGCGCCTGGACGAAGCCCAGGCCGTTTACGAGAGTTGCTCCCGTAACGGCACCGGTGATTATCATCGGGAACCCAGCCCAGACGCTCGCTACCGACAATAACGACCGTCTCTTGTCACGCGGCACCGGTTCGTTCTCGTATTCGCTGCTGAAAAGTTCTGCTTCGGTGTTCGTTTCCATGATCTTCCTCCGTGAATTTCGAGCTGGCATTTGTCGGTGATGTCGGTGGTGCTTTGGTCAAGTGGTGAGGTGTTCTCTGCGTCAGTTCGCGCTCGAGTGTGCCTGGATCGCGGCGATGACAGTTCGTGCGGTGTAAGTCAGGTGCTCGGACGTTTCGATCAAGAGAGCGGACAAGTCTCGGGATCTGATCCAATAGAGGATCTGCTCGTGTTGCCGGTGTGCTTCACGGAAGTCATCGACCGACGACGAGTAGATCGCCATGTAGGGCTCCACTTTGTCCCAGACATTGCGAATCAGCTCGAGGAGATGCGGGCTGCGGGCACAGTCATAGAACCGCAGGTGAAAGTCCTGGTTGAGCTGGCGCCATTCCTCGACGTCAATTGTCGGACGGTCCATCTTGGCCAAGATCTCTTCCAGGTCAGCGATATCGATGTCCGTCACCTGCTCGATGGCCCACTCAGCAGCCAGCTGTTCCAAACGCAACCGAATCTGGAAGACCTGACCTACCTGATCTTCAGAGAGCAACGTCACAGTCAAACTGCGGCGGTGGAACACCACAAGGCCGTCGGCCTCGAGCCGTCGAAGCGCCTCACGAACAGGCATCGTGCTCACCTCAAACACGTCGGC
Organism: Cryobacterium sp. M91; assembly: GCF_002929615.1. Classification (NCBI taxonomy): domain Bacteria; kingdom Bacillati; phylum Actinomycetota; class Actinomycetes; order Micrococcales; family Microbacteriaceae; genus Cryobacterium; species Cryobacterium sp. M91. The sequence continues at coordinate 4,639 of NZ_PJJT01000048.1, read as the reverse complement.
GAGTGCCCGGATCGAGATCTTCGTACCAGGCGTCAGGGTGCCCGACGTAATCCACCGGCGAAGCCGTTCATAGACCTCGTCGTTAATCGTTGAAACGTGAATCGGATTGTTGCCCATATTTCCTCGCCCCATTCATGATTTGTGATCACATTAGGAGTAAGCCGACGAGCCCAGGTTACAGAAATGTAAATAACATGTTACGGACATGTAAACAATCTGGGGATCAGATCACAAAACGGAATAAATAGCAATTTTGTCCGTTTCGTGAGTTGGCCCCCGACAGTCCCTCACTGTCACGTCGGGCCCTTCCGCCGGCACTGGCACGGAGGTCGGGACCTCAGATCTCACACCGCGCCCGTGGAAGACATTCTTTGCCGGGGCGCAGAACGCGTAAGCAGCGACGTGGCCGCAGCCCTCTTACTTCAAAGGAACGGCGGCGCGGCCACCCTCAGTTCCGCCAGGGCGGAGCCGCTGCGCGGCGCCGTTTTCTGATGCTTTTTGACCATTCCGGCCGGTCATCGTAGCTTCCTTCCGCGTCTTTCGTTTCGGGCTTTCGCGGCATATCCTCACTCGCTGCGCTCCCTGCGGTATTCCACGACCCTGCACTACAACGCTTCCGGTCGCTATCGATTTCTCTTCGCCGGAAGGCAAAAAAACACGTTGTCCCAGGAGAAAGAGAAAAGACCATGAGCACACTGACCATTACCCACACGCACGCTGAGGGAACCCTGATCGACGGCACCAGTACAGGCGACGGGACCGCCGAGGTCCTCAAAGCCAGCGGGTGGCGTTGGGGGCGCAGCATCAGCGCCTGGTTCGTCCCCCAGTCCCGCGACCGCCTCCCTAAGCTCCACCTCATTACCCGCACGAGGGTGGCACTGGAAACGGCGGGATTTTCGGTTGAAACCGTCATTGACAGCACCTACCGCCCGATGGCGGAGGTTGAGGCTGGAAAGATCGTGCGTCAGGCCGAGCGGGTTGACGCCCTCACGGCGAAAGCCGAGCGGAAGAGCCGTGCTGACGAGGCCGCGTGGACCCGTGCTCGCGCCGCGCATGACCGGCTGCCCGAAGGTGGCGAGCCGATCAAGATTGGCCACCATTCCGAAACCCGGCACCGTAACGCGATAGCCCGGGCAGATCGTGCGATGCGCACATCGGTTGAAGCCAACGCAGACGCCGCCACTGCCCGGGCACGCGCCGACACGGCTACCCACACCACCGACGACCGTTACCGCCCGGTGACGGTCGCCAACCGCATCGAGACGATCGGGGCCGAGCTTCGCAAGTTGGAACGGCGCATCATCGCCCCGCGGTATGACGAAGCCCGCGGCTACGTTGACGCTACCGACGCCGAGAAGCAGGCTCGAGCGTACCACCTCGCACCGCACCTCGGTGAGAAGCGCGACCAGCTCGCCTACTGGGAGGCCGTCCGCGCCGCCCAGATCGACAGCGGCACGGCCACCGGGTATGACCGTACCAACGTCAGGAAGGGTGACCGGGTCAAGATCCGCGGGCAGTGGCGCGACGTCGTCCGCGTCAACGTCAAAACAGTCAGCGTTACCATCGGTTACAGCTGGACCGATACCGCCCCGTATGCGGAGATCCAACAGCACCAGCGACCCGAATAACCCCAGACGTTCACGGCCGGCCCCGCGCAGGGCCGGCCGTGAGGGGACGATACCCCCTCACACTCCCCCACTGGTGAACCCGGCACGGAGGCCGGCCCACAGGGAACCGGCTGCGCCGGTCCGTCTTTTTAAGACTTTTCTTCCCTTGGTGTCCGGTCATCGTAGTTCGCTCCGTGCCTACGCACCGCAGTTTCGGACGCGGTCGCAGGCTCCCTTATTTCGCCCGAGCCTGCGGTGCTTCGCCACTCCCGCTCTCAATCGCTTCTCTTGCCACCAAGGGCAGAAAAACGGTGGACGACTACACAACCACTGCCGAGAGCCGGAACCCCGCGCCCTCACTAACTCAGGAGAGAGAACCCCATGACCACCATCATCCGTAGTGTCACGATCAACCCGACCGAAACCATCACCACCCTGAACCTGACCCCGGACAGCATTGGGGCAGACATCAGCGCCGCCATTGGCTGCTCCATGTTCGACGTCGTCGGCTTGGCCGACAGCATCGACTTGTTCGTCGACGATGAAGGACTCATCAACGGCTCAGCCCTGAACCTGCCCGCAACCGTGCTCACCCACCTCCTCGGCAGCCCCACCGTCATCTTCGGCACCGCCATCGCCGTCAGCGTCACCCCCGACGGCGAAACCATCGGCCTCACCGACCGCCAACTCGCGAGGATCCAGAAGGCCTTCGCGCAGAAACCCGACGACGGCACCATCGACACCCTCGTCGACAGCCTCTCCCCCTTCCCCACCATCGTCAGCATGCTCCGCAACATCTAGCCACACAGCCGGCTGGCCCCGAGAGGCCAGCCGGTGAGGGGGCCAGCCCCCTCACACTCCCCCACCTGGACACCCGGCACGGAGGCCGGACCCGATGAGCTGGCTAGGCCAGCCATATTGATATGAGGTCGTTCCTGCGCTTGGCGCTGATCGCAGTTCGGTTCAGGCCTATCTTGGCCTTGGGGTTGGGTGGAAAACCCGTAGGGTGACCCCTCACGTTCCTATGCGGAAGAACCCAATATTTACAATACAAACAAGTATTGTGTGTATTGTGAAAGAATAAATTATTGTCTTACTGGCGTGTCGATCAAAACAATATTCGCAAACAACGTAATAGTTGAAAGACAATCAACCTAATAAATACAAACAAGTATTGTGTTTATTGACTTTCGTGAGAGGTAAGAGCCGTGGCGCACACAGCAGTCATATCGAACAACAAAGGTGGCGTGTCAAAAACGGAGCTGACCGTACAGCTTGCCGCCGCGCTCGCTCGAGCCGGCCAGCGGATTCTCGTCGTAGACATGGACCCACAGGCGAACGCCACACGTCGACTTGGCATCGAATGGGACGCGAACGAACCCATCCCCACCATGTCCGAGGTTATAAAGGCCGACCAGTCCGGATCGGGGGAGGGGGCTGTCGTCGCCTGCGGATGGACCAGCCCCGAGGGGACCCCAACAGCAGAGGCGGAAAACATTGATGTGCTGCCGGCACGGTTTGACCTCATAAACCGAGAAACTGAAGCCGGAGTCATCGGAGCCGTGAGACGGCTCCAAAAAGCACTCGACGGATGGACCGACGACTACGACATTATCCTTATCGACACGCGGCCAGACCTCGGTCACCTGGTGCAGATGTCGATGGCGGCCGCCGACACCATCATCATCCCAACCGACCCCAACTACGACTCCGTCGAAGCAGCCATCCGCGTGAACGACTTCGTGACTCGTCATGCGATCGACATAGCCAACCCGACCCTCACGGTCGGAGGCATCGTCGTAACGCGACGAAAAGCCACCATCGAACACGACTACCAAATCGAGGGACTACGCGAGCAGTTCGGAGACCTCGTGTGGAACTTAGGTGGCCTCGTGAAAATGTCTGACGGTTCAGAACTGCTCAACCCTCCGTATATCCCCGAATGGTCACGCTTCGCAGAAGCCGACGCGGCGGCCGTTTCGCTGTCCGACTGGAACGACCGAAACGGACGTAAAACCGTCGCTCTCTATGACGCCGTCGCGCGAACCTATCTAGCCCGTTTCCTCGGCACTAAGGGGATGGCAGCATGACCACCCCTACTCGTCGACGGCCAGGAAGCGCAAGCCCAATCAGGCTGGTGCCCGAGGTCGAGGAAGTCCGCACGCCATCTGCCATAGAGCCTCCGCCGGCCGTTCTATTGCCGACTCGCACATCCAGTGAGTCACCGGCTGACGCTGTGGAGAGTGACGAGAAGAAGGCAGTCACGTTTGGACTCCGTACTTCCCTCAAGAAGCGCGCCGAAACGGCAGTACTCAGAACTGCCGGCTACGAAGGCGGCTACACATCAATGGCAGCCCTCGTTGATGGTGCACTGGAACGTGAACTTGCACGTCTCGCCGTTGAATTCAACGGCGGTGAGCCTTTTCCTCGAAATGTCGGTGGGTTCCGTCAAGGCAGACCCCTCGGGAGCTAACGGTAGAACGGGGAAGGCGCAACCATGCACCACACGCCACTATGGGAGCCGCTGCGCGGCGCTGTAAGGGCCTTTCGTTTTTACGTGTGTGGCTGGTCATCGTAGCTTCCTTGCGTGCCTGCGTTCGGGCTTTCGCGGCATATCCTCGCTGCGTTGCGGTATTCCACGACCCGGTACTGCGGCACTTCCGGTCGCTGTCGATTTCTCTTGCCAGTCAGGCAAAAAAATTGTTAGTGGAGAGGGAGCACGATCATGAGTGAGATGGTGACGGTGTACAGCAAGCCAGCGTGTGTCCAATTCACGATGACCTACCGAGCACTCGACAGAGCAGGTGTGACCTACACAGTCGTCGATGTGACCGAGAACGCAGCAGCTCTTGAATACGTCTCTGAGGACCTGGGCTACAGTTCGGCGCCTATCGTGGTCGTCGACGAGCACAGCCACTGGGCCGGGTTCCGGCCCGACCGCATCGGAATTTGTCAAGGCGAATGAGACCAGTGGGAGTTTAGGCGGCTAGTTCGAGCCCGTCGTTCTCAGTCGGTTTGTCGGCCGGTTTGTT
>NZ_PJJT01000047.1:0-7577 GCF_002929615.1 Cryobacterium sp. M91 | reverse complement strand
CCCGCCGCTGATACGACATAGTAGAAAACACAGATAGTGGTCCTGTTTTCAAACGGCACTATTGGCCCTGTTTTGGCCCGGCGTTAACACATGCCGACAACGTCGGGAAATGTGGGCTGCACCCCAGTACTGGAGTACACGGTGATCGTTGATCCCAGTCGCGCTCGGGTACCGGCAGCCGGATCGGAACGTATCAGTGTGTCTTCGGATTTGTTAGCGGCTGCCGCCCCACCGTCGGTGAAGGTGAATCCTGCCGATTCCACTGCCGTTTGTGCCTCTGCCATTGATTCGCCCCGTACGTCGGGGATGCTGGCGCGAAGCGTGCGGAGGGTACTTGGGGATGCGTCAGCGAAGTCGTCTCCGCCGTACTTTGCATTGGCGACGGACATGACGTCAGGCCACATTCGATGGCGGGCGGTGGCGGCGTATCCGCTGTCGAAGTACATGGAGCGTTGGTCGAGGGAGCCTGTGACGCTCACGACACCGGTCACGGTTGCCACCTCGGTGCTGGCGCCACTCATCCAGGTATCCGCCGCGCCACCCGTGGTTCCGGTTTTGCCGATCATCGGAACGCGAGGACTGGTCCGGTAGTACGACGAGCGGGCGGTGCCCTCGCTCATCACGCGTTGCATGGCGTAGGCCATGGCACCCGCTACTGCGGGCTTAACTGAGGTGCTGCACTCGGATTCTGGAACGGGCAGTTCGGTGTCATCGGCGGTCACGATTCGATCGATGACGATCGGTGTGCAGGTCACACCGTCGTTGGCGATGCCGGCGAAGGCGACAGCCATGGTCAGCGGCGCGATGTCGTTGGTGCCGAGCACGGAACTGGCGCCCTGACGAAGCGGATCGCCGTCGGCTCGGTGCACGTCGAAGGCCTCCGCCGTTTTCCGGATACCGCACAGGTCTAGCTCTTTCGCCATGCCCAGGTACCCGGTGTTGTAGGAATTGATGGTCGATTCGAGAGCGCTGTAATTGGATCGGTTTTGGCTCAACGAGTCGTTGCGGGGGTTCCACCCTGGGTAGCGCTGCGGACCCCGGCAACTGTCTTGGAAAGCGCCCCAGTGCGACGTGCGTGCAGAATCGACGCGCTCGTTGAGGGAATGACCCTCGCTTAGCCATTCGGCCAGCGTGAATACCTTGTAGGTGGAACCGGGGTGAAAACCGCTCGAGCCACCGGCGGCATAGTCGGTGTTGTAGTTGATCGCGGTGTAGTTGGTCCCGGAATTCAGCACGGCCGGATCCTGGCTGTAGTCCTTGTTCTGGGTCATCGCGAGGACCCTACCGGTGCCGACCTGAACGCTGGAAATGACGGCGCCCACGTCTCCCGCGTTGGAAATCTTGGGAACGTTTTCGTTCATGGTTGTCACGGCCGCACCCTGCAGGTCCAGGTCCAGCGTGGTGTACACGTCATACCCACCACGGCGAAAATTGAGCAGCCGCGTTTCTTCGTCCTCACCAAAAGTGGAGTCGGTCTGGAGTGCGTGCACGACGTAGTCACAGAAGTAGGCGTTGGCACCAGCCGTAGCGCAGCCGGTACTGGGCGCAGTGATGACCGGTGCAATCACCGTGGCGACCGCTACCTCGTACTGGGCCGCAGAGATCTTCTTCTCGGCGCGCATCTCTCCGAGAATATAATCGCGGCGCACCTTGTTGGCGGCATAGTTGTTGGCGGCACCGTTGGTGGCACTGTCCGGCATATTGAGCTGGAATTTTCGTGGGTTGTTCACGATCGCCACGAGGCTTGCAGCCTGCGGCAGGTTCACCGCCGCTGCGGTCGTGTTGAAGTAATAATTGGCCGCTGCCTCAATACCGTAGACCGTTCCGCCGAAGCCCGTGATGTTAAGGTACTGGCGAAGAATGTCCGCCTTGTCGTACTTCTTCTCTACGGCGATCGCGAAGCGCATCTCTCGAAGTTTGCGCTCGGCGGTGACCTCCGTGGCGGCTGTATAGCAGAGGTCGCTTTGCTCGTGGTCGGCAATGACCTCGCATTTTTGCACGAGAACGTTCTTCACATACTGCTGAGTGATCGATGATCCACCTTGCAGCGAATCGCTAAATGTGTTGCTCACAACTGCGCGCAGTGTGCCCTGAATATCGATACCGTTGTGCTCAAAAAATCGAGGATCTTCACCGGCGACCGCGGCATCTTTCACAAATTGACTGATGGCATCTGATTCGACCTCGACCCGATTCTGGTCATAGAACGACGCAAGCAGTACGCGGGTGCCATCGCTCTGGGTGGCATAAATGTTGCTCTTTTGCGAGAGCTGCTCGATTCCCAGATAACCCGGCAGACTATCAAAGACCGTGATGGTGTGCGTCGCACTCACGCCAGCCAACGCGACCACCGGCGTCATACCCGCCGTCACAAGGACGCCGGCGACGGCACTCATCCCGACAAGCCCCATGAACGCGCCGAGAGACTTGCCTCTCGTTTTCGTCGGGACAGTGACATTAATGTCTAAAATTATCGCTACCTCATGGATTGACTAATAAACAAAACAGGATGAGTACGCCCGCACGCACAACGCGAGGGTCCCGGTTTCACCCGTGAGGGTTGGAGTCTTGGAAGAGCCTTTATCGGGCTAGATGCCAAGGATTAACAATTCTTCCGACGAGGTCTCCCCGGCGGCACCGGCAAAGAGTTCAAATGCGGAAACAATTGCGGACTTTTGGTCGGGCGACAAGACGGACAGGATTTCGGCAATGTTGTCGCGGCGCTGCTCGAGGGCATGAGTGACAAGGTTTTGTCCCGCTGGCGTGAGTTCAATGAGTACCTCCCGCCGGCTGGCTGGCCTGGTCGTTCGCCTCACCCAACCGGCTTCGACAATGCGATCGATTGCCCGGCTTAACGTGGAGGGAAGGGTGCCGATGGCTTCGCCTAGGACGCCCATCCGCAGGGGCCCCGAGGTGTCTAACAGCACGAGAACACGAAACTGGGGCAACGTTACGATCTCCAGGACACCTGCGACAGATCGAGCCACCACACCCATCAGCGCACGAGAAGCTGTCAACGCGGCGTCCGCCGCGCGAGCGTCGAAATCTTCGTCAGGAATCACTACGCCCTCATCTCATGCAATAGTTGCGAAAACGCAATAATTGCAAGCATACATTTATGGCGGGTTGGCACCCAATACAAATCTCAATACCAAGGGCTAATCACCTCCACGGAGTGGCTTCGGCGGCTCCGAATCTAGAGAACCTATTCAAACCCCGCACCGATACTCGAGTGAAAGCAAAGTCATCCCGGGGGTCAGAGCAAACCCGCGACCCTGGGGCCTACTCGTCTCAGGACCCGCCAAGGAGCCAGAGCGACTGACGCTGCCGACGACGGTCAAAAGAGTGCTCGTAAGGCGAACGTTGAGTGGGACAGCCACACCAACACATAGTCGTGCCACCGGCTCCTGCCTCCCGTATTGCTATGCGTCACATGAGATCCTCACCGCGACAGCTCAAAGCACTCCGTACCGCGGAAATTTGGATATCAGCCTCATTTTTATCAGCTCCGCATTGGCTTTCCTGGCGTAATGAGCCCGTGCTAAGCAGATTTTGCCGCCTGGCTTGTTGCGTTCGCGGCCGCGGCTTCAGTCACCGTGGTGCCTAGGCGGCCCCGATATGAGTCTGAACGCTTGGCGGCGCTCGTAAACGACGGGCTCAATTATTTTCAAGTCGCAGAGGCGGTCCAATGCCAACCCGGTAGCGTCTTCAGTCGCTGCCGCTAGGTCTATCGTGGACAGAAGATCGACAAAAGGCCTCCGAGTCCGGCCCCTGTAAGCGACATCGTGTAGAGCATATAGATACAGGCTTCGATTGACGATGATTCCAGCACCGTCGTCAATAGCCCGATGTGATCTTCCGGGTTCGCCATCCATCTCAATGATTCTCTGGCTGTGGCTGCCGAAATAGTCTGAGGATTCCTCTCCGAGACGGTTCAAAGCTTCTTCTTGAACGTCCGGATTATAAAGCGCCCGCAGGATACGGCTGGCTTTCCTCTGGGCCATAGTGGATGCGAGGTACCCGTAAGCGATGACGATGACTGCTACCCAAAAGAGTGGATAAAACATTGTCGAGGGGAGTTCCACGTCGCCAACGTCGAAGTAGGTTCGAAGTCCGTAGGTCGAAAGTATTAGCGCACCGGCCCCAGCGAACGGTAGTGAGCGTGCTTTAGTAAAATCGGCCGATGCTTGGGTGGCTGCGGCTCTGACGTTTGTTCTCATGGTCAAGGTTGGATCTGGACGTGACGGCGTGACCATCGGCTCCTTGGCGTTGTTCTTTTGAAAAGCTTCCATCATCTGGCTCACGAGCGAGACGGGTACTAGATCTGTAGATGAGGACGCCCCTGCTTGGCTAGTCCCAAGAAGTTCACCGCGAGCCTCAATGAGAGCAACTTGTCGCCTGTGTTGCTCAGAGCTGGGTTGGGGCACTTGTAGGTTTCTGAGTTCGACATTGATAGCGCTCAGGAGACTTTCTTTAGTTGGCTCAACTCCAGTACCGAGATCGAGTCCCAGTCGCGCAGTAAGGTCAGCTATTCCAAGGAGGGGCATCCTCAAAATTTACACTTTGCTGATCCCGAGCCGACATCGGGGTATGTCGATGGAAACTTCGAGGTACTTCTCGGTTCAGAACGGGGGCCCGTAAGCGGAACGCTGACCGGCCAGTCAAGACAATGTCGGGACGAATGAAGTTCGGTGACGTGAAAAATGTACGACTATAACGGTGAAACAGTGTTCGGCGAATTCAGCACCACAATCCGGTTTAGACGGCACCCCGTCCAAGCTGCTCAACTTCGCATCAGTGATGCGCGGTGAGGGATCAACACCGTGCTCATCTCGCGCAGTGTGCTCAGGGGCAGAGAACGATAGTGATGACTGCGGTGGCGAGGACGAACAGGGCGATCGCTGCTGGGATAGAGCGTTTGATGGTTCCCGTCGAGAACCGATCTAGCCCTTTTCGTAGGCGTGACCTAACTTTGTCGCCGTGTGCCAAGCCGAGGGCGAGCAGAATAAGGCATGGGATGCAGTACACGAGGGCGTAGCTGGCGAGTACGAACAGGCCTACGGGAATGTCGACGTCCGCGGCGACCATCCGTTCGATGGCGATGAAGTAGGGGAACGCGTTCGGCAGGTCAGCTCCGGTAACCAGGATGCCGAGCGGGAAAGCCGTCCACACCCCGAACCAGGGCGGCAGGTCGATGCCTTTCCTTTCCCTGTCCTTGAATCGGCGGAGCCCGGCGACAGCGAGAGCGATGGCTGCGATGAGGAACACTCCGCGGCGAAGCCAGATGAGCCCTTCGCCTACGGCGTCGGCGGCAGCATTGGCGCCGAGGAAGATGACCATGCCAAGGGTGAAGACCGTGCTCATCGCGCCCAGGACGAACGTCAATGCTGAACCGACAGGCCTGTGGCTGACGGTGAGCAGGATCAGGGTGATAAAGACGATAGTCGCTGGGTTGAGCGAATCAGCCAGGGCGAGGCCGGCGATGCCGGCGAGGAGGCCACTATTAATCACCCGGTGGACCTGCGATCCAGCCACTGCAAGATCACATCAACGCTGGGTGCAGAGTAGTCGTCCGTGATGCTGTTTAGCAGCATCCCATCACCCAGGAGACGGATGACCGAGGCTACCACCGGGTCTCCTGTTTCAAATGCGAAGAGTTGTTCCCACCGTTCGGTTGCCCCAGCTGCCTGCTGCATAAGCGTGTCGGTCATCGAAGTGCGATCGGTGAGCAGGATCAACATCGCCCGATAGAGAGCAGCCTCGTCACGGGCTGATGAGAGGCGCAACCAGGTCTCGACCACGTTGCCTCGCCCGGCGGCCGCGGTCAGTTCCTGATCCATATCCTGAATTGCCTGCACCGCAATACCCTCCACCAGGGCAGCGCGTGACTTGAAGTGGTGCATCAGCCCCCCCTTCGACACTCCCGCCTGATGAGCGATGGCATCCATCGACGGCACCGACCCGGTCTCGATCGCGAATCGTCGAGCGGTCTGCAGAATGTGTTCCCTGTTGCTCATGAGGTGACTATAGCACGGGAACCGACCGACCGGTCGGACTGGTAAGAAGAATTTGAGGGTTTTGGTCTGAACCGCAAGGGGGGACGCACACCGGGCGCGTTAAAGCGTGATTCCTCAAGTCGATTCGCTGAGCGAGTTGCCCGTATGGGGAACCCTCTACGGGACGAGCAGGGAACGTCAGTTGAGACACCGATCAGTGACTCAGCAGCTTTGCTGGTCGTAACGCAGTTGACTACCTGCTGCTCTATCTCTGCGTCGGCTATCGCTCACTCGGGGAAAGCATCGAGGGCGGCCGTGAGCTGTTCCGCAGGTGGGAGCATCGCACGATCCTCGCTAGTGAGCTGGTCGTAGGTATAAGCGGCAACGGCCATGGGGGAAGTGGAGCGTCCGAGTGCGTAACGAACGGTGTGATCGTTCTTGCTGCCGCAAATGAGGATTCCGACGGTTGGTGCATGGACCTGGCGCCGCAACTTGTCATCGACCAACGCGACATAGAAATTCAGCTTCCCGGCGAACTCAGGTTGGAATTTCCCAGTTTTGAGCTCGATGACGAAGTAGCGGAGCTGCTCGACATGGAAGAACAAGAGATCGAGGTAAAAGTCGTCTCCGTCCACTTCCAGATGCACTTGACGTCCAACGAAGGCGAAACCGGGACCCAATTCCCTCAGTGTCTCCACAATGCGGTCCATGAGAGCCTGTTCCAGGTCTCGTTCGGCTACCTCGCCGGAGAGTCCCAAAAACTCAAAGGCGTACGGGTCCTTGGCTACTTGTTGCGCCAGTTCTGAGTCCGCGGCGGCTAAATGCTTCGTAAAGTTGGACGGGGCCGTCCCAGTGCGCTCCATCGAGCGGTTCATCATCATGTTCAGCAGCACGTTGCGGGACCAGCCGAATTCTACGGCTGCGGCCGCGTACCAGTCACACTCTGGATGTGTTTCTGCCTTGTCCAGAATGGTGCGGATATGTCCCCACGGCAATTGCGCCACAAGCTGTGGCACATTTGGTCCAGAGCCCCAAGCGCTGGCCATGGTCCGCATGTACTGCAGGTTGCGCTGGGAAAATCCCTTCATCTGAGGAAACTCCGCACGCAGGTCCTCGGCCAAGCGACGAATGACACCGGCACCCCATCCTTGGCTTTCCTGATGCTCCAGTATTTGCTGACCAATACCCCAGTACAGATCGATCAGTTCCGAGTTGACCCTGCGCTGAGCAGTAATCCTGGCTTCACGTACCCGATTCTTCAGCGCTGCCAAGACCTCGGCATAGTCGTAGGGAAGAGTAGAAAGATCACCAGAAGCCATCCACCAAGATTACCCAAACACTCCTCGAGCAGAGCGTTGCCTCCCTCCTGTCAGTGTCGGGAATCTTCTACGTCCATCGGCCGCCGTCCGTCCGTAAGGGGAACGATGACCGGGCAACTCGAACGGAGTGCACTGCCTGGAAATTCCCCGGTTCGGTCGGTACGGTAACGAAGCAACGAACGCCCGGTGGGCACGGTGATCGAATGGAACAATAATGACAGGCACCACGCTGGCACCAGTTATACACACGGCGTGGCAGCTG
>NZ_PJJT01000046.1:0-7330 GCF_002929615.1 Cryobacterium sp. M91 | reverse complement strand
GCGCCGCGCCGTCGTCGGCATCTCCGGCATCTCCGTCGCCCGCGGCGTCGGACGCCCCTCGGCCGACTCCCGGCTCGGGAGCCGCACCGTTCGAAACTGCGCCCGCGGCGGCGCCAGACGAGCCGGACGCCCACTCGGTGCCGCAGACCGGCGGCACCGGGAGCTCCCCCGGGCACGCGCTGCTCTGATGGCGATGTTCGGCCCCGAGGGCAGCCAGCCCAACGACTCCGACGGTCTGATGAACGATCAGGTGATGCCCACTGCGGATGGTCAGATGGCCTCGAACACCACGGAGGAGGTCGTCCCGCCGAAGTCGGACCGCTCCGCGGCGGAGGACGCGGGGACTCGGAGTTCGAAGCCCAGGAGGGCAGGCGCGAGGAGACGGCAGGCGCCCCCGCCGTGAGCGTGCCGAGCGACGGCAATTCGACGGTCGGCGACGAGCCGACATAGGGCGGGCGCGACGACCCGACCGATGATGAGCCATCATCGTCGGCCTCGGCGAAGCGCCTCCATCTCCCTACTCGAGCACCGTCGGGGTGTGAGCGAAGCGCTCGAGCGTTGGGCACGCGGACGACGATGGCCGCGTTCCGCGGCCGGGCATGAGAGAGCCAGCCGCTACGGCAGCGTACTCCCCGATCTGCAAACGCCCCGCGTTAGATCCGAGTCCTGACGAAGCGAGGAATTCGCTCAGCGTCATCCGCCGTTCGAGTCGTCACGTTCGATCGCGACGTATTCCTCAAGGAGGTGAAGCGCCCGCGCCGCCATGCCGCCACCTTCCGACCGCTCGATCTCGAGCGCCGCGCGCATCACGTCGATCTTCTTCCCCGCGGTGCTCAACGGCGGTAGGAGCGGAACGGCGGGATCGGTGCGGAAATGAAGGACGTAGGGACGATCGCTCGCGAATGCGCGATCCCAGGCGTCGCCGAGGTCATCCCGCATTCTCACGACCTCGCCGGCGAGGCCGATAATGCGGGCATACTCGGCGTAGGGGAAGGCTGGAAGTGCTTGGCTCGCCGGGAATCGCGGCGAGCCTTCCATCTCGCGTTGCTCCCAACTCACTTCGGCGAGGTCTCCGTTGTCGAACACAGCCACAATGAAACGCGGGTCGGGCCAGTCCTGCCACCGCGATGCGACAGTCACGAGTTCGGCGATTCCTGTCATCTGCATTCCACCATCGCCAGCGAGGACCACGACTGGCCGGGCGGGGTCCGTCAGCTTCGCTGCGATGCCGTAGGGCAGCCCGCATCCCATGCTCGCCAGGGTGGATGACACGTGCGCCTGAACGCCGGGAGGAAGCTGCAGTTGGCGGGCGTACCAGTAGACGACGCTGCCGACATCGAGTGCGAGGGCGGCATTGCCGGGGAGTCGGCCGTTGAGAGCCATGACTACGGCCTCGGGGTTCAGAGGATCTGCATCGACCTCGGCACGCGCCACGCGGATGCGATGCCAACGGCGTACGGCGTCGTGCACTCGCGAGCTCCAACGCTCCCGATTTCTCGGGCGTACCAGCGTCAGTAGCGAGCGCAGCGCGGGCTCGGCATCCGACGTGATCGCTACTTCGACGGGATAGCGGTTGCCGATGGTGGCGGGGTCGATGTCGATCTGCACGGCACGTGCCTGGCCTGGTGCCGGATAGAACTCTGTCCAGGGGTCGTTAGAGCCGACGATGAGGAGGCCGTCGCACTCGCCGAGAAGTTCGGCACTTGCGGTGGTACCAAGATGTCCCATCGTTCCCGCCACCAGCGGATGGCTCTCATCGACGTATGGCTTGCCGAGAAGGCTGGTGACGATAGCTGCACCGAGCGACTCGGCGAGTTCGATGACGGCCTCTTTCGCTTCGGCGGCGCCACGCCCGACAAGCATGACGGGTCGCTCGCCGACTGAAAGCAGCTCCGCTCCGCTGCGGCGCGGAGCTGATCCGAGCTGGACCGCACCTCCGGAGCGGAGTATGTGGCGCTCGTCACGACGACGCCGTGCTCGTGGGGGTGCTCGGGGGCGTCCGCGGACTGGACATCGTGGGGAAGGATGACGACAGCCGGACCGCGGCGGCTTAGCGCCTTGCGGAAGGCGCGGTCGATCACCATTGGGATCTGCTCAGCGGATGAGACCTGAGCGACGTACACGGCGACGTCCGCCATGAGGGTTGCGATGTCGACTTCCTGCATGTAGCCGGAGCCGAGCACGCTCCTGTGCTGCTGCCCGACGAGGGCAACCACGGGGACCCCGTCGAGCTTGGCATCGTAGAGGCCGTTGAGTAGGTGCACCGCTCCCGGTCCCTGGGTGGAAACGAGTACGCCGACTGTGCCGCCGTACTTGGCCTCGCCGACCGCCATCAACGCGGCGTTTTCCTCGTGACGCGCCTGGATGAACGTCGGTGTGCCGTTCGCACGCCGGAGTGCGTCGAGGAGGCCATTGATGCCGTCGCCGCTGTAGCCGTAGACCCGCGCGACCCCCCAGTCCTGCAACCGCCGCACGATGATGTCAGAAACTGTGAGTCCCTGGTGCTCGCTTTTCTCCGTCATCGCGCGCCCCGTGGGCTCGGGCCGATGCGGAACAGGGCCGGGCTCACGGCTCGTCGAGTTTGCCCGAGCTGCCCGCGCTCGTGAGTTGCTGCAGGTCTTCGGGCAGTACTCCTCGAACTGTGTCCATGACAGGACTGGCAGCTTCGTCGATCACTTCGAAGACGACTCGTGCGAGGTAGGCAGCCTGCGGATCATCGACGGCAGCACGGTGGCCTATCCGATGGATGAACTCGTCGCGGTCGAACCGTTCGACTGACTCATGCGATGGGTCGTCTGCCACCCGCCGAAGGTTTTCGCCCACCTCGTGGGGAAGCTGCGCCGCAAGGTTGTCGGCGAGCCCAGCGGGTATCCGCTCGGCAAGGGTCTCAAGCGTTGAGCGAACTGCACGCTCCGCATTTGCGCGAGTGCCGAGCCGGGCCCGGTTCTGCACCTGGCCCATCAGTGTGTCCTCGTCCATCATCACTTCCTTCTTTGCGCGCCACCTGACCCGAGCACATCGAGGGTCGCGCGCCCGAGTGTCGAACGACTTGGGGTCAGGTCTCCTCGCGTTGGAGTCGTTCAGCCAGCATCCGCTTGCCCTGATCGCCGGCCTTGCGATTGTTGTGCTGGATCTTGCGGAACCATTCCGCAAGCTCGCTGTCACCCTCTTCCTCCGCGTCCTGGATGTAGGTCTCCAGCTTCCAGATGTTGTGCAAGGAAGCTTCCAGTGCCCAGATCAGGTTGTAGTTCTTATCCCGTACGGGGCTCTCCGGTTCGTTCGCCATCTCGTTTCCCATCTATCGCGTCGTGTCACCTGTCAGATATTCACTCCACCGTAGGAACATGTCGAAGCCAACGCAACGGGGTTGCGTCCCTGCTGCAGGCGGCGTAGCGTCGAATTGCGAGAAGAGGTGAAAACCACAGATCGCATAGAAAGGCTCCAGATGGTTTCGTACCGCTGGAGCCTTTCGCCGCTCGGGACAGGTCACGGTTCTCACCCGCGTATCCGGCAGGGGCAACACAGATGCGTGTAGATCGACTGGAGGCTCCCGAGACTACGTGGGTGATCGTTCTCGACACCGATGAGGAGATCGTCGAGTCCCTCACCTCCTTCGCCCGCGAGCGACAAATCCTCGGTGCCTCGATTCGTGCCATCGGCGCCTTCTCGTCCGTTGGGCTGGCCTACTTCGAGTGGGATATCAAGCAATACCGCACGTCCGTGGATCTGAGTGAGCAGGTGGAGCTGGTCTCGCTGAATGGCGACATCGCCGAGCGAGACGGCGAGCCACAACTGCATGCGCACGCCGCAGTCGCTCTCGCAGACGGGCGCGTGCTCGGTGGCCACGTGCAGTCGGCAACAGTGCGACCGACGTGCGAGGTGATCCTTACGGCGACCCCCGAACCGATTCGTAAGAGAATCGATCCCGAGTCCGGGCTCGCACTGATTCGCCCCTGACCGGCAACCGTCCCTGCCGCGCACAGGAAGCCCCTACATCCTGTGTGTTCGATGGGAATGGCGACGCCCCGTTCGCCGCGCGCCTAGCGTTTTGATATGGACGAGAGCGGAGAACGAGGAAACACCACGCACGGCTCAGAGCTGGACGACCAGCTGAAACAGGAGACTCGCGGGATGACGCAGGGACATGGCACGCCGCACGCCGAGCCGTTCCGCGAGACCGAGCCCCTCCCCGACGACACCGACGCACCCGAGGTGGATCGGGCATTCCGTCACGAGCCGCCCGATGGCTCAACCCATGGCTGAGCTCGCCGACCTGCTCACCCGTCTGGGAACCTGGACAACGCTCTACATCGATGGGCCGGACGGGTCACCCGCGCCCGAGCGGGATGCGCGCCGGACGTCGATCCGCGATCGGATGCTGAGGGCCGGTACACCGGAGCCGGACGTGGAGGTGGCGCTGGAGCTGCTGACCGACGACGGTCCGCCCGCCCCTTCGAGCCAGACCATCCTTGTGCGGGACGGTACGGTACGGTCGAGCTGGACGAGTTCCACCCCGGGGCGCGGATCGGGCCGGAGGTCGTGACGCACGGTCGAGTGCCGCGCATCGTCCCGCTCCTGCGGGAACGCGCCCAAGACGTCCCGTTCCTGATCGTGGAGGTGGGGCGTGAAGGCGGGCGGCTGCGTCTGTCGCACGGGCGCCCCGAGGCGGTCGATGACACCACCGCGGTCGAGGGCCGGACCGACTTCCTGTCCAAGGTACAAGCAGGCGGCTGGTCGCACGCCCGCTACCAGCGGGCCACGGAGGAGGTCTGGCGCGCCAACGCCGAAGAGGTGGGCAATACCGTTGATCGAATGGTTCGCGAGCACGAGCCGGCCTTAGTGATCGTCTCGGGCGACGTGCGCGCTCGGGAACTGCTCCTCGAAGACCTGGCTCCGGAATCGCTCGACCGCGTCGTCGAGGTACCGACCCACACCCGCGCCGCGGGAGCGTCGTCCGAGGCGCTCGACGCAGAGATCGACATCCGGCTCGAAGAGGAACTGGAACGCGATCGGCAGGACGTGCTCGCTCGTTCCGCGACCGGGGGCGGCCGACGCGGCGAGAGAGGTCTCGGCCCGGTCGTGCACGCCCTCCAGCAGGCGCAGGTCGAGACGCTGCTGCTCGACCCGCGCCGCGACGAACGATCCCTGCTCGCACCTGACGGCCCTCCGTGGATCGCCACGGAACCCGCCGCGATCGTCCTCTGGAACACCGTCTACCTCGACCGAGCCATCACCACCCTCAACGGCACCGACACCCCGCCATCACCAGAGCTGCTCCGCTACCTCTCACCCCTGAGCTGGGAACACATCAACCTCACCGGCAACTACACATGGTCCCGCGCCACCCACAAGCCCGGTACCTACCGACCACTGCGACGTTCCCCCCGCCGCTAACGTCGGATATTTCACGAATTCACAAGCCACCCCTTAAGACCGGTGAGGTGAATCTTGCCGTCCTCATCGACGCGAGCGTCGACATTGGCGGCGAGCCGCCCACCGACCTCCCGCAGGGTGTCATCAAGGGCGCGAGCATGCTCGGCCAAAAGCGCGTCCGGGGACTCCGGCAGTCCGAGCGCGGTGAGCGTGTCGGACCGTATCGCCTGCCACCGTTCACCATCCAGGAGCGCAGCCTGCGGGTTGCGCCACTTCGTGGACATGTCCGCGAAAATCTCCCGCCGTTTGAGGCATCTCCAGAACCGTTCCAAGACACATAGTGCGTAGGCGTGCCGGTTCACCGCGTCGTCCTCATAGCCCGGATGCCCGAACACCAGTCGCCGCCACGGACCGCTGACGACAGAAACCTCGATGAGGTGCGCGCCGATCAGCGGAGCAGCCAACCGGCTGCGGTGGGCCAGGACGTCCGCCACCCCTGTCATCGCCGCCAACACAGGCGCACCTTCGGCGTTGGCCCCGAAGGTGATGACCTGTGTCAACAGCTTCAGGAACCCCGATACTGTCGGGAAGCGTTTGACCAACTCGGCGCGCCAGTCATCGCCTTCATCGGTGTCAACGGGAGGCGCGTTCTCGCTGACCACCATCAACGCGGCACGAACCTGCTCTCGGGAGACGACTTCTTCGATGGCCTTCCAGATCTGCCCGATCCGGGCCTGCTCGCCCCACCCCTCGGCGGCGAACAGTACCTCCACCGCGGCGGCGAGCCGCGCTGACGCCGTTGCCAGCCGCGGGTGTGTGCGAACCTTGTCTTTGTCCGAGGCGCTTCGGGCCTTGTTCAGCAACTCGGTGACCATCAACAGGTCGAACAACTCCAGGGCGTCATCGATGGACTTACCTTCCAGATGTCGCACCGTGGCCAACAGGGTCGCCACTCGACGGCCGGGCGGGTGCCGGCGCAGCATCGAGGCATCCGCCCGCATTCCGTACTTCGCGAGCTCATCGAGCCGCTGCTGCGGCACCATGTCCTCCACGCCAATCCTCGCCAGCCCCAGACCGGTGACCTCAGCGACCTGGTCCAACGCCTTGATGATCGACGGACCCGAAGCGCGCGGTGTCACTCCTTTGCGCCACCGCTCGAGGTCCGAGACCCGCGACCCGGACGGGACCTCCAACAACTGTTCCACGAGACGTCGCTGGCGGCTGGTGACCAACGCCGCCAACTCGCCCCATAACCGTTCGGCGGCCTCCTGGCGGAGCCGGGCGATCAGACGCGCCAAGGTGCTGACCCCGGGAAGCAGTACCTTGCGACGCCGCAACCAGCCCAACGCGTCGGCGAAGATCGCCTTCGGCCCGTCACCCGATGTCCAGGCCCGCGCCGACACCCACGCAACGAAGTCCGCTTCCGCGACCGTGAAGTCCACCCACCCGTACACGCGGCGGATGAGCAGCTGATGCTCGAACGCCGTCGTCCGCCGGCTTGTGTATTCGTCCACGCGGGACGAGTCATCAACCCCCAGCTGCTCAGCGACGAAGTCCAGCACCACGACAGGCACATCCACAGGGTCCTCCAGGAACGTCCCGAGCCAACGGACCGCCACCAGCTGCAACGCGAACCCGAGCTGAGAATGCTCACCACGCCGGGCAGCGACCAAGGCCTGATCCTCGTCGTCCAGGAAGAACACGCGTTCCAGATCCGCCCGCGACGGCGCACCAATAAACCGCCCGTACGCAGCGACCTCATCATCAGTCAGAAACTCCACCGGCATCTGACGAACCTACGCCCCCGAAGGAACGCAAAACGAGCCCCATCGGAACGACCAATCACGCCAACTCGCCCCCAACAGGCATCTAGGGCGTGTCTCTTAACCCAGTGGGTTGGTTGTGAGAGCATTTAGATGTGACTCGCACCGTTTTCCTTACTGATTCGCAGTGGTCG
>NZ_PJJT01000044.1:0-6660 GCF_002929615.1 Cryobacterium sp. M91 | reverse complement strand
CTTGCAAGCGTTGCCGGCGTCGCACCAGCTCCCAGAGACTCCGGCCGCATCAGCGGCAACCACCACCGGCCCCGCCGATTCAACCGGCGACTCCTGCGCACCTGCTACCTCGCCGCCTTGTCGAGCCTGAAAAACAGCCCCGCCTCGAGAATCTATTACGACCGGAAACGGGCGGAAGGAAAGTCACACAAACAAGCCTTCCTCGTTCTGTCCCGACGCCTCATCAACGTCATCTGGGCCATGCTGCGCGACCACACCCCCTACCAAGAACCTGCCATCCACCGGCCCCTCGCCGCTTGACAAAGACATTGAGATTCCCAATGACCGGGGATGATGCGGTCGTCGACTTCGGCGGGTCGTTCACTCAGGAGCGGACCCGAGAAGCGTGAACGCCTCGCGGTGGTGCTGCGCCGGGGTAACCGTCCGCGTCGGCCCGTGCGCAGGTGACGGGTCATCTCCCGCGTGAGACCGTGATTCTGCGGCGAATACAGGGCTTGGTAGATGCTCTCGTGGACGACGTTCATGGCTGGCTGGCCGGGGAAGTCGGCGCTCAATTGGTAGCTGATCTGTCGCGGGCTCCACCGTTCCTTCAGCTTCTTTTGGATCGCGTCGCGCAGTGGCGTAGTCGCGGCGATCTTGCTTTGTCGAGGGCGTTTACGTGCCGCGTCGGCGAATGTTTGAGCGGCTCGGGGTGCGTATCGCTTGGCGCGCGGGGCTTGATTGCGGCGCACTTCTCGGCTGATGGTGGATGGGCTTCGCCCCAGCGCTGCTGCGATCTGGCGCAGGGACGTGCTGGCGTGCAGCGCGTCGGCGATGTGCACCCGCTCGTCCTCGGACAGGTACCGCGGGGAGATTACGGTGGGGGCGATCCGGGAGATTGGGGCGTAGGTCGTCTCGCGGCCGTGCGCTTTTTTCACGGTCCGGCCGTGGCGCCAGCGCATCCCTGTTCGCCGATTGATTTTCAGTGTTCGACACGCCTCGGCGTTGCTGATTCCCTGCCTCATGAGCCGAGCATATTCAACACGTGTCTCGGTCATTGGCAGCGCGCCGGTAACCTTCTTACGGGTTCGGGAACTGTCTGTCATCGCTACTCCTAGAACTCAGGTGTTGCGACGTTGGCTGGAATACGCCCCTGCGGGTATGGCCACCCGTGGCCCCGCGGCGCGGCATGTGCTTGACTGGGTCGCATGGCTCATACCGTTGCGGATCAGCTCATCGCACAGCTCTCAGACGCCGGGGTGCGGCGCATCTACGGCATCGTCGGCGACAGCCTTAACCCGATCGTCGACGCGGTGCGGCGCAGTGGCGGGTCGAGGAAGGGCGGCATCGACTGGATCCATGTGCGCAACGAAGAGGCGGGAGCGTTCGCTGCCGGCGCCGAAGCTCAGCTCACCGGCGAACTCGCCGTGTGTGCGGGCAGCTCGGGCCCCGGCAACCTGCACCTGATCAACGGACTGTACGACGCTCATCGCTCCGGCGCACCCGTGCTCGCGATCGCGAGCCACCTGCCGACCAACCAGATCGGCACGTCGTTTTTCCAGGAGACGCACCCCGACCGGCTTTTCGTCGAATGTTCCCACTACTGCGAGCTCATCTCGACCGCCAAGCAGGCGCCTCGGGTGATCAACGCCGCGATGCGGCATGCGATCGGTCTCCGCGGCGTCGCGGTCGTCACGATTCCCGGCGACCTCGCCGAGCTCGACGCCGACCGCCCAGCGCCGACGCTCGTGCTGCCGTCGCGGGCGGCGCTGGTTCCGGATGAGGCGGACATCCGCGCGCTTGCGTCGGCGATCGACTCGGCGAAGACGGTCGCGATCTTCGCGGGCATCGGTGTCGCGGGCGCCCACGACGAGGTCGTCGCCTTCGCGGACCTCCTCGCCGCTCCCATCGGACACTCGATCCGCGGCAAGGAGTACATCCAGTACGACAACCCCTTCGACGTCGGTATGACGGGACTTCTCGGGTACGGTGCCGCTCACGCCGGCATCCACGATGCCGAGCTGCTCATCCTGCTCGGCACCGACTTTCCATACGACCAGTTCCTGCCCGACGGGCGCAAGGTCATGATCGCCCAGGTCGACAGTGCACCTGACCACATCGGACGGCGGGCGAACGTCGAGTATCCGATCCACGGCGACGTACGCTCCACGATCGCGGCGCTCACCGCGCTCATTGCTCCAAAGACCAATCGCAGGTTCCTCAAGAAGACCCTCGATCGCCACCACAGGCTGCTCGACTCGGTCGTCGGTCAGTACACCGACGTTCAGTACACCGACGTTGAGACGACGATTCCGATCCATCCGGAGTTTGCGGCATCCGTTCTCGACGAGCTGATGTCGAATGACGCGATTGTCACGGCCGACACCGGAATGTGCAACGTCTGGCAGGCCCGCTACATCACCCCGAACGGACGCCGTCGGCTCATCGGCAGCTACCTGCACGGGTCGATGGCGAACGCTCTGCCGCAGGCGATCGGTGCGCAGCTCGCCTACCCGGGGCGACAGACCGTCGCGATGGCGGGCGATGGCGGGCTGTCGATGCTCATGGGTGAGCTCATCACGGCGGTCGCCTACAAGCTGCCGGTGAAGGTCGTCGTCTTCAACAATTCGACCCTCGGCCTCGTGAAGCTCGAGATGCTCGTCGACGGGCTGCCTGACTTCGGTGTCGACGTTCCCGCTGTCGACTTTGCGACGATCGCGAAGGCGGTCGGATTCCATGCGGTGCGTGTCGATGACCCGCGAATGCTCCGCAGCGCCCTCGCGGAGGCACTCGCGCACGACGGTCCTGCGCTCGTCGACATCATCACCGACCCGAACGCGCTGTCGCTGCCTCCGACGATCACCGCTGACCAGGTGAAGGGCTTCGGACTCGCGCTGTCGAAGGTCGTCCTGAACGGCGGCGTGGGGGAGACGGTGCGGATGGCGCGGTCGAACATCCGCCATTTGCCTGGCCTGTAGCGGCCGTCGCGCTGTCTGCGAGCGAGTCGGTCAGTACACGAACACCTGCAGCCACTCGCGATTGTGCGCATGCACGCGGAACACGACGAGGTCGAACAACAGGTGCACGCAGACGACGTAGGTGAGCGCCTTAATGCGGCTGAAGATGCTGCCCTGCAGCAGTGCGAACGGGATCGCGGGTGCGCTCGTGAGTGAGGTTCGACCGGGTGCGATTCGGGTCCCGCAGCTGGCGGATCGGCTCTGGTGGCACGAAACTGGCCCGCAGCAGGTTGTGGGCGGCGAGCTAGGCTAACCACCTCGCTTCTGAGAGATCGGATTGACGTCCCGGGATATTGCGCGCAGTTTTTGCCTTGGCCAGTTCCACGTTCAGCGACTCGGCCAGCAGAAAATTGAACGGTTTCCAGTAGTCGCCGGTGGCCTCCACCACCACCGTCGCCGCGGACTCCTCCAGGTCACGGCGCAGGCGCACGATCTCGTTCGTCGTCGACCCATACGTGGCCGCGGTCTTGCTGAATGTTCCCGCGCGTGTCCCCGATATTCGGATACAGACCTTCGCGTCGCGTTTGGAGATCTCCATCCCCGCGGCACGTTCGTGCACGATGTCCATCATCTACTCCTTCGCATCTGCTTCTAACGGCACCGCCGGACGGTGGTGCCAGGTGCCGCGGGAAGGGCGGGGAAAATGATTCAGGAATCTACTAACCGGGCTCATTAAACCCCATGCTGCTGGGCTTGCGGCACCAATCCACGGTTCCCGTGGAAGCCCTCCACACCACGGTTCCCGTGGAAGCCCTCCACACCACGCTCGTAAAAAGGATCGAAGCGCTAAGACACACCGGCGTCGACTGCGACACCATCATCATCCGCCGCCGCCCAGCCGGGGTCGCCTCAGAAAAAGGAATAAAACGTACGCTAACGGAGCCGGCTCGTAGAGCACCTGTCGTGAAATTGCTTGTTGCAACAGCGTGATCGTACGAGACGGATTTCCGTACTCCGCGATAGGGCCGTGGGCGCAAGTGCCCCTTTACGACCATTCGCATCGGTCAGGAAGGAAGCCGTCCTTTGGATTCGCCGCTATGAGAGACTGACCGTGATGACAATGCTTAGGGCGAGGTGGGGAGCAGCCCTCGTCTGCGCCATCGTGCCGGCTGTGGCCTTGGCCGGTTGCAGTACTGAGTATCACGGTTACGACAGCAGAATTGATGGTGTCCTCTGGCGACAAGTTGCCAGTTTCGAAGATCCCCTGTCTCGAAGTATCTACGCGCCGTTGGTAAACGAGCCGACGGCGTACCTCGATTCTGTCGACAGCGCACTCTGGGAGAGAGCAGCAGCCTCGGTGGCAGACCTCGGAGTCGAGGACGGCGGGGTCGTCTTGTACGATATCTCCTCAACCGAGTCGACTGCGGAGTTCTCTGTGTTCATTAGCTCTGGACCTCGATCCGATGATTCCGCCGATGAGGTGCTCTATTACGACGGTCCGAGCTCTGTCTTCACCTGCTACGGAATCACGGCGCGTTTTTATCCGGAAGCGACGCCGTTAGTGGATCGGGTCATTTTCGCGGAGTGTCCAGCAGCTCTCGTGAAGGCGGCGCCACTGGACGCGGCCTTCGCTAGTGGGGAAGTGTTCGATGGGTAGCGCGGAAGCCGCCGCGGGCGGTTGACCAGCTGATGGGTGGAGTCGGGGTGAACGCGGAGACTGATGTAGCGGGCGGACTAGAGGATATGACCACCGATACCGCTCTTGCCCTTCCTGTCGGAGTGGTCGCGTAAAGCGCTGATGAATCAGATCATCAACCGCACTCGCGAACGAATCGGATCCGCTCCCACCAACTTCACGCGGCAGCTGCCCTTGCCGATTGGGAACTTGGGCGTCGGGCAGCCAAAGACTCGTACGTGTTCGAGTTCTTTGAGCTCACTGACCAGGTGTCTGGTCGTCTCGCTACGCCTTACCCACCGGCCGGGTGGAATCTTTGGTGGTGGGCTTGCGTGGGGTGCGGTTCTCGGCGCTGGTCGGGTCTTCCTCATCGACCTCGTCGTGCACGGCACGGATGTTGTCGACAGTAGTGTTCAGTAGCGCCGTGATCAGGGTCACCGTCTCAGTCGTATCAACTTCTCCGTCGGGAAATGCGGGTAGGTGTGTGGTCGTTGTCACTGTGCCGGAGCGGCCGTCGGGCAGGGCGTCAAGGGCGCGCATTCGTTCGGCCAGCTCGTCAGAGAACAGACGCGCGTCGGTGATGATCTCGTCGAGCTGGAGGTGTAAGTCGCGGAAGTTCTTGCCCACCACGCTCCAGTGCGCCTGCTTGCCTTGGATGTGAAGCTCGATCATGTCAACCAGGACTGACTACAAGTTGCTGCCGAGTTGTGCGGATGCTTTCATGGAGTTCCTTTCATTACGAGCGGGAAGCAGGTCGGCCTAATGATCAGCCGGCTCCCCGCCTACTGGACCGTCCCAGTTCTTATGCCGCCGTTTGCCGGCGGCTTCGCTTTTTCATGGGTCATTTTCATCAGCGTAATAGTTGCACTTGTACTTTTCAGGTGCACGTTACCGAGAGAGCTATGCAACCTTCGATCATTGCACCAGTCGGGCCAGTCGAAGGTGGGTTTCTCAGCATCGCGGAGTCTGAAACATACCTGGTGCAATCGGTGAATTTTGGCGTGGTGCGGTCAGGCTGATCTTTAGTTTTAGGAGAGCATCACTCCACAATGCCCCATTGGTCGAATATTCCATCGCAGACCGGTGCCGAGTGCTGAGGGACAAAAGAATTGTGACGACACAAAACGTCGATGAGGGTAGGCGGAGAACGGGCACAGAGGGAGCAGATGCGTGCTTGGCTCTGGCATTTTCTTCTCGCGAGTGGCAACGTGGGTACTGCGCAAGACGAGACGGAAGGATGCCGATAATGTCAGAGTCGCAGCGAGTGCGCGATCAACGATCGCTGACTACGTCGATGGGCGCTATCTGGCTTGTGGTGGGTGGCGCTCTTACGCTCATCTGCGCCGGGCTACTTTTCGCTATGCAGTGGCTCAGCCCAGCCGGGGTCGCGACCACAGGATTGGTTATCGTATTGGTTCTGTATGCGGCGATGGTGGTCATCCGTTTTGCCGTGAGTCGTAGACGACTGCGGCTCGGCCTCCTTGCAACGTTTACCCTGCTGATCGTGATTATTTTTCTCATCTGTGCGGTGGTCGTCACGGCAATGGAGTGGGGCGCGGTCAGCCCGTCGTAATTGTGTTGACTTTGCCATCCCTGTTTGATTCCTGTGGATTTTTTCCGCGCGGTCGCAGAGGCATCGAATTTTCCTCGGATGCGAGTCCGTCATGTTCATAGACGTGGTGTTGTTCCAGCGAGCCGATAGGTAGCAGCTTGTCGGGTCACGTCCGGCTGGATGGGCGCCAGCGTCAAGGCTCACCGGCGCAGGCCCCATGACACGCCCATGGCGGTGCGTTCGATTGGGTGCAGTCAGGGCCGGTCCGGCTTGTGCGCAGACGATTACCGGGAGGCTTCATGGTCCGGCCCATACGGTTGCGAGGCAACGAGGGGCTCGTTAGCACTGTGATCGGGTGGAACACAATGAGAGGTATCACGCTGGCAACAGCGAAAAGAACGGTGTGGCTGGCCTTGCCCCCGGTTAGTGGACACGGGTTAAGCGGCGAGTTGAACTTCCGCGGTCTGTGATGAGTATTGCAGTTCGAAGTCGACTGG
>NZ_PJJT01000042.1:0-6432 GCF_002929615.1 Cryobacterium sp. M91 | reverse complement strand
GGGCCGACCGCGCGTTGTCGAGACCGGCTCAGCCCAGTCCATGGCGGTCTCGGCAAGCTCGACCAACGGAAACGGGCGGGTCTCGCAGGCCTGCTCGCGCTGGTTCATGGCGGTCTCGGCAAGCTCGACCAACCGAAATGGCCGGGTCTCGCAGGGAAATCGTAGTTGCTTTGCAGCGAGAGCCATGCGCGCGTCGGACGGGCCAGCGATCGAGCGCGAGTTTGAGCCGAGCGAAGGGACTAAATGTAGTGGTCTACTTCGTTGGTGAGGTCGCAGCGCCCCGAGTCAGAGGCCACCGCGACCACCTCAAATCGCTCCGCCGATATCGTCGCGAAGCTCCCCACTCGCAGCATCAACCGCGGCGCCCACCGTCGGCGCGAGCCGCTCGGGTGGAAACCTGTTGCCCAGTCCGAAGGCCTGCAGCCGGTCCTTCACCGGCCCCTTCATCTCGGCGAGCACGAGCGTCACCCCCCGAGACGCGAGGTACTCGTCAAGCTCGAGCAGTTCGTCAATGGCGGTCGTATCGATATCGGTGATCGGCTCGGCGGCAAGGATGACGGTGTGAATCGGCGTGCCATCGGCCTCCGATTCCCGCTCCGCCCGCCGCACCACCGAGCGCACGTAGTAATCAAAGATACCCCCGTTGGCAAAGAACAGCGGGGCGTCGAAACGCACAATAACGATGCCGGGAACGCGATCGGCATCCGGATGCCGGGAGCGGTCATGGTACCCGCGCACACCCGGAATGCGCCCGAGCTCCGCCCGATACGGACGCCACGCGCGGATCACGAACGCCACCAGAGACAGCCCGATCGCGACGAGAATGCCCTGCAAAACGCCCACCAGAAAAACGCCGAGGAACGCGGCGATCGAAAGCAGGGCATCCGTTTTGTCGATCCGCCACAATCGCGAGACGCCCGAAACATTGACCAGGCTGGCGGCGGCCACAATGACCACGGCGCCGAGTGTGGCCGACGGGAGGTACCCGGTTACGCCGGGGGCAACAAGCATGAAGACGACAATGATCAGGGCACCAACGACGTTCGTCAGCTGGGATCGCGCCCCTGCCTGCTCGGCGACGGGCGTGCGTGAGGTGGAGGCGGAGATCGGAAAGCCGCCGAAGAACCCGCCCCCGATATTGGCGAGTCCGAGTCCGGCCATCTCCTGGCTGCCGTTCACACTGTCACCGCGGCGCGCCGCGAGCGTGCGGGAGAGCACCCCGGTGTCAGCGAAGGCGATGAGCGCTATGCCCAGCGCCGGTCCGATCAGCGAAACCACGTCGCCCCAGACGAGGCCGCCGAGCGCCGGTGCGGGGAGCCCCTGCGGCATGGCGCCGACGATCGGAAGCACGTTCTGCAGCGAGAAGATCGCCGTAACCACAATGGACGCGACGACCGCGATCAGCACGCCGGGGATGCGCCCTCCGAGCAGGAAACGCAACCCGACGATGACGGCGAGGGAGGCGAGGCCGAGCAGCATCGCGGCGACGACAATGCTCCCCGCCGCAGCGGCCTGCATGATTGCGCCCATCCCCTGAATCGGGCCGGGAACGTCGATGGAGAACCCGAGCAGCTTGGGAATCTGCGAAATGATCACGAGCAAAGCAACGGCGTTGAGGTAGCCGACCCGGATCGGCTTGGAGAGCAGGTCGGTGACGAAGCCGAGTCGCAGCACTCCGGCAACGAGCAGGATGAGGCCGACCATCAGGCCGAGGAGTCCGGCGAGGGCAATCGCTCGCTCGGTATTGCCGAGCGCCAACGGCAGGATCGACGCTGCGATGATCGGGGCGAGCGCCGAGTCGGGACCGAGCACGAGGATGCGCGATGGGCCGAAGACGGCGTAGAGCAGCAGCGGCACGATCGTCGCGTACAGGCCGGTGTACGCGGGCAGCCCGGAGGCCTCCGCGTAGCCCATACCGGCCGGGATCAGCAGGAAGCTGAGCACGATGCCGGCGCGCAGATCAGGTATCAGCCACGCGCGCTGGTAGTGCAGGGCGGTGTTCAACCCCGGGATCAGGCTGAAGGCAACGCCGCGGAATCCGCCGATTGGCATGACTTCACGGTAGTCCGGTCCTCGTCTGCTGTCTGGACTTCATCGAGTGTGCCGCTGCCGTCACGTCGAGCGGATGCTGATTTGAGCGGATGTTTATCTGATCGCGACGACCAGGCACCGTCCCGCCAGCATAAGGCTCACCGGCGTCATCACAAGGCGTTCCGATTTGCTGCGGGAGATCCCGTTCATGATCACACTGAGCGTGGAGTACCCAGTGAGCACCCACACGGCCACGCCGATGAAGCTCGCGCTGTAGATGAAAGACGTCAGCTCCGCCCGTTCGAGTACGAGGAGTGCAAACACGAGGTAGAGCGCGATCGAGAGGGCGCTGCCGATGCGCTGGCATGTCCGGAGCACCTCGTGCCGGCCGGCCCAGGCGAACCGCCCGAGCGGCAGGCCTGCGATCAGCAGCAGCTGGAAGATGGCGAGAAATACCAGGATGATGCAGAGCAGGGTGGCGTCTGCGGTTGCCATGTGATTCAGCATAGGTTGGCTGCACGATCGCCCGGTCAGCCCTCGATCGCCAAGCGTCTCAACCAGGCTGCACCTTTTCACAGGTTGCGCGATTTCGAGGCACGGAAAAACCCCTGAGTCCCGGTGCTTACCGGGGATTCAGGGGTTCAAATTGCTGCGAATCTGGTGGGAAACGTGTAAAAATGGGAGCCCAAAACTATAAACATCCAGGTCCTGTGCCAGAAAACCCTGCATGTGGGATCCACAGCGCGAGGGCGCCTACACTCGCCTGAAGCTGCAAGACTTGTCACCATGCTGTCGTCGCCGATTGAACCTTCGGCGACCTCGCCAACGCTCGATCCGTGACCTCGCGCACCGAGGCATCCGTCGGCAACCTCACCCAGGGGCGCACCTGCATTCTGGCCATGTTCCGCTCCCGGCGAGAGGTGATCTGATGGGACGCGGTCTCCGAATACGTCGGCCAGGTGTGTGTGATCAACTCTTTGTAGGCCGTTTCCGCGCTGGATATCTGCCAAGTTGGCGTATACCCCACGCGGTATGCAAAATACCCTAGTAGGTATATACTGTTTTTATGGCTATTACGGATCTCACCGAGACCACCTTTGACGCGACCATTGCCCAGAGTCCCATCGTGTTGGTTGATTTTTGGGCCGAGTGGTGCGGCCCGTGTCGCAGTTTCGCCCCGACATTCAGCGCGGCGTCTGAAAAACACCCCGCAATCACCTTTGGAAAAGTCGACACCGAAGCGGAACAGGGATTGGCCGCAGCCGCGGGCATCCGTTCCATCCCCACGCTGATGGCGTTTCGGGACTCCGTACTCGTCTTTTCCCAAGCAGGCGCCCTGAACGCGGCCAGCCTGGAAGAGCTCATTGCCGGCGTCGAGAACCTCAACATGGACGACGTGCGCGCCAGTATCGCCACCCGCTAAACCTCGCGCCCCCGCGAAACCGCTTGGCAGCAGGCTCACAGGCGGCCCGTCCTGTCACCACCCGGCCAGAATACCCCCTGGTGTATTATTTTATGATTAGTTCACCGAATTGAATGGAGATCCTTATGTGTCGTGCCGTAACGTGCAAAGTGTGCCAAAAGACAACGTGGGCGGGCTGCGGTCAGCACATTGATCAGGTCATGCGCGGTGTGCCACGCAACCAACAATGCGCCGGGCATGTCAAAGAAAAATCGACCGGATCATTCTGGTCCCGGTTACTCGGACGCTAACGGCACCCGGCCCATCTTTTAGTGAAGCCTGCCAGATCGCCAATCGGACCACCAGCGCGGCTAGCGCCTGACACGGCCATAAAATTCTGGCCGTGCTTCAGCGGGCTAGACCGCGTATTACTTGCTGCTGCTTTCTCCTTGGAGAGCGGCTAGCGCGGCGAGAAGACGCTGATCGGCTTGATCAGCAACGTTCTGTATCCCCGGGGAATTGCTCAGCTGGACCATGGTTTGTGGGTTGATAGCTTGAACCGTGGTGGTAGTCGCTGACGGGCTTCGTCGAATGACGACGTTACACGGAAGCAGCAAGCCCATGTCGGGCTCTGCAGTGAGCGCCTGTTCGGCGAGGGCGGGGTTACAGGCACCCAAGATCAGGTAGTCGCCCAGTGCCTGCGCACTTTCCACGCCGAGTTTCGTTTCGAAGGTCGCGTGGACGTCGATTTCGGTAAGAACGCCGAATCCTTGGTTGGCTAGTTCTTCCCGCACCCTGGAGACGGCTACTTCGTAGGGCAGCGAGACGGTGATGGTGTGTGCGTAGTTCATTGATTTCTCCTAATCCATTTTTTTCGAATTGATGGTTGCGGCTACTGTCAGTTTGCGGTGATAACTCCCATCATTCCTCTGTCTTCGTGGTCAAGAATGTGGCAGTGGTACACGGTACGTCCGCTGAAGTCGTCAAACGCGATACGTACTCGCACGGTGCTGCGTGCCGGGATGTTCACGACGTCTTGCCACATGATGGTTTTGACGGGCTGGCCTGACTGTTCGATAATCTGCATCGGCCACACGTGCAGGTGCATGGGGTGATCGAGCGGGCTGGTATTTGTCAGCAACCAATCCTCCACACTGTCGAATTGCACGGTCGTGTCGACCCGGGTGGCATCGAATACCTGGCCGTTGATCGTGGCTGACATCATGCCCCCACCCACTCCTCCACCCATTCCGCCATCCATGTTTCCACCCATGCCACTGCCCGTGTCCCCGCCCATTCCCATCGCGAAGATCAACTCGCGTCGAGCGGTTACGGTAGCCGTGCGAAGGTCTCGTGGAGCGGGCTGGCCGGGTATGGCGGCGACTGTCGTGACGTCGTCACCGGTCACGACAAAGGAGGCCAGCGCGACGTCGTCGGCTCCAGCGGAGCTTCCGCCTCCCATCATCATTCCGCCGGACATACCTCGGTCATAGGTGTGCGTACGCAGCACGGAGCTGCCGGCCGTGCCGGTGACGAGAAGGTCGGCCCGGTTCCCCGGGGCCAGCACGACCTCGTCGACGTCGTGCGCGGCTTCGAACCGTCCGGAGTCAATTCCGAGGAGGGACAGCTGCTGCCCGTCGAGGCGCAGCCGCAGATAGCGGGACACGCAGGCATTTACGATGCGCCATCGTTCCCGCTCACCAGGGCGGGAAGTCATACTGGGGGTGAGCTGACCGTTGACCAGGACGAGGTCTCCCTCGCGTCCGGACGTTTTCTCCATCGCTGTGGCCGCTGGAATTGTTCCCGCGGAATCAAGGGTGATGTCGGAAATGACGAGGACACGTTCCCGGCTGGCCGGGATGGGGTCGGGGTCTTCAACAATAATGGTGCCGTAAAGCCCGCCGAATACCTGATCGGCCACGAAACCATGGTGGTGCGGGTGATACCAGTACACGCCCGGCGGGTGATTGGCGGGCAATTCGTACTGATAATCAAAGGAGGCGCCGGCTGCGACGGTGACGAACATGTTGTCGCTGTTGTTCTCGGGCGAGACATGGAGACCGTGCACGTGCAGGTTGCTCGGATCTGCCAGCCCATTGCGAAGGCTGACGTTGAGGGTGTCTCCCGCTCGAACGCGCAGTGTGGGGCCGGGCACGCCACCGTTGTAACTCAGCGCACGCACATCACGACCAGCAATGGTCACCTGTTGGGGGGAAGACTCGAGATCAACGGTGAGAGTACCGCTGACGCTTCGTAGCTCCGGGGGCTCGACGAGGTCGCTCCCGGACGGTATAGCCGGTGACGTCGTCGAGGAGATCCGTTGATTGACAAAGAAACCCGCTCCGCCCACAGCCGTGGCCGCAATCCCGACCCCGCCGAGGATCAGGGCGCTACGGCGACTAAGACCGGGCACTACCGGCCCTCCTCGAGCACCCGCAGCTGATCACGCAGCTGCTCCGCAGTGAGCTCCCCCCGAGCGAACCGCTCCTCAAGAATCTGCCTGGCACCGGCCGAATTAGCTTGCCTCGGAGCAGATCGCGTGTCATCGCTTCCGGATTTGTTCGACAAAAAACGAACAATGACATAAATAAGCACGGCGACACCGGCAATAGCTAGTAGGCCGAACCCCCAGGACCATCCCATACTTCCGTTACCCCACATCATCTGAGTTACTTCCTTTCGTTTACTGATCCGCATCTCCACCATACCCCTAGAGGTATAAGTCTTGGCTGAGTAGATCGTCCGCGCACGTGAAACGGCACGTACCTCACACACCGGTGCAACCGGCTAAAACTCACGCAACAAAAAGGGCCCAACGCGAGGACTTGACAGCTTCGAACTCGGCCCCGGCGGGTCATGTCCCATTGAGTGGTGGAGTTTCCCGGCCTTGAGCGTTGCTTCGCCAACGCGAGGAGCCATCGTGCGATGGTCAGTGAGTACCGACTAAAGCAACTCACGAAGGACACCACACGATGGCTCTAGACCAGTCTGCCCTGCTC
>NZ_PJJT01000041.1:0-6239 GCF_002929615.1 Cryobacterium sp. M91 | reverse complement strand
GTGACCGTGACGCCCTGCTCGCGCAGGACGCCGCACGTCAACTCGACTCCATGGCCGTTCGCCTTCATCTGGACGATGAAAGCGACTATGGACGGTTGCGAGGGTCGAGCTCCCTCGCGAAGAAAGACGCGGCCGCTTTGAGGATGTCGTTCGTCTCGCGCAGGTCACGGTTTTCGCGCTTCAACCGTTTGATTTCCTCAAGCTCTTCGCTCGTGGGACCCGTGCGTTCGCCGGCGTCAGCCTGCGCCTGGGTGACCCATTTCCGGAGCGTCTCGGCGCCGATGTTGAGCTTGGGGGCCAGGTCGCGGCACGCAGCCCACATCGATGGGTAATCCTTCAAACGATCAAGAGTCATACGGACCGCTCGTTCGCGAACCTCTGTTGGGTGTTTCTTGGGCATAACCGAATCCTTTCACCAGAAAGAAAGCGGCAGGAAATCAGGGACGGTTCACACCGATGCCCAACCCGACCTGCTCGCGTTCGCTACTTTTCCGCGGCGTCACTGGCGACAGATTTGGTCGACTAACCCGTTGGAACGGGTCAACAAGGAGATCAAACGCCGGACCGACGTCGTCGGTGTCTTCCCCAACTCCGCCGCCCTACTGCGCCTGGCGGGGTCAGTCCTGATCGAGCAACACGACGAATGGGAAGCCGGCGAACGACGCTACTTCTCCGAGGCTTCGATGCTCGAGCTGACCACAATGAACAACCCAACCGAGGTCATCGCCGAGGCGGTGATCCTCCCAGAACTCGCTGCCGCCTAAACTAA
The DNA here is from genome assembly GCF_002929615.1 of Cryobacterium sp. M91. Classification (NCBI taxonomy): domain Bacteria; kingdom Bacillati; phylum Actinomycetota; class Actinomycetes; order Micrococcales; family Microbacteriaceae; genus Cryobacterium; species Cryobacterium sp. M91. The sequence goes on along the minus strand of NZ_PJJT01000041.1, from coordinate 5,470 downwards.
AACAACTGACCCGCACGGTGACGATGAATTACACCACCCGGCGGGACGTGACCGACGGCGACGTCGAATCGATGCGGATCTTGCTCGCGGAACGATCCTCGGCCACCAAGGCACGCACCGCGAGCATCAATCAGATCCACAGCCTGTTGGTCAGCGCGCCCGAGGCAGTCCGACAGGATTTTCGTCGCTTTGACGGCGACAAACTTGCGAACACTCTCGCACGCACACGTCCGGCACCCGGCACCACTCCGGAGCTGGTAGTTCGAGCATCGGCGAAACGGCTCGCGCAACGCCACCAGGCGCTGACGGCAGACATTGCCTATATCGACCAGCAACTCACTGTGCTCGCCGTTCGTCAGAACCCGGCTCTCATGGCCGCAAGCGGAGTCGGCCCATTCGTTGCCGCGCACTTGCTCGCCACTGCTGGCGACAATCCAGATCGCATCACCACCAAGGCTCAGTTCGCAGCCCTCTGTGGCGTCGCACCCATACCGGCATCCTCCGGAACACGGCAGCGCTTCCGTCTCTCACGCGGTGGTGACCGGCAAGCCAACGCAGCCTTGCACCGCATCGTGCTGCTGCGCAAACGCCACAAGGAACCCCGCACCATGGCCTACATCGCTCGCCGCACCGCTGAAGGCCTTTCCGACCACGACATCGTCCGCTGCCTCAAACGCCACGTCGCCAACGAAATATTCGCGTTACTCACCCAAAATCATGCTGTCCCTCTGCCTAGTGGACCGCGGCTGCGGCAACGCCGCCACACCCTCGGCATCGTCCTCACCGATGCAGCCAAACAGCTCAACGTCCCCTACCAGCGCCTACGCCGACTCGAGATAGGACAACGCGCCGACACCGACCTGGAAACCGCCTTCAGCGCATGGCTCGACGGCAAGGCTCAGCAGCCCAATACGGCACAAAGAGTCGCTTGACACCAATAGGAGCATCCACTCAGGGGGACGTGACCCAGGCGCTCTGGGCGAAGCGGAAGCCGAAAGGTAACCGGCACTGGAAGGCGACGGGGCCGAAGATGCTGCCGGATCGCTCACCTGGCCAGCGCAGCCCGTTAAGAAAAGGATGACGGCTAATCCAGAGCAGAGTGCAGATATTTTCTTCATGATTTCCCCCGGATTGTCGTGATGTCAATTGATGCATGGACCTGCGCGGGACGATTGCTGGGGCGCCGAGGTCAAGAGGTACGAGTCCGTCCACGCGAAGCCTGGCAGTGGCTTCGGTCGCAGCTTCCGTCAGATCCAAGCCTCCCCTGAGGACCCTCTTCGCAAAATCGCAACTCTGCGACCGGACACGTGCTGCACACACTCGCAGACATCGTCCACGACCACCGTAACGTGTCTCGGAACCTGAGTGCCTCATAACCCTAAGGTTGCGAGACTCGGTGGGCTACGCATGACGCGTCAATCGCGCTTCCGGCACCTCAGGCTAAAAGACGAGGCCAAACGCGCCTCCCACTTCGGTTTCGAGGATGCGCCGGCGGACGCCCTTTAAAAACCATTCAGATTCAGAGAGAGCCGTTGGCACCTCATTACTGTTCAGCATGACGATGTACTGAAAATTGGTGTTTTCGGGGGCAGCGACGAGTCCTTCTACCGTTTCTAAAGCAGTCTGTGTCTGCACGGTGTCTACGCCGTCAAAAACGACGGAGTCGTGGATGAGAAATTTAGGGTGAACCCGTGGTTCGGATTCCGCGAGCAGAGTCAGGTCGTAGCTGAAGAGTTTCATTTTGCTGACCCCTGTGCTGGCTGATGCGGGCACTTTCAGCGTCACCTTGTAACCATCGTCGTCCACTTTCACGGTGAGGGCTCCTCCACGCCCGTACAGGGATCGAATGAGCGAATCGAATCGGCTTGCGAATCTGTCGACGTCGGGTTGACACTCGTTCAAGCTCTCCGATGCCTGTACGCGTAGTTCGCCTTTCTTGACGTTTAGCTCTTCCCTGGCTCTATCCCATCGGCGCAGGGCATTGATTTGCAGGTCGAGATCGCGAACGTGGGCCTCGAGCTCGATGTGCGATCTTTGCAGGGCGAGCAGTTCATCGAGGACGCGACCAGCATTTATCTGGCCGAGGACATTAGTCCGACGACTAAGAGCTACGGCCAATCGCCGTTCGTAGTCCGCTAGTCGCCCGCGAAGTTCATCCAGCTCCTGGCCGAGATAACCGACACGGTTTTCGTAGATGCGATTGTGGAACGCTTCGACTTCGTCTAACCGGGCGCGAGCTTCTTCCCGGAACGCGCCGTTCATTTCCGCCCGCAGCATCGTCAGCGTCTCGTCGGCGGCTGACTGAGCGGATTCCTCCAAGGAAGCCTCGTGCAGGGTGACCATTTGACGAGCCATGTAAGCATCATTTCGAAGACCATTTACCTCAACCGTCAACTGATCAGCTTGGGAGATGAGATCGTCAGGGTCGTCGAGGAGGACAAAACCGCGGGCCTCTTGAGCTATGCGGTCGCGGACAAGGATCGCTTCTTGGCGTTCAATCAAAAGGTCGGCTTCGTTGCCAACTGCGGACGACAAGAACTTCGACGAGGCGGCCGTGTCGATGGCTTTGTAGACCTGTTGTTCATTCTTGAGTTCTGCGAGTTGATGCGTGACCTGCCAATCCAGGCCCATCAAGTAGGACGTGTGGACTCGTGACGAGCGGGCTGCTTGTTGGGCCATGATTTTTGTCGGATCGTCAGGGGCCACCCTCCGGATCAGGTAGGTCAAGAGGGTGCGCGAGGAGAGGCGCGAAGTCTCATCGTCTGAGTCATCTGGGAGACCGAACAGCTTCCATCCGAGGACCTGTTTCCAAGTATCGTTTCGCAATCTCCCTTCTTCCAGCAGCGAGAGCCAGGCAGGCGCCTCGCCCGAAAGGTGTTCAATATTGACGCGGTTTCTAGGTGATGCGCAGTTCCGTGAAACAGCGACGGTCACACCATCGAGGGTCAGAGTGAGCCGGAATTCCCAGTCGTCCTCGGCCAGCGTTTCAAACTCGCTTGGGAAGTTTCCTCCTAGGCAGTAGTTGATTGCGCTGAGGAGGCTCGATTTTCCTCGCGCATTTCGGCTGTCAGTTTTTGACGCTTCCGCGGTTCGATCGGCCAGGATTACGTTCAAGCCGGGGCCGAAATCAATGGGAACAAAAACGTCTTTATTCGCTGATAGTTGGATCAGCATTTACGTCCCTCCGGATCAGAATGTTCTCCTCAGAATCGATGAGAGAGAGAACGAAAAGAACATCAAGAACCAGGACGAAATGGAAAAAACTTGCCTGGTTGTCAATACGAGTTCGGAAGAGGAACCAGGCCTCTCCGATGGTCATGGCGCTTGGCATGGCATGCCACAAATGCAGACCTGCGCCTACAAGTGAGTCGGCTGGCGCGATGAACTTGTCAGGAAGCAGCACGCACGGCCTCAAAAATCTCACAGATTTCGAAGAGGTGGACAACTACGGCGATCGCCGCAGCTTCGAGTAGTTCATTTCGGTTCACGCCGGCGTTGTCTAAGGCGGCAGAGCACACGAAGGAGAACAAATCGTCTCCGCTCAGGGGCGCCAATATCCCTTCTGCGTACTTTGCTTTGAACCACTGCTGAAGGCGCGTTGAGAATCCCGGTGCGCCGCGTTCGCTGAAGCTGATAAACGCCTCTACCGCTGTCGTTTTAGCAATTCCCATCCTGATCAGCGCCGCTGAGATCTCACCCAGATCATTGGCCGCCATTTTCTCGGTAATTTTAGGGGGCAGCACAAGCGTCTCAATGCTCGACGAAACAACTCTGCTTGCGAGCCGGAGCGAAGAGCAAACTGCCTCCAGCTCGGCAAAGCCGACCGCATTCATGGCATAGAGCTGCCCTCGACTGACCGCCGATTCGTGATTTGCCTTCATCTCCCAAAGAATCTCGGGGGTGTACCTGAAGCGCTGTGCATCCACGACTTTGTGGTGTCTGTCGCAAAGCACTATCAAGTTCGAGATATCGGCTCGTTGATCGTCGTCCTGGGAAGAGTCGTGTCGAGCACCGCCAGGGCTGGCTGCGAGAATGTGAGCTATCTCAGAGACCACCGTGTCTTGATCCTGCGGATGAATGGCCTCTTCGAAGAGCTTCGCAGTGCATCCGTCGAAGGCACAAAGCTGACCCGATCGCATCAGTAGAACTTTGAGCTGTGATGTAGTTGGCGATTTTCGCGGCGAAATAATACCCCCCTGTATGTATCGACTCTATCGAGAGACTGTCACTCGCCCAGCGAACGCAACGAGGCTGCGCATTCCTTCGGCTACGACGTCATGCCGACGACGTGTCTCGCAACCTACGAGCCTCATAACCCATGGGTTGCGAGACACCATGTCGTAATCGAGGCCCGCGTCGCCGGCTTCGCCGACGAGGAGATCGCGAGGGTGCTCAGGCGACACGTCGCGAGTGACCTCCACGCCCGTCACGACGGAACCCCGGAGCCTCGCGGCTTCGGGGTTCTTGATTTCTCGTCATCGTTACGTGCAGACAACTGGGGCGTTGCGTGTGTCCTCGATGAGCAGGCAGCGCAGGTGTGCCCTGGTTAGGAGAAGTAGCCGCCGACACCCAGGGCAAACGTCGGACACGCATCGCCATAGAGATTTGCCGAGAACGTGACCGTACCACCGTCTGCGATGTCGTCATCCTGCTCCGCGTAGGTGCCTGACTGCGACAACAGGTTGTCGCCGTCGAAGCAGTAGATGCTGACACTGTAGGGGCCAGTGGCCTCGGCGCCGGTCTCGTTAATGGCAGAGCCCACAATGGCCTCGCCCACGAGATTGGCCTCCGTGACCTTGAACGGCGCGGTGTTGTACGAGCTGGTGTCCACAGGGCTAGTGCTCGCCGTGAACTCATACTCAGAGTCGTCGGGGACTGCCGCACTGTTGTCGAAATATATGTAGGCGAGACCGACCTCACCTGGCTGCACTTGAGAGGGCGTCGTGCCTTGGCTGCTACCGGTCGCGACGATAGAACCGCCGCTGCGTGCCGTTGAGCTCCAGTCGACGTGCGAGATGCCGTCGCTGGTGTTGTTCCTGAACGCGAAGATCAGAGTCCCACTGTCCTTGTCGAGCGGGCCGACCTGAACCACCGATACCTCGCCTGGCTCGCCGTCAGGGAAGGTGGGCTGCGCCGTACCGCCGAGCAGACCGCTCGCGTTGAACGGCAATGACTCAACCTGGCCGCCGGCCAGGTCAGGAGCCTGGGGTGCTTCTTCGACGGGTTTGGAGTCCGCGGCACCGGTGGGGGTGGTGTCTGTTCCGGCGCAACCGGTCAAGGCGAGGGCGATAGCGAGAGCAATGGGCGCGATGAGTCTTTTCATAATGTCATCTTGGCGCACACATCCGGCGACCGGCGACCGTCGAGTGTATGCCTAGATATCCTCCTCTCAAAGTGATAACTTTAGTTATCGGAGGTATGAAGATGAGCACTATGGAGAAGCCAGCCGCGCTAGCGGAATTGGTGCGGG
>NZ_PJJT01000040.1:0-6059 GCF_002929615.1 Cryobacterium sp. M91 | reverse complement strand
GGTCTGGGCGGCGGGTGGCTTGGTTGCGGGAGCGCAGCGTCCGCTCAGTCATCGTTCTGTCGCTGCGTTAGCGAACGGATACGCTCAGCCAGGCGCGCAGTCCGATCTCGCAGGCCGTGATCTCTTCTACGGCCACGCGCTCGTCGTCGGCGTGCGCCTTCAGCGGGTCGCCGGGGCCATAGTTGACGGCCGGAACGCCGAGGGCGGAGAAGCGTGCGACGTCGGTCCAGCCGTATTTGGGCGTGGCCACGCCGCCGACGGCAGCGAGGAATTCGCGGGCGAGCGGGGCGTCGAGGCCGGGGCGCGCTCCCTCGGCCCGGTCCACGACCGTCAGATCGTAGCCGGCGAACAGCTCGCGCAGGTGGGCGACGGCCTCATCGCCGCTGCGGCTCGGCGCGAAACGGTAGTTGACGTGCACCATGCACTCGTCCGGGATGATATTGCCGGCGACACCGCCGGTGATGCCGACCGCGTTGAGTCCTTCGCGGTAGATCAGGCCCTCAACCTCAACCTCGCGGGCCTGATACCCGGCTAAAATGTTCAGGATGGGTGCGGCCTTGTGGATGGCGTTCTCGCCGACCCAGCTGCGCGCGGAGTGCGAGCGCAGTCCGAACGTGCGGATCTCGACCCGCAGGTTGCCGTTGCAACCGCCCTCGATCTGGCTTTTGGTCGGTTCACCGAGAATGGCGAAATCACCCGTGAACAGGTCGGGACGATTGCGAGCCAGACGGCCGAGGCCGTTGAGTTCGTCGGAGACTTCTTCGTGGTCGTACCACATCCAGGTCACGTCGACTCCGGGGTCGCTCATTTCGGCGGCGAGCTTGAGCTGCACGGCCACCCCCGCCTTCATGTCGACGGTGCCGCGGCCCCACAGGTAGTCGATGCCGTCGATGGTCTCGTAGCGGGTCGGCAGGTTGTCGTTGAGCGGCACGGTGTCGATGTGGCCGGCGATGACGACGCGCTGGGCACGATTCAGGTTGGTGCGAGCGACGACGGTGTCGCCGTCGCGAATGATTTCGAGGTGCTCGAAGCCCTCTAGCGCGGCGACGATCGCATCGGCCAGGGCGGTCTCATTGCCGGAGACCGACTCCATGTCGCAAATTTGTCTGGTCAGTTCGATCGACGTTGCCGTCAGGTCAAGTACGGTGAATTTCGCTGGGGCCGGAAGTCTAGAAGTCACCCTACTAATCTAGAGGTATGCCCTCCGTTCTGACCAAAAATGCTCCTTCTGACGCCACTCCGACCCAGGCGTGGGGGTATGGTCTCGCTTCTGTCGCCACCGACGGCACCGTGCTCGACACCTGGTTTCCGACTCCGGCCCTCGGCGCCCTGCCGACCGGCCGCGATCGCTGGATCATTCCGGCAGAACTCAGCGAGGCAGCCGGCGACGACGTGCGTCGCGCGGTGCGCCTCGAAGCCGTCACCGTGGAGATCACCCTCGACGCGGCCCCAGCCAGCACCTCGGATGCCTACCTGCGGCTGCACCTGCTCTCCCATCTGCTCGTTCTGCCGAACAGCATCAACCTCGACGGTATCTTCGCGCACCTGCCCACCGTGGTCTGGACCAACGCCGGCCCCATGCTGCCGGTCGACTTCGCCCGGCTTCGCCCGGCCCTGCAGCGCGCCGGCATACAGGCCAGCGGCGTCGACAAGTTTCCGCCGCTGCTCGACTACGTCGTCCCGGCCGGCGTGAGAATAGCGGATGCCTCCCGCGTGCGGCTCGGCGCGCACCTCGCGCCCGGCACCACCGTGATGCACGAGGGCTTCGTCAACTTCAACGCCGGAACCCTCGGCTCCTCGATGGTCGAGGGCCGTATTTCGCAGGGTGTCGTGGTCGGTGACGGCGCCGATATCGGTGGCGGGGCATCCATTATGGGCACGCTCTCCGGCGGCGGTACCCAGCGCATTTCGATCGGTGCCCGCGCCCTGCTCGGCGCCAACTCCGGGGTCGGCATCGCCATCGGCGACGACAGCGTCGTCGAGGCCGGGCTCTACGTCACAGCCGGCACCAAGGTGATTCTGATCGGCGAGCCGGTCGGGGACGACGGCGCGCGGCCTACGGTGAAGGCCGTGGAGCTTTCCGGCGTGCCGAACCTGCTCTTTCGCCGCAATTCCATCTCCGGCGCCGTCGAGGTCCTCGCCCGCAGCGGCAGCGGCATCACGCTGAACGCCGCGCTGCACGCGTAGCAGCTGCAGAGCGGATGTCGGCGGGTTCCGCTAGCATCCGGGTAGAGGCAACACGCGAGGGAGTGATGTGGGCACCGACGCACCGCGCAGCAAGGGCCATCGCCGCATTCGGCGGTTGCTGATCGCGCTCGGTGTGGTGCTCAGCCTCGTCCTGGTCACGGCCGGGCTCGGGGTGTGGACGGTGACACGGTCGTTTCCGACGCTGTCGGGCACCGTCGACATCGAGGGATTGTCGAACCCGGTGACCGTGACTCGTGACCAAGCCGGGATACCTCAAATCACGGCGAAGACCGCGGCCGACCTGTTTCTGGCCGAGGGCTACGTGCACGCCCAAGACCGCTTCTGGGAGATGGATTTTCGCCGGCACGTGACCAGCGGCCGATTGTCGGAGCTGTTCGGCGAGAGCCAGGTGGGCACCGACACGTTTGTGCGGACGCTCGGCTGGCGAGCCGTCGCCGAACAGGAGGTAGCACTGCTCGACCCGGTCGCGCTTGGCTATTACCAGTCCTACGCCGACGGGGTGAACGCCTACCTCGACACCCACGACGGCGCTGATCTGTCACTGGAGTATGCCGTTTTGGGCCTGCAGAACCGCGGGTATGAGGTCGAGCCGTGGACTCCGGCGGATTCGGTCGCCTGGCTCAAGGCAATGGCCTGGGACCTGCGTTCCAACCTGGATGATGAGATCGACCGGGCACTGCTGTCGACGACGCTCACCCCGACCGAGGTGAACCAGCTGCACCCCGAGTACCCCGCGGGAGCACACCCGACCATCACCGGCAGCCAGACGGTCGTCGTTCCGTCGGCCGGGGCGCCGGAGGCTGCCGAGCCGGCCGGTGAACCAACGGCTGAGCCGTCCGCCAGCACCGGCCTCGATTTGACCGTCGAGCCCGCGTCCGTCGACTCTTACGCGGGGGCACTCACCGAGTTGCGCGCCGCACTCTCGACAATTCCGGAGCTGCTCGGTCCGGCCGGCGGCGAGATCGGTTCCAACTCCTGGGTCGTCGCCGGCTCCCTCACCAACACCGGCATGCCACTGTTGGCCAACGACCCGCACCTCGGGCCGGCGCTGCCCTCGGTCTGGTACCAGGTCGGGCTGCGCTGCCAGTCGATCACCGCCGACTGCCCGTTCGACGTCGCCGGATACAGCTTCTCCGGTTTGCCCGGCGTGATCATCGGTCACACCGAGCGCATCGCCTGGGGTTTCACCAACCTCGGACCCGACGTCGTCGACCTCTACATTGAAAAAATCACCGGAGACAGCTATGAATTCGACGGCGCGGCGAAGCCGCTCCTGCTGCGCGACGAGAAGATCTCGGTGGCCGGCGGCGATGACGTGAAGATCGAAATTCGCTCGACCGAGCACGGACCGCTACTCAGCGGATTCGACGGCACCACGTACCAACGCATCGCCAGCGACTATCCGAAAGCGGCTGGACTGCCGACCGCTTCCTCCGGGGCAGAGTCCGGCGCTGAGGCCAGCGGTGTTGACCTAACGACGTATGAGCTGTCCCTGCAGTGGACCGCGCTGACACCGGGGCGAACGGCATCCGCTATTTTCGCACTCAACCAGGCGACCGACTGGACCAGCTTTCGGGCTGCCGCTGAACTGTTTGAGGTTCCGGCGCAAAACCTGACCTACGCCGACGTCGAGGGCAATATCGGCTATCAGGCTCCCGGGCTCATCCCCATTCGAGCCAGCGGTAGCGGTACCCTCCCGGTGCCGGGCTGGACCAGTGAATACGGCTGGACCGGCTACATCCCCTTTGAGGCGCTGCCGAGTACGTTCAATCCGCCGAGCGGATACATCGTCACGGCCAATAACGCCGCCGCCGACCCGGGCTCCCCGAACCTGCTGACCGCCGACTGGGATCTCGGATACCGGGCAAACCAGATCACCGCTCGACTGCAAGAACTCATCGCGGTCGGAACTCCGCTCACCGCGGAGCTGATGAGCGACATTCAGGGCGACAACTACAGTGCGATCGCGGCTGCGCTGGTGCCTCGGCTACAGGAGGTGCGCCTCACCGGTTCAGCAGCTGAGGCGCAGCAGCTGCTCGATGGTTGGGACTACCAGGTGGATGCCGACAGCGCGGCGGCCGCCTACTTCAACGTGATCTGGCGCACGTTGCTGAAGGACATGTTCACCGGAAAGGTCGATGACGGCGCCCACCTCACCGGTGGTGACCGAGCGTTCTCCGTCGTGACGAGCCTGCTCGGCCAGCCTGACTCGCCGTGGTGGTCCAACCCCACCTATGGCACCGTCGGCCAGGAGAGCATGTTGCGGCGGGTCATGACGAGCGCCGCCGCCGAGAGTGCCGATCTGATGGGATCCGACCCGACCGACTGGCAGTGGGGCAGCATCCACACGCTCGACCTCAAGAACGCGAGCTTCGGTGAGTCGGGGATCGCCCCGCTGGAGTGGCTGTTCAACCGCGGACCCTACGAGTTGGCGGGCGGATCCGCCGTCGTGAACGCCGTCGGCTGGGATGCCACCCAGGGCTACCAGGTCGACTGGGTGCCGTCGATGCGGCAGGTGATCAACCTGGAGAACTTCGACGACTCCACCTGGATCAATCTCACCGGGGCATCCGGTCACGCCTTTCATTCCAACTACACCGATCAAGCACCGCTCTGGCGCGACCATGAGACGCGCCCGTGGCTGTTCACCCCCGCCGCCATCAAGGACGACGCGGCCGACACGCTCACCCTCAAGCCCGCGGCGTAGCCTGATTCTGGCCCGAACACCAGCCTGTGGAGAACTTTGACGGGGTTGTAGCAATCCGGTCTATGGTGACCCCATGCGCAACCCGCCGCGACGCCTCCCCGTGCACAGAACTGTGCTCACCGCTGCCGTGCTTTTCCTTGCCGGCACGCTGAGCGGATGCCTGGCCGCTCCCGTCCCGCCCAACACGGCCTCACCCGTCGCGGAGGCCACGGCCGCTCCCGCTGAGGCTCCCCCGATCTTCGCCTCGAACGACGAAGCCCTCGCTGCCGCGACTTCGTTCTATTCGTCCTATCAGGCAATGGCCAACACAATTTCGCACGAAGGAGGAGTAGAGCCGCAACGAATCACACCCTTCGTGACGAGTGAAATGCTGTCAGGCGAAATTGCATCCTTCCAGCGATTGGCCGAAAGCGGAGTCCATCTCGTCGGGGACCTCGGCTTCGATTCCATGAAAATACAGTCCGTAAATCTCAGCGAAGGGTCGCTGGTCATTTACATGTGCCTCGACGTTTCCGCGACAGATGTCATCGACGTCACCGGGCTGTCAACTGTTCCTCCCGATCGCGTTTCACGGCATCCCCTTGAAGTAGCACTGGTTCAGGACCCTACGGCCAGTCGTCTTTTACTAGAGAGATCGGAAATATGGACCGGCGCAAACTTCTGTTAGGGATCGCAGCTCTCTCAATCAGCATTGCGATCCTTGCCCCCAACCCCGCATCGGCCGTGTCCCACGACTCGGCGGTATGGCTTGCAGGCCTGTCGGGCTACAGTATGGACCCATCCGCGTTTGAGGAACCCGCCCAAGGCGTTGTCAACGGCGCTGGCATTGATGTGTCCGTCGGAACAGTCGGCATCTCGGACACAGGTAGCAGCGGCGAATCGGACGACGCCACCGGTAGCGGCGGCGGCTCGGCGGGCAGCCAGGTGCGACCGGCCATGTGCGTGAGCCACAAATCGACGACGGAACCCAGCCAATGGGTTCCCTGCAACACCGGCGGCCTCAGCGACATAGTGGAACGACACCCCCAGCTCCTACCCACCATCGCCGCACCCCCGGCAGCGTGCCCACTCTGCTCCGCCGAGACCATCATCCACATCTCCGACCTGCAGAACTTCCCCGCGCCGATCGCCCCAACAGGCATGG
>NZ_PJJT01000039.1:0-6042 GCF_002929615.1 Cryobacterium sp. M91 | reverse complement strand
GCGACACGCCCGGGTGGGGGGCGTTTTGACGGGTGGGTGGTCTGGCCGTAATGTATCTATACGTACCCCAAAGGTGCGGAAAGCCGTAGTGCTTTCCGGCCTCATGTGGGACCATCTTCTAGCCATATCAATGTAGGGTGCTTGTTTCAAGTGCGTCTGTGTTGGGCTAGGATTGTAAGTCCTTCTTGCTGTTTCTGGTTGGTTGAGTCGCGTGGTTTTGGTCGCTGTTTTGCGCCTGAAACTGGGTGTTTCCTCGATTTGACAGGGACTGGTTGGAGGGTCTAAGTTTGACAAGTTGCCCCGGAGCGACAGCCCAGTTTTGGGCCTGATGTCGGGTGCGTCCGATCCTTGAGAACTCAACAGCGTGCACAATGTCAAATGCCAAAAACCTCGTGGTTGTGGCCCGTTTCTAGCGGGGTGCAGCTGGGAGATTCCTTTGGAAATAATATTGAACAAGTCCTGGTCTTTGGACTAGGCAACTAAACAAAGCAAGTCAGTAATGATTTGTTCTTGTCAGTTTCAAACTTGTATCTTCTCAGCCTATTCCGGTTGGTGGGTGCACTAGATGGGCGTTCGTTTCGTATTTATATGGGGCGGGTAGCTATTCAAACATTTACGGAGAGTTTGATCCTGGCTCAGGACGAACGCTGGCGGCGTGCTTAACACATGCAAGTCGAACGGTGAAGAGGAGCTTGCTCCTTGGATCAGTGGCGAACGGGTGAGTAACACGTGAGCAATCTGCCCTTGACTCTGGGATAACTGCGGGAAACTGTAGCTAATACCGGATATTACCTTGGAAGGCATCTTCTGGGGTGGAAAGAATTTTGGTCAAGGATGAGCTCGCGGCCTATCAGCTAGTTGGTGAGGTAATGGCTCACCAAGGCGACGACGGGTAGCCGGCCTGAGAGGGTGACCGGCCACACTGGGACTGAGACACGGCCCAGACTCCTACGGGAGGCAGCAGTGGGGAATATTGCACAATGGGCGCAAGCCTGATGCAGCAACGCCGCGTGAGGGACGAAGGCCTTCGGGTTGTAAACCTCTTTTAGTAGGGAAGAAGCGACTGGGTTTTCCTGGGAGTGACGGTACCTGCAGAAAAAGCACCGGCTAACTACGTGCCAGCAGCCGCGGTAATACGTAGGGTGCAAGCGTTGTCCGGAATTATTGGGCGTAAAGAGCTCGTAGGCGGTTTGTCGCGTCTGCTGTGAAAACCCGAGGCTCAACCTCGGGCCTGCAGTGGGTACGGGCAGACTAGAGTGCGGTAGGGGAGATTGGAATTCCTGGTGTAGCGGTGGAATGCGCAGATATCAGGAGGAACACCAATGGCGAAGGCAGATCTCTGGGCCGTAACTGACGCTGAGGAGCGAAAGCATGGGGAGCGAACAGGATTAGATACCCTGGTAGTCCATGCCGTAAACGTTGGGAACTAGATGTGGGGACCATTCCACGGTCTCCGTGTCGCAGCTAACGCATTAAGTTCCCCGCCTGGGGAGTACGGCCGCAAGGCTAAAACTCAAAGGAATTGACGGGGGCCCGCACAAGCGGCGGAGCATGCGGATTAATTCGATGCAACGCGAAGAACCTTACCAAGGCTTGACATATACCGGAAACGGCCAGAAATGGTCGCCCCGCAAGGTCGGTATACAGGTGGTGCATGGTTGTCGTCAGCTCGTGTCGTGAGATGTTGGGTTAAGTCCCGCAACGAGCGCAACCCTCGTCCTATGTTGCCAGCACGTAATGGTGGGAACTCATGGGATACTGCCGGGGTCAACTCGGAGGAAGGTGGGGATGACGTCAAATCATCATGCCCCTTATGTCTTGGGCTTCACGCATGCTACAATGGCCGGTACAAAGGGCTGCGATACCGCAAGGTGGAGCGAATCCCAAAAAGCCGGTCTCAGTTCGGATTGAGGTCTGCAACTCGACCTCATGAAGTCGGAGTCGCTAGTAATCGCAGATCAGCAACGCTGCGGTGAATACGTTCCCGGGCCTTGTACACACCGCCCGTCAAGTCATGAAAGTCGGTAACACCCGAAGCCAGTGGCCGAACCCGTAAGGGACGGAGCTGTCGAAGGTGGGATTGGTGATTAGGACTAAGTCGTAACAAGGTAGCCGTACCGGAAGGTGCGGCTGGATCACCTCCTTTCTAAGGAGCACGTGCCGTCCCGTCTGTATACAGCGGAATATGGCGGCCAGTCATACGGAAGCGAATGTCTTCTGATGGCGCTCATGGGTGGAACATTGACATTGATGCAAGAACGGCTGAGATCTACTCGGTACGCCTGGTTCGTGAGAACGAGGTTGGAAAAGTAGGTGTTGGAGAGACTTGTATATGCACGCTGTTGGGTCCTGAGGGACCGGAACAACCCGGGATGAAAGTCCTGGTGTTGATCTGTTTCTTCTGGACTTCTGTGCGTTGGCATCACTTGCCGGCGTGGAGGGGTACCGCCCGTACTTTGAGAACTACACAGTGGACGCGAGCATCTTAAATTTGCCGCAGCATCTTTTAGATGGTGCGGTCAATTACAAAGATCTATGCACTCTTTATTGAGTGCGTGATCATTGGTCAATTTCGATGCCGAATTTATTCGGCATACTTAATCGATTCAAACTCATGTGATTTCAAATTTTTAAGAGCAAACGGTGAATGCCTTGGCATGTAGAGCCGAAGAAGGACGTAGTAATCTGCGATAAGCCTCGGGGAGTTGATAAACGAACTGTGATCCGAGGATGTCCGAATGGGGAAACCCCGCCAGGCCCGTAAGGTGACCTGGTGACTCCCGCCTGAATATATAGGGCGGGTAGAGGGAACGTGGGGAAGTGAAACATCTCAGTACCCACAGGAAGAGAAAACAACAGTGATTCCGTTAGTAGTGGCGAGCGAACCCGGATGAGGCTAAACCGATCATGTGTGATAGCCGGTAGGCGTTGCATGGTCGGGGTTGCGGGACTTTTCTGCCTATTCTACCGAATGGTAAGGGTTAGAACGTTGTATAGACGAACAGGATTGAAAGCCTGGTCATAGAGGGTGCGAACCCCGTAGTCGAAATGCAGCAATCGCCCGAGAAGTATCCCAAGTAGCACGGGGCCCGAGAAATCCCGTGTGAATCCGTCAGGACCACCTGATAAGCCTAAATACTCCTACATGACCGATAGTGAACAAGTACCGTGAGGGAAAGGTGAAAAGTACCCCGGGAGGGGAGTGAAATAGTACCTGAAACCGTTTGCTTACAAACCGTTGGAGCCAGCTTTGTTCTGGTGACAGCGTGCCTTTTGAAGAATGAGCCTGCGAGTTAGTGATATGTGGCGAGCTTAACCCGAGAGGGGAATGCGTAGCGAAAGCGAGTCTGAATAGGGCGATTCAGTCGCATGTCCTAGACCCGAAGCGAAGTGATCTATCCATGGCCAGGTTGAAGCGACGGTAAGACGTCGTGGAGGACCGAACCCACTTCAGTTGAAAATGGAGGGGATGAGCTGTGGATAGGGGTGAAAGGCCAATCAAACTTCGTGATAGCTGGTTCTCTCCGAAATGCATTTAGGTGCAGCGTTGCGTGTTTCTTGCCGGAGGTAGAGCTACTGGATGGCCGATGGGGCCCAAAAGCTTACTGACGTCAGCCAAACTCCGAATGCCGGTAAGTGAGAGCGCAGCAGTGAGACGGTGGGGGATAAGCTTCATCGTCGAGAGGGAAACAACCCAGACCACCAACTAAGGTCCCAAAGCGCGTGCTAAGTGGGAAAGGATGTGGAGTTGCACAGACAACCAGGAGGTTGGCTTAGAAGCAGCCACCCTTGAAAGAGTGCGTAATAGCTCACTGGTCAAGTGATTCCGCGCCGACAATGTAACGGGGCTCAAGCACGCCACCGAAGTTGTGGCATTGATATTTTTGGTAAGCCGCCACCTTGTGTGGTTGGTTCAGCCGTGTTGATGGGTAGGAGAGCGTCGTGTGGCCAGCGAAGCGGCGGTGTAAACCAGCCGTGGAGGCTACACGAGTGAGAATGCAGGCATGAGTAGCGAAAGACGGGTGAGAAACCCGTCCTCCGAAAGATCAAGGGTTCCAGGGCCAGGCTAATCCGCCCTGGGTAAGTCGGGACCTAAGGCGAGGCCGACAGGCGTAGTCGATGGACAACGGGTTGATATTCCCGTACTGACGAAAAACCGCCCAAACTAATCCAGTAATGCTAAGCATCTGAATCCCCTAGATGGATCCCTTCGGGGTGAAGCGTGGGGCCTAGCGTGCGACCCTATGCTGGTGCGGTTAGCGTATTAACAGGTGTGACGCAGGAAGGTAGCTGAGCCGGGCGATGGTTGACCCGGTCTAAGGATGTAGGCCGAGAGATAGGCAAATCCGTCTCTCATATAAGGTTGAGACCCGATGGGTAGCCCGTAAGGGTGAAATCAGTGATCCTATGCTGCCAAGAAAAGCATCGACGCGAGGTTTTAGTCACCCGTACCCCAAACCGACTCAGGTGATCAGGTAGAGAATACTAAGGAGATCGAGAGAATCGTGGTTAAGGAACTCGGCAAAATGCCCCCGTAACTTCGGGAGAAGGGGGGCCTGAGGCGTGAACGGACTTGCTCCGGGAGCGTTCGAAGGCCGCAGAGACCAGTGGGAAGCGACTGTTTACTAAAAACACAGGTCCGTGCTAAGTCGCAAGACGATGTATACGGACTGACGCCTGCCCGGTGCTGGAAGGTTAAGAGGAACGGTTAGCCGCAAGGCGAAGCTGAGAATTTAAGCCCCAGTAAACGGCGGTGGTAACTATAACCATCCTAAGGTAGCGAAATTCCTTGTCGGGTAAGTTCCGACCTGCACGAATGGCGTAACGACTTCCCAGCTGTCTCAACCGCGAACTCGGCGAAATTGCATTACGAGTAAAGATGCTCGTTACGCGCAGCAGGACGGAAAGACCCCGTGACCTTTACTACAGCTTGGTATTGGTGTTCGGTGTGGCTTGTGTAGGATAGGTGGGAGACTGTGAAGCTTGGACGCTAGTTCAGGTGGAGTCATTGTTGAAATACCACTCTGGTCATATTGGATACCTAACTTCGAACCGTGATCCGGTTCAGGGACAGTGCCTGGTGGGTAGTTTAACTGGGGCGGTTGCCTCCTAAAAAGTAACGGAGGCGCCCAAAGGTTCCCTCAACCTGGTTGGTAATCAGGTGTCGAGTGTAAGTGCACAAGGGAGCTTGACTGTAAGACTGACAAGTCGAGCAGGGACGAAAGTCGGGACTAGTGATCCGGCAGTGGCTTGTGGAAGCGCTGTCGCTCAACGGATAAAAGGTACCTCGGGGATAACAGGCTGATCTTGCCCAAGAGTCCATATCGACGGCATGGTTTGGCACCTCGATGTCGGCTCGTCGCATCCTGGGGCTGGAGTAGGTCCCAAGGGTTGGGCTGTTCGCCCATTAAAGCGGTACGCGAGCTGGGTTTAGAACGTCGTGAGACAGTTCGGTCCCTATCCGCTGCGCGCGCAGGAAATTTGAGAAGATCTATCCCTAGTACGAGAGGACCGGGATGGACGAACCTCTGGTGTGTCAGTTGTTCCGCCAGGAGCACCGCTGATTAGCTACGTTCGGAACGGATAACCGCTGAAAGCATCTAAGCGGGAAGCCGGCTTCGAGATGAGATTTCCATCCCTTCGGGGGAGAGGCTCGCAGCTAGACTACTGCGTTGATAGGCCGGATGTGGAAGTGGGGACTAAAGACCCATGGAGCTGACCGGTACTAATAAGCCGATAATTTGATAACACTCAGTTTGAAGAAGCTGCTTTAGCGTCCACTATGTGGTTCTCGATGTACGGTCGAGAACAACGTCCCTGTCAAGGGGACTCTATAACTAAAAAATATAGAATCGATTCATCGGAAGATGTTTCGGCGGCTATAGCGAGAGGGAAACGCCCGGTCACATTCCGAACCCGGAAGCTAAGACTCTCAGCGCTGATGGTACTGCAGGGGGGACCCTGTGGGAGAGTAAGACACCGCCGGACTTAACTTAGAAACAAACAAAAAGGCCACCCGAAAGGGTGGCCTTTTTGCGTTAA
>NZ_PJJT01000038.1:0-6039 GCF_002929615.1 Cryobacterium sp. M91 | reverse complement strand
GATACGACAAGCTCGCCGTCAACTACCGCGGCGGAGTCATCCTGCGGGCCATCACAATCTGGCTGAAGCCGTTAGGAGACACGCCCTAGCAGCGGAGCGGAGGGGACGGGTCATGGCCGTCCTCGAAGTCTACGAAGACGACACCGACCTCGCTCACCGGGTCCAAGTACCGGGTGGCCTTGGTTTTGATGCTCAGGTCGACTGGTTTCTCACCGATATGCTCGGTCGTGACGCGGCCGATAGTCGGGTGACTCGATCCGGGGGCGAGACGACGGACGGGTGCCGCTTCTGGAGTGGCATGATTGGCCGGCATATGTACACGATCACGGAGACTCGCGCCGCTGACCAATAGATGGCGAAGACCACGCGCGGGCATTAGCTGCCATGGAAAGTTGCTGCCCTCGGTCGGCCTGATTCTCCTCTGCCCGCTCGCCACAGATTTTCTGAAGGATCCAGTCATGTCGAATGTCGCCCGCCGCCCGGTGTCCCTAATGTGTTCACTGGACGAAAACTGAGCCGATTGGGCGCCCAAAAATAGGCATTATTAGAGGCCACTCCCCAGTGTTTCCGAGGGTGTGGCGGTGGTGCCCCGACCGGCGTCGATCCGGTGACCTTTCGGGTAAGAGTACGGCTCTATCAGGGGTTTGCGCGGGCTATCAGCCTCTTCGCATCTTGCTGTTTAAGGCTGCTTTATATTGCCATCCTCTGTTTTCTCGTATTTCTAAATCTGCGGAATAGATGCGGGGTCCGTAGGCAGTCTCGGGTGCTCGGCCGCGGTTCGGCACCGGGCTGACTGTTGCCACGATTCGAAGCGAAGTTTGCTGAGCGGCGCCAAGCGTCTGCGATTTGTAGTTGCCTGTCGAGCATCTCGGCTGGGCTATTCCCTGGACACGGGTTCGCGCTGCTAGGTTCTTCCCCCGGATTATGGGGCGGCTAATTTGGCCGTGCTGGGTCAAGATCTAGGGCTGTTTCTGGGCGAGCTGAGGCGAACTCTTCTTGGGGCGTGCGGTCCAGCGCGCGCTTCACCCCTTCTGTCACCGAGCCCTAGACTGCGAGAAGGGGAACAAATGCCTACAGACAACCATCATCTGTTCTTGAAGAATCGGTCGCAGGAGTTTGGGGCTGATCGCTGTTTCATCTGCGGCTGTCACATCCCGGAAGGGTCCCCGCTCCGCTCGAGGGAACATGTGTTCCCCCAGTGGCTTCTACGCGAACTGGACCTGTGGGATGGGACTATCCACCAGCTCAACGATGAGTTGCTTCAATACCGCAAACTGACGGTGCCATGTTGCAAGCCGTGCAACGGGGGAGATCTAAGCCCCGTGGAGGTTCGTGTCAAGGCTGCGTTTTTGGACGGCATCGCCGCTTTCAGCGCGCTGAATCGCCGCGACCTGTTTATCTGGCTCGGGAAGATCTACTACGGGCTGATCTACAAGGAAAGCCTCCGGCCCCGGTACGTCCGGGAACAAGAAGGCGAGCGCCTGATCCCAGAGTCACACCTCCGGAGCGTTTCGTTTCATCATTTTCTTCTTCAATCAGCCGGAGGGTTCGTCAGCTGGGGGCCAGATGCACCCGGCCCCGCCAGTTTCCATTTCTTCGAGTGCCTGGACGACGAACGGTCAAGCCGACGATTTGACTATATGGATGACATCTACGCCCCCATAATCGGGCTTCGCATGGGGAGGATCGGCGTCGTGTGCATACTTCAGGACTGGGGCCGCTCCGAAAACGTTCAACAGCTTCAACTCAATGCCGCACGGAAGATGAAACTGCACCCAACGCAGTTCAGGGAGGTCTACGCACGGCTCAGCTACATGACGAAAGTCTCTTGGAAACACAAGAAGCACATGATCATCGGAGTTAACGACCATGCGCTAGTGATTGCTGGCGACCCCGGCCCCTTCTCCGGCACCTTCGTCCTTGATGAATACGTCCAGACGTTGTCGCATATCTGGGAGGTTCCACTCGAGGCGGTCTACCGGGACGGATTCACGTTCTCAACGATCTGCGACGAATTCGGAACACACAACGTGGCAGCAAGTCACGACGTCGTCTTCACAGCCCCATACGGGACCACGGGACTGTGGCCCGCACACCGAATTTCTACCGCCCACCTAGCTCCTGTTCAGCCCGTAACCGACTAACTTGAGCTCTGGTGAGCAGCTTCCAACCGACGGAATCGCTCGCGCGTCAACTCAATCACCGATTTCACGTGGCTTAGTTCAAGGGCGCCAGTAATGAGAGCGCCGCGGATGAGCAAGCCGCGCGGATCGGCAATAAGGTCCGGGGTGAGCAGCAGGTGCCGGATGATCTCAGCGGGAAGCTGGCGGTCTTCAGGCCATGTTGTGGTCTCATCGGGGATGACTTGATTGTCATCAAGGCCCCTGAGCAATGTCCAAAAGTGACCCCGAGGCTAGGGACTCCCACAGCCGATCAAACCACGGTTTTGAATCTGGTGACGTGGTCATCCCTCTGTTCATCACCACAATCCGAAGCGGTAAAGGTCGCGTCTTGAACCTAGCCGCGTTCCTACTGAAGAGCGGCAACCCACCCAATGAACTGTGCCGGAGAAGCATAGTGAACCATGCCGTTGCGGTAGGTATATGCGGAGGTGTAGTCCAACGACGGGAGTCGGACCGCCGTCGTCCCAGATTCAACGTATCCAATGGCTAAGAGCTCTGACCTCAACGACTCCCACCCCGCGTCGTCACGCGACCAATTCGCGTAGTCGGCAACGAGGTCTGACCGAGGTGCCCCCCAGCGGCACCGCAGGCCATCCTCACCAACCAAAATGTCGACGGCATCGGTCTGCTCAGCGCCGCGAAATGTGAGGCCGTCTTTTTTAAACTTCAGGCGCAGGTCGTCCGTGAACGCTGTGTCACACGAGATCGGGTCTGTGATCGGAGTTGGTCCCGGTGATGGTGTGACGGTCACTGTCACTGTCGGCGGGGGTGCCGGAGCTGCTGCTTCTGGTGTCTCTGATGCACCACAGCCGGCGAGCAGTACTGCCACGCATGCCGCCAGTGCAGCTGTCCCAGTCAGTGATCCCCAAGAACTCATTGTCACAATCTATCGGGCCTCTGCTGGTCCTGATTCATTATCGGCCCTCGAACGGATCGACGATGGTGTGGACGCCGTTTAGCGGGCAGATCATCGACACCTTGGTGCCATGGCCCTCAACGACAAATGGCATTCTGTGCCGACCTGGGCTCTGTACCCAGTAAGGATGCTCGCATTTTTGATGGGCGGCGCTGACCGCTCCCAGGAGACCACCTGCCCTCCGTGTCCTCGCCACCCTCCGACACCTCTGTCCAATCGCGTCGAAGAGCGACCCCAATTGACGCAATTCCGGACGACTCTTGAACTGCTCAATTGGGTACACCGTGATGGACGTTTGCCCGGGATCATCGCTTTCGGGGCTGGCTGTAGATAAGGTCCGTGTACATGAGGTGCGGATTGATGTGCGCGTAAGATTCAGGCCGCTCCGGCCGTGGTCGTCGTTGCCTCGAACAGCTGTAGCGGGAGCCAGTCCTCGCTTCGCCGGGGCCGGGGGAGGACCGATATATTCGCGTGCCTCAGCGCGATCACGAGCTCGGTTCAAAGGTCCCGCACCTTCATGCAGAGCTCGAAGAGCTCTTACTTGCAGTTGTCCGGAACATTGGTCGTCCTCCACCCGGAGGCGGGGACACGTCGCCACCCCGGGGCACGAAGAGGACGCCCTCCAGCTCTCCCGGTCGGTCGACGGACTAAAAAATCCGCGTCGTTGACTTCCTTGTTTTTACTGACCGGGCATGGCATGACATGCCGAATTTAGGCACCTGCGTGAGCGAGCCGCATTCGTGACGCCACGGCCCGGCTGGCGGAGCAGGCCAGGTAGTCGTCGTGGACCCACGAGGAATACCTCGCTGCGGTGCTCTCCCGGGAAGTGTCCGCGCGGGAAGCGTCCGGGGCCGAGATCCGTATCCGAGCAGCCGAGTTCCTACGTATTTGTCGGCGCAGACCAGAGACCGGGCGTGAGCGACCTACCGGGCCACGAGCCACCTCGAAGGCGACAAGAGTTGGTCCGACTTCGTCGAGCGAGCGATCCAAACAGAAGTAGAACGCCGAGAAGTCCTGCACAACGCGGGGGAGCCTTACGAGGGCGACAATTCACCATTGCCAGTCGGACGACCGCGGGGCTAAGACAATCGTCAGAGCGCTCAGCTAATCAGATGTTTATCTGATGTAGTGTCTGGGTATGAGTACCGCGACTTTTACCGACCTTCTGCGAAAGCCCAAGGAGGTTCTTGCTCACATTGACGAGGGCCAGGTCCGAATCACGCGCCGTGATGGTGATGATCTCGTGATCCTTCGCGGTCACGACCTCGCCGTCCTCGAGAAGGGTGTCGCGCTGTCGAGCGGTTGACCAGTTTTCGAGGCACCCTAGCCACGCACCTCAGCGATATTGGCGTGGCCTTGGTCGAGAGTTGGCCTCCGGAGCGTGAACTCTGGGCGACCAGGGGCACCGCACTCACCGACGCGGCACGAGACGTCAGGTCGGCTGTGCAATACGCCGACGAGAGTCGTAAGGGGAACCCTCGCGCTCGGTTCAACCGCAGAAATCTTGTTGTTGATTATGAGGACCTCGCGGCTCTGGAGAACGTCACCTTTCATGTGCGCAACCTGACTGAGGTTTTTTGCGGGCATGATCTGGGGTAAACCGATTCCTCTTGAGCTGCCGCCCGAGCTGCGGCCGGTTCTGAGCGATGCCCTGCACGCGGTCGCGGAAACTTTGCGCGCCACGGACGGCGACCCGCACGATAGCGCACCCTTTGATGCTGCCGTAGCGGCAGTCGGGGCGATTCTGCACGGCATGCAAGAGTTGGGTGCCGAGGCGACATCGCTCAGCCCCACGGCTGCGATCGTCATCGATCTGAAGCGCATTCTGGTCGCGCTTCGCCCGGGGACCGAGAGAGATTCTAAAGGGTCTCCCTCGACCGTCGTTTAGCCTGTCCCATTGCTTGTTCACGCTGTTGGGGTTCCGCGCACAGGTACCTTCTCGTTCCTGCAAGTTTTTCCTTACCCGGGTTGACCTTGGATTAGCCTTCGGTACTGTGAATGGGGTTGCAGAAACTATTTCATCCGTGGAATTCGCATTAGGAGGTCATCATGCCCAACGCCATCGAAACTGTCGATGTCAACGTTCCCGTTACCGTCGCTTACAACCAGTGGACTAAATTCGAGGAGTTTCCAAAGTTTTTGAGTTTTATTGAATCCATCACTCAAGTAACGGACACTCTCACCGAGTGGAAGGTTAAAATCGGCGGCGTGGAGCGCACGTTTGAGGCTCGGATAACTGAGCAGCACCCCGACGAGCGTGTTGCCTGGAACAGCACCGGCGGCCAAGTCGACCACGCGGGCGTTGTCACGTTTCATAAGTTGGCTGCGAACGAGACGCGTGTGACGGTTCAGCTTGATTGGGAGGCAACAGGGCTGCTTGAGAAGGCTGGGGCTGCTCTCAGTATCGACGACCACGCCATCAAGAAAGACCTCGCGAACTTTAAGGAGTTCATCGAGGCGAAAGGAACCGACGATGTCGGATGGCGCGGAGATGTGCAGGCCTGACACTGCGGGAAGACCAACATGTGACTCGTGACGGTCCACACACCGGACACCGCACACCGCACACTGGAATTCGGCCACTTGGAGTGACACGACTCTCGAAGCGCTTGGCAAGCTATCTTGCACAGCGGGGTCAGGTGTTCGCGCTGGACGGCTTAAATGCCGCCGCGGTTCGCAGTCGTGAGTGGTTCCTTTATGTTTCCGTTCGTGACTTCCGAGGGGTGGTTAGGCGGGCTGCAGGATTGGCTCATTCGAGATCTTGTGGAGAGCCGTCACCGGGGTTGATGTGAAAATCGCGCGACCATCCTTGCTGGATACTTGGTGCGGGAAGAGTGGTGGCGCAACCGTTGGGACTGCCCCCGGTTTGGTTGACTCCTGACCTGTGGAGCTTCGTCTTCACTGGAAAGATGTCATCATGCCCAAGCCCTACCCACCCGA
>NZ_PJJT01000037.1:0-6034 GCF_002929615.1 Cryobacterium sp. M91 | reverse complement strand
AGCGCGTATCGCTTACAGCAGGTGCCCATCCGGCTAACTCCGCATATCTACGCACCAAACGTGATCGCATGGGACATCTCCTTCAACACGCACTCTGCTCCTGAAAGGCAAAACCCCGCCGGGCATCGTCTACTCACCACCCGGGTGGTCAATAAGTCCCAAACAATTTCACACGCATACTGATGCGGATGTAAAAGACACCACTGCACAAGATTTCCGCGCCAACACAGCCCACACATAAACAAGACTGCATTACTGTGACGCGAGTCCGAGCGAGCGGCGGGGAGAACGTCGCGAACTAGATCTCCCCGCCGCGTCACACCGCGAAGGCGGCGTTGAGCAGATCGACCAGGTGCTGGCCTATTCGGGCTTGAGGATGACTTTGGTCCACCCGTTGTTGCGGTCTCCGAAGTTCTTGTAGGCATCCGCGGCTTTGCTGAGGGGGATCTCGTGGGAAACGATCCATGAAGGTTTGGCCTTGCCCACGGCAATCAGGTCGCGTAATTGTCGATTGTATTTCTTCACCGGGCATTGGCCGCTGCCCATGCTCTGGCCTTTGAGCCATTGCAGGCCGTAATCTATGGCTATCTTGCCCTGCTTGGCGTTCTCGTCGAAGCCGCCGGGATCTGCCGGCAGGAAGACGCCGACAACGCCGATGCCCCCGGTAATTCGCACCGTCTGAATCAGCCGGTTCAGAGTCATGGCGGGATCTTCGGTGCCCTGGGGGTCGTGGGCTTGATAGCCAACGCATTCACATCCCCGGTCCGCGCCGATCCCCTGGGTTTGGTCCAATACGAATTGAACCGGGTCCGTCTTTGAGTCATCAACGGCGATCGCGCCGATCTGCTCGGCGAGGGCCAGCCGGTCTGGGCGTCGGTCCACAACCCAGACTTTACTGGCGCCCTTGATCATGGCAGACAGGGCAGCCATCAGCCCGACCGGACCCGCACCGTAGATCACGACCGTGTCACCGGGGATAACGCCGGCCATCTCGGTAGCGTGGTAGCCAGTTGGGAAGATGTCCGAGAGCATCACGTAATCGTTTTGCTTTTCTACGGCGTCTTCACCCAAGCGCAGGCAGTTGTTGTCGCCGTAGGGCACACGCAGCATTTGGGCCTGCCCGCCGGGGTACGGACCCATTCCCGCGAAGCCGTAGGCGGCGCCCGCGCCGACCGGGTCTGGTTGAGTGGTCATGCAATAGTTGGTGAAACCGCGTTCACAATTCTTGCAAAATCCGCAAGAAATATTGAACGGCAACACGACGTGCTCGCCGACCTTGACCGCATCTACGCCGTTACCGACCTCGATGACCTCGCCCATATTTTCGTGGCCGAACGTGCGTCCAGCCTCGAAATCGGTGCGTCCCTCGTACATGTGCAAATCTGACCCGCAAATATTCGTGGCCGTAATGCGTACCAGAACGTCAGTGGGACGTTCGATCGTGGCATCCGGAACTTCTTCAACGTTGACCTCATTGGGCCCCTTGTACACGACTGCTTTCATTTTTTTCACTCCCTGAATTTTTGCCCGTGTAAGACGGAGGGTCCGTCTTCACTTTCGGAGGTGTACGAAAATTCATGCCCGGGCACTCTTGAGGCGCCCGCGGATTGCGCATGATTTATGTCTAACACCGTTCCATGTACGCCGCCTCACCGCCGCAATTATCGGGACGCCCACGCCGGACATCACCGGCCAGTATCCGTCTCCTACGAAGTGATCGGCAGTGCGCAGGCCGGATCAAGAGAACTCCTCTCTGTCGTCCTTGTATAGGGCGTGGGTGCGCTCGGCGCTGCTGCAGGGCCCGCATACCCGTCAACCAAAACCTTGCGCCACCGTTGCCATCGCAGTGGCCTTGACCCCGTCGGGTGGACACCTCACAAGCGAGAATGTTCACTATGGCAAGATCACGTCGGGACTTCACCCCTGAGTACAAAGACGAGGCCGTGAAGCTGGTCTTAACCACCGGAAGAGCGGTCGCAACCGTCGCCCGAGAGCTCGGCATCAACGAGACCACGTTGGGCCGGTGGGTGGTGGCGTTCAAGGCCCGCAACGAGACCGGACAGACCGAAATGACCGAGCCCGAGAGGGCCGCGCTGCTGCGGCTGCGGAAAGAAAACGCGGAACTGAAAATGGACAGGGCGTTCTTGAAAAAGCGTCCATCTTCTTCGCCCAGGAAGCATCGGATACGAACGTGTTGCGTTCGAACTGATTGGCGTAAGAAGAAGAACTTCACCATCACCGCATGGTCCGCCTCCTCGAGGTCTTCCGCTCTGGCTACTACGCGTGGATCGACCGCGCACCCTCGCTGGCGGCGATCCGGCGGGAACACATCGAGCAGAAAGTCGCCTTCTTCCACGGCGATTCTGACGAGGGCTACGGGGCCCCGCGGATCCTCGTCGACCTGCGTGCGGACGGGGAGGTCATCTCCCGCAAAACGGTCGCCAGGACCATGAAGCGCCTGGGTTTGGCGGGGATCTGCCCGAAGAAATGGACGACGACCACCATCATCATCATCATCATCAACCACGCTGACGCTTACCCGGTGGACGCCGTAAAACGGCAGTGGGACACCGGGGCGCTAAACCAGGTCTGGGCCGGCGACATTACCTATCTGAGGACGTGGGAGGGCTGGGTGTATTTGGCGACCGTCATCGATGCCCACAGCATCGGCTGGGCTATCGCCGACCACATGCGCACCGACCTCATCCAGGACGCACTCACGATGGCCATGGTCCTGCGCGAGGACCGCACGAAGATGGTAATCTTGCACTCAGACTGCGGCACCCAAGGCGAATTCAACTGGT
Organism: Cryobacterium sp. M91; assembly: GCF_002929615.1. Classification (NCBI taxonomy): domain Bacteria; kingdom Bacillati; phylum Actinomycetota; class Actinomycetes; order Micrococcales; family Microbacteriaceae; genus Cryobacterium; species Cryobacterium sp. M91. The sequence continues at coordinate 3,230 of NZ_PJJT01000037.1, read as the reverse complement.
CGAAGCAACACCGGCCTGTTCGGTCAATAATAAGTACTCGGCCCACACCTCGGTGGGGGTTTTCCAGCCTAGGATTTTGCGAGGTCGGTCGTTGAGTGTCACAGCAACGGCGTCGAGTTCATCAGCGTCCCATCGTGCAAGGTTGGTGCCTTTGGGCAAGTTTTGGCGCAGTAGTCCGTTTGTGTTTTCGTTCAGGGGTCGTTGCCACAGACCGCGGAAGTTCAACTCGCCGCTTAACCCGTGTCCACTAACCGGGGGCAAGGCCAGGGTTGCAATTGCGCCCTCTCGCGAGTACAAAGCGGTGCTTGAATTAGAGCAGGGCTGTGGTCAGCCAGTTTCTTTCCCGGCGGTCATTGCCGCTGTTGATGTTGCCATCGTCACGGAGTAGGCCAGCGGGACGAAGCTGATTTTGCGAGAAGCTACTGGCGAGTAGCGCCTGATGGTAGCGCCAGTCCAAGCACTTGGTAGCGCAGTTCTGACGAGTTGGTAGCGGCCCGGGCGTGGTGCCCGAGCAGCCCCCGGCTTCACTCCCAGTAGCTCTTCTGGGCGCGCGCTTGGTCGTTGCGGTGCTGGCGCATGTCGATTTGGCCGAGGTTGATGATGCGTGCGTTGTTGGCGAGGCGGTTCACGATTGAGTCCGCCGCGACCCGGTCGGGCAGCTCAGCGACCCAGTGCGCTGGTCCTGTCTGCGAGGCAATCATCGTCGGCAGCCGGTGCTCCCTGTTCGCGAGGATCGCGAACAGGTCGCTGGCTGCGTCGCTGTCAACGCCAACCGTGAGGAAGTCGTCAATGATGAGCAGGTCGATGTTGGAGAGCTCGTTCAACAGCTTCTGATGGGCGATGCCGTCGCCGCGAGCGATGACGAGCCTCCGGGCGAGGTCATCCATCCGGAAGTAGAGAACGGAGTGTTCACTGTGGCAGGCGCCGATGGCCAGCGCGCAGGCGAGGTAGGTTTTGCCGCCGCCGGTGGGCGAGATGATGAGCAGGTTGGTCGCATCGGAGCGCCAGTCATGGGCGCCATAGCGCCGCATTCTGACCGCGGTGATGCCGCGGCCGTCGCGGTAGTCAACCTCAGCGACGGTGGCGCCCGGGATCGGGAGGGCAGCTTGACGGATGAGTTTGTCGACCCGGCTGACCCGTCGGGATTCCAACGCGTCGTCAACCGCGGTGAGGAACAGCTGCTCGGGCGTGAGAGTGTCGTTGGCTTCATCCTGGATGAGTTCCTCCAGCCGGGTCGCGACGTGGGTCACCCGCAGGGCGCGGAACTTGTCGTAATCAACGCTCGTGAACGTCACTTTCCGTCCTCGTCTCGGGCGTAGTGCGACGCGTCACGGACATAGACGTCCGTGACGGTGTCGCGGAACACGACGGTGCTGCTGCGTTTGCGTGTCGAGGCCGCCGGGGTAACCGGCCGAGGCTTCTTTGCATCACTATCGATCGCCGCCATCAACCGTTTCAGCGTGGAATATGTCGGATGGGCCTTGCGATTGACGAGGTCCTGGCAGGCGGCCTCCAAGCGTTCCCGGTTGTTCTTGCCGAGACCGTCGAGAATGTTCTGGCAGGACAGGTAGCCCTGCGCCTCGATCGCCTGGCTGTCGAGGATCTGCTCGATCACCGTGACGGTGGCCGGCCCGGCGCTGCGCGCCCGGTCGATGAACCACCGCCTTGACCACAACCCGTCAATATCGCGGTGCTGCGGCGGAACATGCTCAGGCAAAGTCGAGTACTGGCCCTTGCGACCCGTCAACCGCGGGTGCTCGCAGATGCTGTCCGTGCCGTCGAAAATCGTCACCCGCGACGACGTTACCCGGACCCGCAACAACTTGCCCGCCAGGGCGAACGGCACTGAATAGCGTTGCGTGTCCGCGGTGACGTGGTAGTTCCGGGCGGCTTTCAACTCTTTCCACTCGACGTCCTCGAATCCGGCATCGGGCAGCGGGCTGAGCAGCTCGCGCTCCTCGGTGTCGAAGCGTTCCCACCGGGTGGTGTCGTCGGCGCGGCGGATGTCATGATTGATCTCCCGCACCCGTTCCTCGATTGCCGCGTTCAACTCGCTCAGCGTCGTGAAGACATCGTCCTCGAGGTAACCGATGACACGCTTGTTGACCACGTTCACCGCATTCTCGGCTGATGCCTTATCGCGGAGTTTTTTCACTCTGGCCGGGACAATTGCAGTCTGGTAATGATCCGCGAGCTGCTGATATCGTGCGTTGACGACCCGCTCCGCATCGCCCTTATGGGTTTGGTGGGTGGAGGTCGTCGGGTTATCCGGCACGATGATCTGCGTCACACCATCGAAGAACGCGAACGCTTGAACGTGCGCGTCGAGCCACGCTGGGGACTTCATATCTGCATAGGCGCGGCAGAACATCAGCCCCGAAAATGGCAGCACCGCGACGAACAAGATGGCTCGGACCACCTCGCCGGTGATGGTGTCGACGACGTCCATCGTGTCGCCGGCCCAGTCCACCAGCATCGCCCGTCCCGGCTCGTGACGCAGCACCGCCACGAGATCGTGGGTGCGGAGGTAGCCGGTGAATAGAGCGCAGAACTGCGAGTAACCGTACTTCTTCCCCGCATCTTTGGTGTCGACGTAGCGTCGCCACGCCAACAACAACGTGAAGTGCCGGTTCGCTTTCATCGACGCCAGCACCCGCGCCAAGTCGGGCTGGCCATACTCGTCGGACACTTTCCGGCGCCTGTCGGGGAACCATTCCGCCAGCTCGCCGTCGCTGACCGCATCTGTCGAGGTCAGACCTCGCTCCTGGACTTCCTGCCGCACCCGAGCCACGTCGCGATGCGAGCACCCCACGATCTCCACGACGTCGCGGTAACTGCGCCCCTCCAGCAATAACCCCAAAATTTTTCGATAGTCCGCCATCAACCCGCCCCTTAACAATGAAACGACAACGCCTTCTGCGTGTCCTTCCACAGCAGAGCAGGTCACCGCCGGCCAGCGCTACCGTGTTCTCGGAAACGTGCTACCAACTCGCCGGACTACCGCTACCACCAAGGGCTACTCGTCAGCTACCCCGATGTATACGGGCCAGTCGCAGGCAGCGAAGGCAGCGCTCTCGTCGCTCTCGGTGTCTCACTCCAAATGAGGTTCACCATTTAGGCATACCGGAACGAACCGCGCTCTGACCTGCCGCGGGTATTTCGGACAGCGGAATTAGTGGATTCTTCTACGCTGCCAATGCTGGCTGTTGATAACCGTAGTGGACTTCATT
>NZ_PJJT01000036.1:0-5914 GCF_002929615.1 Cryobacterium sp. M91 | reverse complement strand
GCCTGGCTCGACGACCAATCCCGACAATCGAATCCCACCCCAAAGGCCGCTTGACATCAATAGGAGCATCCACTCAGCGGGACGTGACCCCCCGGCGTCGCGGGATATAGCGTGAAGCCATGACGAACGGGTGGAATCGGAAGGCCATTGTTAGCGCCAAGCTCGTCACCATCTCGACCCCGATCGGGGGGACGCGCGCACAGCCCCGCGGGATCGGTCTACCCGGCACCATCTTCGGTATCGGATTGGGTGAATTCGTGGATGGGAGCCTGCTGCATCAGATCCTGCAGTGGCACCACATGCTCCCCAGCGCCGCGACGCCGGCAACGTCTGAGAGGTCGCCCACCGCCGATCGCGCGCTTTGTGTTAGCGCTGGGTGCTCTGATGACGAGATCTGGATAAACAGCGACGTCACACAGAGATACCGCGGGCCGACACGGAGCAGGGTGGGGCAAGACCCGTGCGGCGAGGAGCGGCAAGGGGCAGGCGCAAGCATGCGTACAGAGTCAGCAATCACCACTGTCCGGAAACCCGATTTGCGGATACTCTTCGCCGCAGGCATGCGTGCGTGCGTGCGTTCGCATAATGCCAAGGCATTCGGCTGAGGGTTACGTATCAACGCTGTCGCATTTACCGTCGGGATCGTCCCGATGGGCGAGGACACATAGGAGTGAATCGTGAAGAAGAACATCAGACTGGTGCTGGGCGCGAGTGCAGCTGCGCTCATCGCCATGTCACTGGGCGCTGCGCCGGCATCAGCGCATGTCCCAAAATCGGTGCACGGCAACGTGGTGCTGACCGCCCACCTCACAGAGCTTAACGGCTCAGGAGCGTCTGGAACGGCGGTCGCGGTCGTTCGCGGCGAGACGATCCGGGCGATCGGGATCCGCGCGAGGGGTTTGACGCCCGATGCTCCGCACGCACAGCACATCCACTACGGCGAACAGGCCTTGAATGAGTGTCCCACGCTCGCGTTGGACAGCAACGGTGACGGACGACTGAACACCGTTGAGGGTGTTCCGGCGTACGGCCCCGTTGTGGTGTCCTTGAACACCAGTGGAGACACTACGCCGGCCAGTTTTCTGGACGTTTCCCGATTCCCTGTCTCGAAAAATGGCTCCTATAACTACCTCCGGACCAACATCAGATTCACGGACGTGGCGGGAACAGGCTATCCGGGAGCCGAAGGGATCGGCACCGCCGCGCAGATTGCCGAGGCCATCCGCGACGGTGAAGGTGTTGTCGTAATCCACGGAAACGACTACGACGGCAACGGCAACGGAACATACAACCTCAGCGTTCCCGAGGGTGCAAGTGAGCTCGACCCCACCCTCCCCGCCGAGGCAACTGACCCGGTTGCCTGCGGAGTCCTGCACTAGCTGCGAGCGAACGGCTCAAAACTGAGGTCCAGGCGCCGTGCGAGCGCGCACAGTGCCGCACAGTCCTGGACCTCATCCGTCGACAGAATGATCAAGATCGCCCGGCCTACTCAAATGCGCTCAAGCGGGTAGCGGTGTAGTCCGCTTGAGTCGCCCATCTATCCGGTATCGCGGATGTCCATTCTCTCTGAGAAGGCTAGCCCCGGTGCCACGAGTGGCCTACCTCGGATCAGTGGCATGCCCCGGAGGCCAATTCATACCGACGGATGTCGGTGGGCACCGCTATCGAGGGAGGGCGCTTACCGTGGCATACAACGTGTCACAGAAACTCATCGCATCGCACCTGGCCTCCGGGGAGATGGTGCCGGGGACCGAAATCGGCCTGCAGATCGACCAGACCCTCGCCCAGGACGCGACCGGGACCTTAGTCATGCTGGAGTTGGGACGCGGAGGACCGCGACTTTCTTCGCTCCGGCTTACAAGGGTTCGGCCTGTGGTTTTTGAAGGCCAACACGGGGGTGTCACACCCCACGTGTAAAGTCTCGTTCCCAATCTGACAGTTCTGTCTCAGCACCTCGCTGACTTTCGTTATTGCACCCCGTCTCGAGGGCTTGGTTCGGCAGCGGGACGCGGAACCCGCACGATAGGGAATGACACATAACCCATCCCGCACCGACCTCCGCCTCATCATCGCTTTCGGGCCCGACGACGCCCCTCGAGGGGCTGTGACCCGATTCTGCCGCGAACACAACGTGTCCCGGAAACGCCAGAAACGACCTAAGAAATGAGTGTCAAGGAGGTCCCGAGACATAAAGTTCAGGGACGTCCCGAGACAGGACATCCCCGCGATGATGTTTCGTGCCACCCAGCGCCCTCGTTGGTTTTCTCTGTGACGTATCGGTGGTGTTGGACAGGTCTTTTGAGGGTGGCTGCGTTGGCCGCGGCAGGGTCAGGCGGCTAGCTCCACGTCGATATCAGCTCGGTGAAGGCCCGGCTGGCTGCGCTCATGTACGCGCCTTTTCGTCTGAGCAGGGCTGCGGTACGGTGTGGAATGGCTGGCAGTACGGCAACCGGGTTGAGCCCGTGCTGTTCGCGGGCAATGGCTTCGGGCAGCATGGTGGCGAGCTGGCCGCGGCGAACGATTTCCATGATCGCGCTGACGGAGTCAACTTCGATCGCGATGCGCGGGGCAACCCCGTGGTCCCGGAAGTACCCGTCGATGTGGCGCCGAGTCGCAAAATCGCTTCTAAGCAGCACAAGCTGCTCCTGTTCCAACTCCCGCAGGGTCATGGGTGCCTGCTGTCCGGCATGGGGGTGGTTGTTGCCGACAACTAAGCCGAGGGTTTCGACGAACAACGCCTGGGCCTCGATCTCGGACGAACGCACCTCGGCAAATGCGATGCCTAGATCGAGGGTGTCCTCGGCCAGCGCCACCTCGATGCGGTCCTGGGTCATCTCCTGCACGCTCAAGTTAATGCCGGGATAGCGGGTGCGGAAACGTTCGACCAGTGGACCGATCAGGTACGCGGTGAACGTGGGAGTCATCGCCAACCGGAGCGATCCACGGCTCAGGTCCTGCACGTCGTGGATGGCCCGGGTTCCGGCGTCAAGTTCCCGCAGCGCGCGTTGGGTATAGCGCAGGAAGGTCGCGCCAGCGTCTGTCAGCCGCACGGTCCGTCCGGACCGATCCAAGAGTTGAACGTTTAACGAGTTCTCCAGTTGCCTGATCTGTTGGGACAGCGTCGGTTGGGAGACGTGGAGCGCCTCGGCCGCACGAGTGAAGTTCTGGTGTTCCGCGACCGCGGCCAGGTAACGAATGTGGCGCAACATCACAATTCTCCGACTATAGAAATTACTTATTGACTCCATCATAAAGAGGTCTTGGACACTATATATAGTTTCCGTCATCCTTGAGTTATCCCCCAAAACATCGAGGAGACAGCCCATGCAAGACATCATTAAAGGCTTTCTGAAATTCCAACGGGAAGCCTTTCCGGCGCGCTCTGGACTCTTCAAGGAGCTGGCCACCGGCCAGAACCCGAAGGCCTTGTTCATTGCTTGCTCGGATAGCCGGGTCGTGCCAGAGCTGCTGACCCAACAGGAACCGGGTGACCTGTTCGTGATCCGCAACGCCGGCAACATCGTGCCCGCCTACGGCCCGGAGCCCGGCGGTGTCTCCGCGACAGTCGAGTACGCGGTCGCCGTCCTGGGCGTCACGGACATCATCATCTGTGGCCATTCCGACTGCGGAGCGATGACTGCCATCGCGACCGACACGAACCTGGACCACTTGCCGGCTGTGGCCAACTGGCTTGCCCACGCCGACGCGGCGAAGGCCGTCAACGCCGCCCGCACCCACGGATCGGCCCAGGAGTCGTTGAAGGCCATGGTCCGCGGCAACGTCATCGCCCAGCTGACCAACATCAGGACCCATCCCTCCGTCGCCCTAGCCCTGGATCAAAACCGGCTAAACCTCCACGGCTGGGTCTACGACATCGAAACCGGCTCCATGGACACCCTGCACGGTGGCACCGGCCATTTTGTCCCACTTGCGGGCAATACGCAGGACCATGCCACGCCTGCCGTCTCCGGCCTGGCCGCCTAACCACCTCACATCACCAAAAGAAAAGGAAAACACCATGATTCATTCCCAGAACACCCAGGCTCCGCGCGAGGAACTGACCGCCGCCATCATCGACGCCAAGATGCGCAAGGACCTCTCCTGGCAGGAACTGACCGATGGCACTGGCCTGAGCCTTGTCTTCGTCACCGCCGCCCTGCTCGGTCAGCATCCGTTGCCCGAAGCCGCTGCGGAAATCGTCGCTGATCGGCTGGGTCTGGGCAAGGACGCCGCAATTTTGCTGCAGACTATTCCGCTGCGCGGCAGCAACCCCGGCGGCATCCCGACCGACCCCACCGTTTACCGGTTTTACGAAATGATGCACGTTTACGGCTCCACTTTGAAGGCCCTGGTCCACGAACAGTTCGGTGACGGCATCATCAGCGCCATCAACTTCAAACTAGACATCAAGAAAGTTGAAGACCCCGAAGGCGGTTCACGTGCCGTGATCACCCTCGACGGAAAATACTTGCCCACCAAACCCTTCTAAACCAGGCCTGGCGGCGGCCTCGCGATCGGGGCCGCCGTCTATCCCATGAAACAACCTCGCAGGCAACGACAAATCATGGATTTCGTCCGACGCACCATCGACATCGCACGCGCAACGTCGAGGCGGGTGGGCGGCCGTTTGGCGCGTTGCACTGTTCTTGGACACGGCATCGTGATCTAGGAAGTTGAACGAATTGACCAGTAACGAGAAAAAGCCCAAGCGCTCGTTCTCCCCTCAATTTCGCGCGGAGGCCGTGCAGCTCGTCATCACGACGGGCCGGCCGAACAAGCACGTCGCCGACGAGCTCGGCATCACGGATCAGTCTTTGGGCCTGTGGGTGAAGCAGTTCAACGCCGAGAACGAGGCCCGCTCTGTCGCCGCCGCGGCTGAGCCGATGCCGGGAAGATGTCAACCTTTGTGAGTCAGTTTCTTTAGCCGGTCATTGAGTTCGTTCCTTCCTTTTCGGGTTCGTTGAGCCAGGTCGTCGTCGGGAACGTTGGTGGCTGCGGGTGCTGCCGCACAAAGCGTTCAGGATGCTCGGCATATGCGGTCGTGAGGACGCGGGCGCGGGCGTGATGGATAGCGGGTGCGCGGCCGTGGTGAACGTTGAACGGGGTGTGCATACCAGTGCCCGAATGACGTTGTTCGCCGTTGTACCAGTCGTAGAATTCGGTGCAGAACGAGCGTGCTTCGGCGAGGCTGGAGGGTGTCAGATGGTCTGTGTAAGGGGTTGCGGATCTACTCGAAGGAGTGACACTGATGGTCATGACGAATCGAAGCGAGTTGCACAAGGCACCGCGGTCCCCGTCGCAGTTGGCGGCGGCGAAAGCGATCGATGAGCTCCGCGACAGCGGCACCTTGGATTCCCTGTTCTCAAAGATCGATGCCGGCGAGCTGCAACTCACGGGAGAAGGCGGGTTCGTTCCCGGCCTGATCAAAGCGGCCCTCGAGCGGGGCTTGCAGGTCGAGCTGACCGAGCACCTCGGCTACGAGAAGGGCGACCCGGAAGCACGGTTCTACCCGAACTCTCGGAACGGCTCGTCGCCCAAGGTGGTCGACGCTGAGGTCGGCGAACTGGATTTGGACATTCCCCGCGACCGGAGTGGGAGCTTCGTGCCGCGCCTGGTGCCTAAGGGGTCACGGCGCCTTGGTGGTCTCGATGACATGATCATTTCGCTCTATGCCGGCGGGATGACGATCCGCGATATTCAACAGCACTTGGTCTCGACGATCGGCACGGACCTGTCACCGGAGACGATCTCGAAGATCACTGACGAGGTGCTCGACGAGGTGCTCGACGAGGTCTTGGAGTGGCAGCAGCGGCCGCTGGAGGTCCGGCAGTTTCTACTGGTCGTTGCGAATCCCGAGCAGGGAGAAACCAATGGTCAGATTTGCACCGAACAAGATGCCGGCAGCGGTTAAGCG
>NZ_PJJT01000034.1:0-4663 GCF_002929615.1 Cryobacterium sp. M91 | reverse complement strand
GTGTACCCCAACTAGGCGTCAGATACTCTTATCGAATATTGTCAGGATAGGGTCACAATCTGATTGGCGGACACCTCTCCTAACGGTGTCTTAGACTTCAACTTGACAAAAAAGGTGGAGGAGCTTCATGACGGGTCAGCGAGTTGGATATGTGCGAGTGAGTACTCTCGATCAGAACACTGTCCGTCAGCTTGCTGGCGTCGAGGTTGATCGGGTGTTTGAAGATAAGGCGTCGGGGAAGGATCAGAATCGGCCCGAGCTAGAAGAGATGATCAAGTTCGTCCGAGAGGGCGATACCGTTCTCGTGCATTCCATGGACCGGTTGGCCCGCAACCTGGATGACCTTCGCTTGATCGTGCGCCGGCTTACCGCGAAGAAGGTCCGAGTTGAGTTCGTGAAAGAGCAGCTCTCCTTCACGGGCGACGACAATGCAATGGCGAACCTGCTTTTGAGTGTCATGGGGGCCTTTGCTGAGTTTGAGCGGTCTTTGATTCGTGAACGTCAACGTGAGGGTATTGCCTTGGCGAAGAGGCGTGGCGTCTACCGTGGCCGCACCCCATCGCTCGACATAGCCCGCGCGGCCGAGCTGCGCGAGAAGGCTGCCGCGGGCGTGCCGAAGTCTGTGCTTGCTCGAGAGTTTGGGATCAGCCGCGAAACCGTCTACGTCTACCTCCGCGCGAAGGTTTGAGCTGGCTGTAAATGATCTGGTGTGGTTTATAGGTGGATGCTTGCGGTGGCGATCAGTTCGACCCAGCGCGTTCGACGGTCGGTGTCTTCTCGGATAGCGGGGGCCGGGGTATAGACGTCTGCTTCGGATAGGGCGGCTAGGTTGAGCCCGGTGAGGTCGACGATGTCAACGATATGTACTTGGTAGGTGCGATACGGTCCGAGCGGCGGGGGAGTGCTGTCGATGCGGGCTGGAGCGCGGACCGTGTCGAGGTCGATGTTTTCTAATTGTGGGCTTTGGTCGAGGACGAATCCGGCAGCGTGCAGAACGGTGGAGTCTTCCGTGGTCGTTGTCCATGCTGCGATCTTCCAAAACGCTTGTGGGATTTTCACGCCGCGGTATGTCGGATCCTGGGCTGAGAGCACGGGGGCGGTGAAGACGCTGATGCGGTTTCCGTTGGTGCGTGCGTAGGTGAGGACGTGGTCCTCGAGGCCGAGCCAGAGTTGTTTCGATTGGTTAAAGGCTGCGACTTGCGGGGCGGCGTTGGTATAGGCGAAGGTATCGTAATTCGCTCGCCTGGCTGTCGCCTCGTCGCCCCAGACCGGGTCTTGGCGTCGGACGAGGTGCCCGCGGTCGAGGTCGTTTCTGGCGTAGACGCCCTCCCCGGCCTGTTCATAGAGCGGAATACGCGAGTCGAGGTGCCAGTCGTCGCCTCGGTCAACGGTAGCGAGCTGGTCCCCGTCGATGTTGACGCCGGTCGCGATCGCGAGGCGCCGCGCAGGGTCTAAGAGCACGGTGAAATGTGTGTAGAGCAGTTCACGAATCAGGGTTCCCGAAAGAGGAGGCGGGAGTGGCAGAGGAATCTGGAGGAATTCGGCGTTGTATCCAGCAGGAGGAAATGATGCGGCATCCATGGTGATAGTCAAGCAGCCAGAGCCGACAGTTAGGCTGGCGGATTTCGATGGCGGTATTGATAGGAGAATTCCGTGTTGCTTTCACCATGTGAAACCGCCCTCTGACACGCCGCGCTGCAACCTCGAGCGGATTGTTCTTCTTTTCGTGGAACGCGCCGGTGTCAGTGGACCGATCATCAACGTTGCTATGTTGCGTGGAAGAAACCTTGCCATGAATCCGAATGCCACACTCTGTTAGATTCAAATCGGTCCCACCGACGACTGGACTGGTTTTTTGGAAGTGTCGCCCGCTTTATGTGAATTCCCGGCTTTTTACCAGTAACGGTCCGAGGAGGACACTCAATGACTGATAATTCGTTGAACAAGACTGAGCTTGTTGCGAAGGTTGCAGCCGATTCGGGACAGAGTCAGGCTGCAGTTGATGGCATTTTGAACACGTTCTTTGAGACCCTTGCTGAGGCCGTGAAGAACGATAGCAAGGTCACTATTCTGGGATGGCTCGGGGTTGAGCGCATTGCAACTGCGGCGCGTATCGGTCGCAATCCGCAGACGGGTGAAGAGATCGCGATCGCCGCGGGTCACCGCGTCAGGCTTACTGCCGGAAGCAGGCTTAAGACTGCCGCCAAGTAAGGTTCCGCTTGTGGCGCTGACCAAGGCGCTGACCGAGGCACCGATGAATTGGCAGTCTGCTGCTGAGCGGGCTGAAGATCAGCATGGTGATCGAGGGTGACTCCGTGCCGCAAATTTTCTTCCCGCGGCTGATCTCGCTTTACGAGGCTGGCGTGTTCCCGTTTGACAAATGTGTCAAGAAGTATGACTTCGCTGATATCAATGAGACCTTCGCTGATAGTGAGAGCGGCGTGACGTTCAAGCCTGTTGTTATCTTCTAGATCTGCATGTGGTCGTGTCTTGCTCATTCGCGGCAGTCGACACTGGCTGGTGGCCGTCTCGTGCGGCGGCTTCCGGCTGTACCAGTCATCTTCCTTGCCGACGGTCCAAACCGGTACGTCTCCGACAGCCAGCGCACCAAATGGGCGGATATTGCTACGTCAGCCAGGACGGACGGACGGACAGATGGGCGGGCGTGATCGGGTGAGAAGACGCTGAACGAGTTTGAACCACTACCGACAACAGTGACCAGGGCGAATGCTGGGAGCGGTGTCCCAGTATCGTCCCGACCTTACGTGTGGCGGCTTGGCCGGTAACTGAAATGGCGAGGGCCCACTGCGTTAGCGGTGGGCCCTCGCTCGCAGACTATCCGACGCCACTGATAACACCATCATAAAGACGAATTGAACGGGTCGTGTCCGGGACTTGAGCTGGGCTGGTTTGATTGCAGGGGAGCGGGGCATGTGCGCGTGATCCCGAGTGGTGAAGAGCCTTCGACGAGTTCAGTGATAGCCACGAAAAAGCCCCGGCATCGCTGCACCGGGGGAGGTGAGGAATTTGTCGGGGCCAATCCGTGTGGAGTGGGGGGGGCTTCCACTATTCACGGTAAGGGGGTGGGCTGGATGCCGGCTGGGCAAGCCCCGCGTCGTGGAAAAGCGAACAGGCAGATCCCGTGGGTACGAGGTGTTGGACTTTAGATGGAGTCTGTCGTGACTTTGATCTGGATCGCTCGCGGGTGCAGACTACAAGTCAAAGTGGAAGAGGGCATTGTCATGGTGGATAGGATCGGCGACATCTGGGGTACGAGGACGCCCTTTGCCCGAGGCGAGAAGTGGCCGGTGCGTGTTGATCAGAAGTTGGCTGATGGTCTTGGTGAGGACGACGTTGATCGTTGGGTGCAGTCGGCTTGTACGTTGTGCAGCAATGGCTGTGCGTGCGATATTGCGGTGAAAGACGGGCGGATGGTCGGAGTGCGGGGTCGGGCCATCGACACCGTCAATCGTGGGCGACTTGGGCCGAAGGGCCTTTTCGGCAGTTGGCAGGGTATGTCGAACGGTGACCGGCTGACTCGTCCTCTCATCCGGGTCGGTGGCGAGTTGGTTGAGACTGACTGGGACACGGCGATGTCCCGGATCGTTGAGCGAAGTAGGCAGCTTGTGGCGGACAAGGGTCCGCTGAGTCACGCGTTCTATACCAGCGGCCAATTGTTTCTCGAGGAGTACTACGCGCTGGCGATTCTTGGTAAGGCCGGCATCGGTACTCCGCATATGGATGGCAGCACCCGGTTGTGCACGGCGACCGCGGCTGCGGCGATGAAGGAGAGCTTTGGTTCGGATGGCCAGCCTGGTAGCTACGCCGACATCGACGAGTGTGATGCGATGTTCCTGTACGGGCACAACATGGCTGAGACGCAGACGGTGCTGTGGGCGAGGGTGCTCGATCGGATCGCCGGGCCCGACCGGCCACGTATTGTTTGTATCGACCCGCGTGAGACTGAGGTGGCGCGGGTCGCGGATGTGCACCTTGCGGTGCGTCCAGGGACGAACCAGGCGCTGATGAATGGTCTGATCCGGGAACTGTTCGTGAACGGATGGATTGATGAGGCCTACATTGCGGCGCACACCATTGGAGTCGACACATTGCGGGCCGTGGTGGAGCCATGGACGCCAGAGGCAGTAGCTGAGATTTGCGGTGTCTCGGCTGATGATGTGCGAGAAGCTGCACGAATTTTCGGCACGAGCGCTCGGGTGCTCTCCACCGTTTTGCAGGGCTTTTACCAGTCGGCGCAGGCGACTGCGGCATCGTGTCAGGTGAACAATATGCACTTGCTACGAGGAAAACTCGGCGCGCCAGGAAATGGGGTGCTGCAGATGAACGGCCAGCCCACCGCGCAGAACAACCGGGAGTGCGGGGCCAGCGGAGACCTTCCCGGATTCCGCAACTGGGAGAATTTGGAGCACGTCAGCGAGCTCGCGACACTGTGGGACGTTGATATTTCAGTCATTCCGCACAAGACTCCCGCAACCCATGCGATGCAGATCTTTCGCTCTGTCGAGCAAGGCAGCATCGAGTTTCTCTGGATCTCGGCGACGAACCCGGCGGTTTCGATGCCGCAATTGGAACGTATCCGCGCCATCCTCAGCCAAGAGAGCGTTTTCCTCGTCGTGCAGGACCTCTATCTCACCGAAACAGC
>NZ_PJJT01000031.1:0-3948 GCF_002929615.1 Cryobacterium sp. M91 | reverse complement strand
CGTAGCGTCGCAAACATGCCAGGTGAACGGAACAGAAGTCTCAAGAATCCAAAGCTCTACGAGGATCTCCGCGACGATGGGGCCAGCAAGGAGAAAGCCGCCCGCATCAGCAACGCGGCCGCCCGCGACGGGCAGAAGGCGGTCTCGCGGCGCGGGGGCAAGGCTGGCGACTACGAGGATATGACCGTGCCCGAGTTGCGCAAACGCGCCAAAGAGTTTGGCCTGCACGGCTACTCCGGCAAGAACAAGTCCGACCTCATTAGCTCGCTGCGCAACCACTGATGAAGCGCAACGACGACGGGCCCTCGACCGACCACGCCCCGGAGACGGAGGAGGACACTGCCTCCGGCGGCCCCGCCGACCCGCCCGACGAAACTGACCCGCCCGACTAATCTTCAGGCGTGGTCAGTGCGTCCGTTCTTCAGGGATTCGGGCGGGGGACTGTGATTACGCCAGTGGGCGGGTTTGCGGGCTCTGACGAGTTGTCCGTCGGCTCATCGGTCACGCTGAGGCCCTCGGGCGAGTTCGCGGACATCATGAGCTGGTCGATCCATGACCGGTTCACAGCAGGTCTGCGGCTGCCATCGAACCTGAACTGAATGAAGGTGTTGGGCGATAACCACACGGTGGTTCGTCCGCCACCTGTCGAGGCGTCGAACGTTAAGTTGAGTGCGAAAGCCTCGCCCCGTCGCAGCTTCGCTAGCGTAACAAGCATGATGTGGGTGAGAGTGCGGTCGCCAATCGTGATCCGCTCGGACGCAGGCCCGTAGATCAACTCACCCACACGGCCCCAGACCTCGCATGCATTAGATACTACAGGGCGGGTTCGAACTGCCGTTTCTCTGGTTCCCGTGTTTATGCCTGTCCACCTAGTGACAGCATTTAAGGTGGCGGGTCGCTTGTCGAGCCGGCGGAAGGGTGCCCTTCTTCCTCGGCGTCGCGTAGTTCCTCTTCGTCGATCGTAGGTACATCCGGATCCGGGTTGGGCGATTGCGGAGTGAAGTGCAGTTTCTGCATGTACGGAGTGGGTGCTTTCCGCCGGGCATCGGTGAACTCTTTCGAATAGTAGGCGCGGGCATCCGGCACGTCGCGATCACCAGAGATGAGGTCGTGCGCGAGGTTCAGGGCGAGCCGATTGGCTTCCTCGTCGTGGCAGGTGGCCGAGAGTTCGCCCATTGTGCGGCGCGCAACCACGCTGCCGTCGAATTGGGCGAGTGCGCTGAACAGGTCCGGGGCCACCCGGTAGTCGATGATCGATTCGACGGAGTCGTAGTGCGGTGCTGGAAACCGGTGTTCCCAGAATGCTTTCGTCGCCACGACCCGCTTCCACTCTCCTACCGCGAACCAGGTCAGCTGGGTAGCGGTCGACTCGTGCGGTTCACCGTACTTGTCGACAACCAACTGCGCGGCCTCCCGCGATTCGTCTGGCCAGTCGGCCAGTACTTCCGAACTGTGCATGAGTAGCTGCTATCCGTCGTTCACGATCGTGGCGTCCTCGTCGGGCTGGAGATCTTCGTCTGCCTCGACGAGACGATCTTGGTCGGGAACGCCTTTGACTCCGGTGGCGATGTCCCCGTCGCGAGTTGGTTCCTCGGTGATGGGGAAGTCGTCCTCGATGCCGCCAGGTGTGTTGATTGTCGGATCTGTCATCAGTACTTTCCTTCCGGGAGTGAGGCCAAGGCGTTCACCTTGTTCCATAAAGCTCACGTCACGGCTGGCGCCCCCGCAACCCGCTTGACCATTCGCTCTCGGCGAGTAGTCTCTGCGCGTGTCGGGTCCTGTCGAGGCTCGATCGACAGATCAGGTTTCGAACTGGCACCCATCGAATCCCACGATCCGCGGCCCTGTACCGGCTCCTCGAGGCGGCTGCCCGGCATGACGGTCGGCTAGCCGGATGTCGGCAACCCCGTTGACTGCGCGGCAGCATCGTCGTAGACCGGAGGTGACGAAAGGATCGGGATGCCCGTGAAACTGAATCAGGAAGCCCTCTCCCACGCGAAGGGGTTGCTGCGTCGCGGCGAGATCACTCATGACGATCGGGACGACTGGAGCGAGCACGCTCCCAGCACCGATGAGAACAACACCTTCATCGACAAGCACGGGATGGCCGAATACGCAAAATGGCATCTCGGCGAAGACACCGACCAGACCGAGGGCACCCGAGGTCGTTACCTGTTTCCTTACGGCGACTTCAAGAAGCTCCACCGGTGCGCCGTCATCTCTGGTGAAAGCCGAGCGGGCCAATATGACCATCCCACGATCAAGACCGCGCTCAAGAAGCTGCTTACCTCGATCGACGAAAAGGCTCCCCAAAAGTGACCGTAGGGGTGCGCCCGGATACTGCCGAACCCGATCGGCAGTCGTCACCAGAGAACGTCTCCAGCCCGACTTCGGAGCTGCGGCGTATCGACTTCACGGGGGCCATCTGGTTCGCAGCCACCATCATCGCGACAACCGTGCCGCTGGGTGGGATGCTTGCTGCCGGATGGCATCCCAGCGACTCGATACCCGTGCTGGCCGTGGTGTGGTGGGTCGGTGCCACCGCCATCGTCGTTGGCATTGCCTCGTTGGTCTGGGCCGGGTGCCCCGTGTTGGGTTCCAGCCTGGAGAAAGCGGACCGTCAGAAGTCCTTCTGCATCCGCGCTGGAGTGGTCCTCTACCTCGGCGGGACGGGCGCCGCGATCTTTGCCCTTCTCATCAACCCGGGGGGATGATCCACCCATGACCACAGATCCCACCAGAATCAGAAGTCAGCCAGCTCTGACCACCTCGACCGGACGGATTTGGCTCATCGTCGGCGGCATCTTCACAGGCGTGTCTCTTGCAGTCCTGATGCCGATGACGCAGCTCCCACCGCCAGGCGTTGCGCTGACCGGCGCCATAGCGGTAGCCACTCTCTACATTGCGATGATCGTCGCTCGGATCGTCATCCCCGCCGGCCGGCGCCGGCTCATGCTCCTGGCCGCGGCAATGCTGACGATCGCGGCGACCGCGGTCGTCACCGCAACTGTCGTGGCGAGTGCGGCAACACTCGACTAGCCAGCGAGGTTTCGTCAAACATGGCGAAAGGCTCCGGTGATCGTGACCACTGGAGCCCTTCTGTGCGAATCGTGGTTTTCACCTCGTTCGCACTTCTGACGCTACGCCCGCTAACCCAGGGAAGCAACCCCCCGGTGGATGCCTAGCGGTAGTGCGGATAGTCGGGGTACCGATAGTCCGAACCCCAGAATGGCCCGTACCCGTAGTAGCCCAGAACGCTGCCGTAGGTGTCGCGTTCTCGGACCAGTTCCGGGTCGTAGGCAGGGGCGTCGGCGACGTTCTCGCGGGTCTGGCCGATCCGCACCTCGTCCTCCGTGATGGCGGTGATGGCGTCGACCGGGATGAGAGTCATGTCCTGGCCGATGCCCAGAAACCCTCCCGAGGCCACGTCGAGGAACCGCACCCGACGCTCAGTGCCGTCGATCAGCAGATCTTTGACCTTGCCGAGGTCGTCGCCGTTTCTATCTCTGACGTCACGTCCGCGAATGTCCTCCTCGCGGTCGGCAACCGTCTGATCGGTCTCACTTAGTCTGACCAGTGTTCCCGTGTCCGAGGTGTCCGGGTTGTTCATGATGTTCTCCTTCGTCTTCGTCGTCGTTTCACCGGCTAGTTGCGCCGGACGCTCTCGGGAGGATCACCCACTCTGGGCAGCCCGCCATCGCGAGAGCGAATGAACTGCTGCCCTCTCTACGCTACGTCCCCGTTCGAGCGCCGTCGAAAAAACCTGACCCCTAGCCAAACCGGGAGAAAGGGCGTAAGCATGAAGGACCGGCCCAATCGAAGGAGGAGCCGTGGCAACCTGCGACACCTGCGGCAACGAGTACGACAAGACGTTCACCATCGAACGTGCCGACACGACCGGCACGTTCGACAGCTTCGAGTGCGCGATCACATTGATGGCGCCCGTCT
>NZ_PJJT01000030.1:0-3897 GCF_002929615.1 Cryobacterium sp. M91 | reverse complement strand
AGGAGGAGGAGGAGGAGGAGGAGGAGGAGGAGTGGCGCGGGATGATTGTCAATACTGATGGTCAATACAGCAGCCAAAGACCCCGGGAAGGCAATTGCCGCTATTCCACGAGCGGAAGCTGCACCCGCAGAACCTTGCCGCCGGCCACCATCATGCCGCGGCCGGGCGGAAATTCGGCCCGGTTCAGTCGCGGCAGCGGAGTGTTGAGCAGAATGTCGCCCTGGATGGTGTCGGGCTGCAGCAGCAGGCCGCGCGTGGAATTCTTCATCTCGGCGAACACTGGCCAGGACGAGTTCCACGACGCGGTTTCACCATCGGCGACCAGAAAATGGTCACTGCGCATGACCTGTTTGATGAGCTCAACCAGAGCGGCATCGGCCGGGGTCTGCAGAAAGTCCGCGAGGTTTTCGACGACGAGCGCCATGCGCGGGCGGGCCAGGTCGGCGGTAAAAGCCACGTGGACGCCCAGCTGACGACCATCCGAGAGGATGCTGCGGAACACGTCGTACCAGTTCGACCGGCCGCTCGCGACCTCCCAGTCTTCCCGAAAGGCCGTGAACCCGTCGATGAGCAGCAGGATGCGCGGCTCGTTGGGGCGGTTCGCCAGCGCGCGGTACTCGGCGATGGTTGACGCGGTGGCCTCGGCAAAGCGGTTGCCGCGCGCTTCAAGTTCGGCCTTGAGCAGTCCGAACAGGCGATTGATGCGTTCAATGTCGCCGCCGCCGCCGATCATGCTGCCCACGTGCGGCAGCGGTTCGAGCCTGCGGAGGCTGCCGGCGGCGAAGTCGAGGCCATAAACCGCGACGGGCCCGCCGGCGCTCGTGCGGCCGGCCGCGATCGCCAGGGTGCGCAGGGCGACGCTCTCCAGATCATGGCTGAGCAGGGTGACCATCGACACCGAGCGCGGCAGGTCGCTCGAGTCAGCGATGAGCGCACCGGCGTCGATGACCGGGGCCAGGCGGCGCGCGAAGTGCAGGGCCGTGGCGGAGTCGACCGACTCGACCGCGACATCCGTTATTGTCTCACCGGGGAAGGACCAGTGCTCGGGCCGTCGGGTCCACCTGAGCGGTCCGCGCTCGAACGACTCCGTCAGCGCTTCGACGGTCGACGGCGATTCGCCGCGTCGGGGCCTGCTGCTCTAGCGTGCGTTCGGTGAGCAGCTGCGCGCTTAAGGCTGCCAGGCGGGTGTCGAACCGGCCGATCGAGCGCTTGACCAGACGTTGGTCCTTCGAGCGGTTCATGAAGAAGTTGCCCATGTGCATCATCGGGCTCATCAGCACGAACAGCAGCGCCGCCGGGCGGTCGAAAATGAGCCACATGCTCACACCGAGCAGCACCGGCGCCACCATGGCCAGCCAGGGAAACGGCTGGTCGTCCTTCTCGGTCGGCACCTCGGGCGGTGCGAATTCCTGACCGGCGTAGCGCCCTTCCACCCGCGGCGAGCGGTTGAAGTAGACCGGACCGTCGCGGTGTTCGCACTCGACAGGTTCGCCGCCATGGACCCGCAAACCTTTATTTGCCCGATCGTTTTGGGTCCATTCCTGGTGCTTCACCGCCATCAGGACAGCCCCGTCGGCCTGCTCACGGATCGCGGAAGCACCGAAACCCTGCTGCGCTGGGCCATCCCCTTCTTCGTCAGCGGGCCGATCGGGCTCGGGCTCGAGCAGCTGTGGGGACAGCAGGCGAACCTGTACGACATTAACGTCGGTGTTGCGCTCCTCGTTATGACCATGACGATTCTCGGCTGCGGAATGAGCTGGGCCGCGGCAGTGCGGCTGCGCGACCTTGATCGACTCCGCGATTGTTCCGCTGACGACCTAACGCAATCAAACGCGACAGAGCGAACCGGCGAATTGGCTAACACCGCCACGCAGCTCTACGCGCTCGTGCGACTCGCCCCCGTTGGCATCGTCGAGCTCGACGCCAGCGGCGGTCTGCTGACGGCGAACGACCAATGGCACGCGCTCAGTGGCCTGCGACTTGACCAGTCCCTGGGTTCGGGCTGGGCGGTCACCATCCATCCCGACGACGTGGAGCGGTTGACGGCCGAGCGGGCCGTGCGCGTAGCCGAGCAGGAAGCATCCGCTACCCATGCCCGGTTTGAGGCGGCTTTCGAGTCGTCTCCCCTGGGAACGGCCATTGCGACCCTCAACGGTTACGTCGTGGAGGGTCACAATGGCTGTTCGAGCTGGCCGGGCCGGCCCACGGAGTGCTCGACCGGCCCATCGAGAATATTTTCAAGCCGGGCAAGTCAGCGGATCACGGTGCAAACGTCAGCCCGTCGGCTGACCAGTACACGCACCAGCGCTCAGTGAGTATTTGCGCTCGTGGGGGCCAGTGTTATTGACGTTCGGGGCCACGGGGTGATGTGGCCAGTAGCGCGTTTCGGGGCCACCGAATATTTCCGTTCGGGGCCATCTGCTTCGCTCCTTCTGCCGCGTGTATAGGCACGCGGCAGAAGGAGTAATCAATCATGGTACGAAGGATTCAAGCCAAGCGGGTGCTCGAACTCCGCGCTGAGGGCATGACGGGGCGTGCGATCGCCTTGGCGCAGGGTATGTCGCGCAAGAGTGTGCTGGCGGTGTTCGACGCCGCCGACAAAGCTGGCATCGACCGTGACGGTCACGTGAACCGCAGCGATGCGGAGGTGTATTTGTTGCTGTTCCCGGGGCGCGGCGAGCACGAAAGTGTGTTTGTGCAGCCGGATTGGGACGCGGTGCATAAGGAACTCGCCAAGGTCGGGGTGACCCTGAAACTGCTCCATAGCGAGTACGTCGACGGGTGCGCGGTGACGGAGCAGCCGGCGATGGGTTACGACCGATTCTGCAAGGCGTATGCGACGCATACGCTAATCACGGGGGCGGCGTCCCGGGTGGGTCATAAGGCCGGGCGGACGGTCGAGGTCGACTGGTCAGGACCGACGATGCAGCTCACCGACCCGATCTCCGGAGAGACGTCGCGGGTGTATTTGTTCGTCGCGTGCCTGCCGTTTTCCCGGTATGCGTTCGTCGAGCCGGCGTTGGATATGCGGCAAGATACCTGGCTGTTGGCCAACGTCGCGATGTTCGACTGGTTCGGCGGAACGGTTCCCCGAATCGTGCCCGACAATCTGAAGACCGGAGTGATCAAGCACCCTCGCGAGGGTGAGATCGTATTGAACGACGCCTACCGCCAGATGGCCGCGCACTACTCGGCCGCAGTGCTGCCGGGCAGACCTCGGGCCCCAAAAGACAAGGCATCCGTAGAAAATACGGTCTCCCATGTTGCGACGTGGGTGATCGCCGGATTACGTCATCGGAGCTTCGGAACGCTCCCCGATCTGCGGGGCGCGATCCGGGAACGCATGGATGCCTATAGCCGGGAACCGTTCCAGAAACGCGCCGGCTCCCGCCTCAGTGTGTTTGAGACCGAGGAGAAAACGCTGTTGCGGCCGTTGCCGTCGGCTCCGTATGAGATCAGCCGGTGGATTATGGGGCGTCGGGTGCAAAAGAACGGGCATGTGGTCTGGGAGAAGAACTTCTACTCCGTCCCCTTTGCACAGATCGGCCAGGGCGTCGACCTGCGCATCACCAGCCAGGTGCTGGAGGTTTATCGCAATCATGAGCGGCTCACCAGCCACCTCTTGTTCGGTGAGCATGTTGTGAACGAATACCGCACGAACGATGCCGACCAGCCTCAGGGTGAGAAGTATCGGGAAGGGGACACCGTCAGAATCCGGGCCTGGGCTGACCGGGTCGGCCCACACATGGTGATCGTCGTCAACAGGATCTTCGACTCTGTCCCCGTGGAGGAACAAGGCTTCGACGCGGCCCTCGCCGTGCTGCGGCTGAGCCGCCGATACTCCAGCGAGAGGGTGGAAAAAGCATGTCAGATCGCGCTCGACGGTCGCGTCCGCTC
>NZ_PJJT01000028.1:0-3096 GCF_002929615.1 Cryobacterium sp. M91 | reverse complement strand
CGGGTGGGTAGGGCTTGGGCATGATGACATCTTTCCAGTGAAGACGAAGCTCCACAGGTCAGGAGTCAACCAAACCGGGGGCAGTCCCGCTCTCGACTCTCGACTCTCGACTCTCACGAGCGACCATCTACCGTCACCTCAACCCTTAACGCCAGCCAACGTTCCATTACTGGCCAGACCCCGACACGCCCTCGGCGCGTCGCGTGTCATTCGTCAGGAGTCACATGCCGTCCCACCTGTCGACAGGGCGCTCCTGAGGCAGGAGGTAACGCAGGATGCCCACCTCACAGTGTGGAGGTGGCCATCCCTAGCGCTCACATCTTGCTGAGCGCTGGAAACTCTGCAGAAACTAACCCTTCTCGGGAACGCGGGGCAACTGAACGGTTCCGGTGCGCACACTTTCGATCGTGGTGTCGAATTCGCGGGTAATTCCCACACTGCCCTTGAAAGTGAACAGACTGACGACGACCGCAGTAATCATAGCCAGCGCGAAACCAGGAACGATTTCGTACATCGCGCCGGTGAGCGCAGGAACGTTGCCCCAGATGATTACGGTGACTGCCCCAACGACCATTCCGGCGATCGCTCCTATGCTGGTTAGCTTGCGCCAGAAGAGCGACAGGATAACGATCGGTCCAAATGCTGCACCGAAGCCAGCCCAAGCGTAGGCAACGAGGCTGAGGATCGACGAATTGGGGTCCCACGCGAGGATGATCGCGATGATCGAAACGATCAGAACACCCATGCGGCCGAGGATTACCTGAGCCTTAGGCGTTGCTTCTTTCTTGGCGACGATCTTGAAGAGGTCTTCGACGAGTGCCGATGACGACACGATCAGCTGTGAGGAGATCGTGCTCATGACTGCGGCGAGCACGGCCGCTAGTACGAGTCCGGCGATCAGCGGGTGGAAGAAGACTTGTGCGAGTTCAAGGAACACACGCTCAGGGTTCTCCAGTGAGAGCTCGGGGCGCTGCTGGAAGTAAGCAACACCAATGAGGGCGGATGCCATAGCCCCAAGTACGGAGATGAGCATCCAGCTAATTCCGATACGACGACCGGCTACGGCATCTCTTGGCGAACGAAGGGCCATGAAGCGGACCAGGATGTGGGGCTGGCCGAAGTAGCCGAGCCCCCATGCTGCTGCGGAAATTGCGGCGAGCACGGTTCCTCCGGTGAAGAGGCTGAGCATGTCGATTTCGGTGTTTGCTGCACGAATCGATTCGATCGTGTTGGCAACGCCACCGGTCTGGGTGATTCCAACGATCGGTACGGCGATGAGGGCGAGGAAGATCATGATGCCCTGTACAACGTCGGTGTAGGTTGCGCCGATGAATCCACCGAACAGCGTGTAAAGAACGGTCACTCCTCCAACAACGAGCATTCCGATCCAGTATTCGGAACCGAATGCGCTCTGGAAGAAGACACCACCGGCGACCATTCCGGAGGATACGTAGAAGGTGAAGAACACGAGGATGATGATGCCGGCTGTGATGCGCAGGATGCGGGACTTGTCACGGAGACGGTTCTCGAAGAAGCTCGGCAGTGTGATCGAGTTTTTTGACACTTCGGTGTAGGCACGCAGACGGGGTGCGACAAACTTCCAGTTCAGCCAGGCACCAATGGTCAGGCCAATGGCAATCCAACCTTGGAAGAGGCCGCCGAGGTAGAACGCTCCGGGAAGTCCGAGGAGAAGCCACCCGGACATGTCGGATGCTCCAGCGCTGAGTGCTGCAACTCCGGGGCTGAGCTTTCGGCCTGCGAGCATGTAGTCATCAAGGTTGGTTGTTCGCTTGTACGCCCACCAACCGATACCGAGCATTGCAGCCAAATAAATGATCATTGCGATAATTTGGAAGAACTGATCGTTCACTGTGTCGCCTTTCTCATGCACATCTTTGGGCTTAACCTATCTACTGTGACAGACATAAGGATGAGGAACAATTTCACTGCGCGCGCATAAACCATTATTTCTTCCAAAGTGTTGGCATTTTCTTGCAGGTTTGCGGCACACTTCTGAAGTTTGTGCACGATCTTTGCACTGCGGTAGGTGAGTTCACAGCTTTACGCGGTCTGAGTAGTAATGGAACGAAAACGTCCGCTCAGGGTCCGATCGTTCAGCCTTAGCGATTCGAATCACGCCGCCGGCAGAGTGGATTGGGCGACAGCTCGGGCATACTGAATTGATATCGACCGAGGAAGTTGATGTGTTCGTGGCCGAGAGGGAGAGGCGTTTCACGCCGTCGTCGGCTACCTAAAACCCCGCCCTGCGCAGTTCACCCAGGGCGGCGTCGATATAGCGGGTATTCCACAGCACGATCGCGTTGACGACGAGTCCGAGGGCACCAAGCTGATCTTCTCGACCCTCACGGTAGCGCTGGCGAAGTTCACCGCGGTGGCCGTGGAAGATATCTCGGACGAGTGCATGACGGCCCTCGGCACGGTTGAGCTGAGTCACGATTCTTCGCCGGTAGCTATCGTCATCGAGGTAGGTGAGGAGATAGAAGGTTTTCGATATCCGGCCAAGTTCTGCCACCGCACAGCCCAGCGGAAGTGGCCGGCCGCCGCCTTGCAAAACCCGAAGAAGCTCTGACGCTTTCACTATGCCTATGGCAAGACTTCCCCGACACGAAGCAGATCATCCGAATGGGTGATGATCAGATCGGGTTGATCTGATTGGGATGACTTTGTGAATTGGGGTCTGAGGAGGATCGGTACGCAAATTCACGTTTAGGGGCGCCGGCGCGATTTCCGGCTTTGGACGGCGGAACCGCTCGGTTCTAGGCGGTGGCGTCGCCAGCGCGCTTGATGGCACGGTAGACGGTTGACCGGGCTACCCCGAAAAGTTCGGCAAGTTCCACTGTCGTGTGCGTCCCCGCCGGGTGAACGGAGACCAGGTGCGCCTCCTGTGCTGTGGAGAGCTTGGGTTGTTTCCCTCGTAGGCGACCCTTTGCCTTGGCGACGGCCATGCCCTCCCTGGTTCGTGCGCGGATCAGGTCGGCTTCGAATTTGTTAACGCCGACTGAAAATAGGGCCAGTATCGCCGACTGAAAACAGGGCCACCAGCCACTATGGAGGGTGATCAATATGGATGATTGG
>NZ_PJJT01000027.1:0-3045 GCF_002929615.1 Cryobacterium sp. M91 | reverse complement strand
GGCATCGGCGCGCTGATCGCCGCGACAGGGTGGTTCGGCAACAACCGCGAATACATACCCGTGACGGTCTTGTTCGTGCTGATCGTGGGTGGGCCCGATGCCGACTCTTACTCCATCGGCTATGCCGTGCAAATCAGCCTCGGCATCGTCATCGGGCTCCTGATCAACATGTTGGTCTTTCCCGCGCTGAACCTCAATGCCGTGGGCCAGAACCTCTCGAACTATCGCTCGGCGCTGGCCGATCACCTATCCGAGGTCGCCGAAGCCCTGGCCGAGAACTGGCCACCGGAGCGGGATGGCTGGGCGTCGCGCAAAGACTCGCTCATCAAACTTTCCAGCGGGCTGCGAACTGCGCTGCAGCAGGCCGACGAAAGCCGCAAAGTCAATCCGCGGGCTCGAATCCACCGCCACCGAGACCTGAGCGCCGACTACGAGGACCTTGCTGCGCTCGAAACCATCGCCTTTCATGTGAGGGATCTCACGGAGGTACTGGCCGGGGCAGTGTGGGGCACCCCGATCAAGGTACAACTGAGAGAGGACTTGCGCCCGTCGGTGAGCCTGGCGCTTGACGCGTTGGCTGCGGCGCTGCGTGATTGGGATTCAGGAAATACGGATCTGACGGCGCACTCCGCTGCCGCGGATGCGCTTGCGTCCCTCATGGCCGAGCTTGACAACATAGAGGACTCCACTCCGGCGACGTCGATGGGCGCCGCGATATCCATCGCGATGGATATCGCCCGAGCGCTCGCAGCCCTACTCTCCCGCCTCGAAGGTCCGGCCACTGATGACTCGTTGCGATGACCCGTTATGGAACGGCAGGAATTTGAAATCAGTTACCGTCCTATGCCAAAGGACTCCCGCAGATGGGCAGGAGAGCTTGCCCTGTTTCCCTGCTCTTATGTGTCTACCGAATCCACTGCGCGAGGTAATCGCTGCTCACGTAGTGCAATATTCCGTCCCCGAATACAAAACCGCCCCGAGAAACGTTGATATTGACTTCGGGCTCCTGCAGATATCCGCTGACGGGCTCGTTGGTTTCAGACGCTCCGAGGCTAATCAGGTCGGCCTTCTTGACATCCCATTGCTCAGCTGTCATCTCACGCACTGCAAAAACAGCGACCTGGCCGCTGTTGGGCACACCTTGTTCGCACACGAGCCCGTCATTCTCAGCCATGAATTGCATGTTGTCGTTCCACATGTTGAAAACGGTGGGGCGCATTCCCTCTGCTTCGAAGGCGGCATACGCCCCGGGTAGCAGGAGCGTGCCACAGTCGACTGCCACGGGAGCAGCCGTTGCAGATGCTGACGCTCCTGATCCCGCACCACTATTGTTTTCAGCGTCAGCAGGCGCGGTAGTCGCTGACTTCGTGGCGGTTTCGGACGCCGAATCACCAGCGTCCGGAGCTGAGGCTGCGCACCCAGTCAGTGCAACAACGACTACAAGTACGGACAAAATTCTGGCACTGAACAATGCGCCCCCCAATTTGCTCATATTCCACCGTAACGTCAACGGAACACCGTGCAATTGATATCTGAACACGCTCTGGTGCACGTGATTCGAGCTCCCACCCTGAACTACCTGACCGCTGATCAGGTCGTGTCGCCCTGGCTAGTTTGTGGATCGCGTCCAGGGGCTCACGCTGTCCCGTTGGACGTTGACGACGCTGGGGCCAGCGAGGAGAGTACCGACAGCCGTGAAGTCTTGCTGAGGGAGGATGCTGTCGGTCGGATCGATGCCATTGAACTGTTGAACGTTGACCCGTCCCGAGTTTGTGGACGAGAAGACGACCGGTTGCTCAGCGCCCGCATACAAATAGGCGTCGTAGCCGCCGGTCTCCGGCAATGGGGGAAGCGCCGAAATCGGTGACACGGTAACGGACCAGTCACCCGCGCCGGCTTCAACACCTATCCAGCCCGCCGGGCCAGCGGTGGGGTCCAAACCGTAGGCCACGCTGGCAGAATCACCCATGTAATCCGTCGTTCCGGCTTCGTGGAAGGTGCCGTCCTCTCCATAAACCTGCGCATAGGAGTCCTCATTAACCCAGTGGCCGGGTGCCCACGTGATTGTGTAGAAGCCAGCTTTAGCGTCGTCGGGAAAGATAATTTCATCAGCTCCACTACCGGTAACGGTGAAAGCCGTAAAAGTCCCGAATGTCTCGTCCGCCCACACCTGCGCAGATTCCTGCGCAGTAGGTTCATCCGCCTGGGCCGGGGTCGACGAAACAGTCGCTGATGAATCAGGTGCGGTCGGCTGCTGTGCTTGGCAGCCTGACAAGCTAACAGCCGTTACGGTCGCTACGGCCAATACAAATGTCACACGTTTCATAGGATCCCCCTGGTGTTTTATCGTCTACTCCGCGTTGAGATGACGGCGTCGGGCTGCGCCTTGGCGACCCACCGGTTCACGTTGAGTTTTGCACTGCCCGAGCTCGTTGGACAATTCGGCAGTTGCGGTCGTGTGTGCGAGGTCTATGCGTGAGCCGCGGCCCTGATGCAGGCTCTTCAACTTGCGCCATGACCTGTGGCTGCGGTCCGAAGGAACAGAGAGGCCCGCAGAAGCAACTTCTCGCGGGACGCTTAGCCGCGAATGCCGTGGCGTCCCACTGCGGCCAAGGAGCGCGTGCGCGCATTTCCGATGGCGATGAGGAGTCCGACCACGGATGCAACGGCGGCACAGACGAGGAATGTGATCGTGGTGGTCCAGCCAGGGCCGGCCATCACAAAGCCTTGCCCGTCTGCACGCTGCCAGTTACAGGCTCGCCCCAACGGCCACCAGGAGAAAGATCCATGCACCCGCGCGGCTTCCGACGTGACCGCGAAAGGGGCGGACCCCCGCCATGGTCCTTCAACGAGGCACTTGTAATCGAGTCCGCCGTACGTGGCGGATAGCCAAGCCAACGCGACTACGCAAAGAGCAGCGACAACACTGACCACGATCAGAGAAATACCGATAGACCGCGTCAGTGCCATCCTGCTCTTCATCCTGCGCTGACTCTATTGCAATTTCTGCCCGTCTTCGCCTTGTCATGCATCCGCAAGAGGAAC
>NZ_PJJT01000026.1:0-3042 GCF_002929615.1 Cryobacterium sp. M91 | reverse complement strand
CCTCAACCTCGAAACCCCCGCCTACCGCCTCAACCAGCTACTTCTCGAAGCAAAAACCCCCGCGTTGCCCTGACCACTTGACTTTGCCCTCGTCAAGGGGCTGTAAAGTCTCGTTGCCAATCTGACAGTTCTGTCTCACCACCTCGCCAAAGCGCACCATCCCGGACCGGGCATGAAAACAGCCCCGACCGAGGCCGGGGCTGTTCTTACAGTCTGAGTGGAGCTAAGGAGATTCGAACTCCTGACCTTCTCATTGCGAAAGAGACAGATGTCGGCTGAATGCCGTTCGGTTCATGTAACACACTGAATCTGATAAACCTCGATAGACCTGGAAAGTACTGTAGATTGTGCAAGAATTGTGCAATTCAGAATGTGCAATAGCGTCATTCTGACGAGGATTCCTCGACCGCACTGGCTGTCAGTTCTCACAGCAATCGAGACTTCCTGACCTAATCGAGACCACGCCCTTGCTGGCCTCGGCCGCAGCCGGCTGCGGCATTCTCTCTCACTGCAATCAAGACTGTGCTCGGCGGCGGCGGCAGCGCACCCGCATGTTTGCGCGGCAACCGGGCAGCGTCAACCTCTGACAGCGAACTAGTCTCGATTAGGTTGACGCGAGTCTCGATTATCTTGCGAAACGACACTGGCTTCCTTAGAGATCACGCGCAAGCAACCTTCCAGCCGATTTCAGGGTTACCGCATAGAGACCTTATGGACACCAACACTAAAACCAACCGCCTCGCGTACACCTCCGCAGAAGTCGCTACGAAGCTCGGGCTCAGCGAACAGACAATTCGACGTGCAACTCGTTCAGCCTCGCTGAACTGCATACGCTTCGGCCGCGCAATCCGGTACACCGACTCACACATCGCCGCGTACATTTCACTGCACGAAGATGTGGGCTACGTCTCGGCTGACTGATTGCCGTCTCACCGCGAAGTCAAACCGGCGCTCCCAGCCTGCGACCATGGGTGCCGGATTATGATCTCACTACCCGGCAGCGAATTCGCGAGCAGCGGCCAGCACGCGAGGGCCGACATCATCCGGGTTACCCTCACGAATGAGCCGTGCCGGCGCCGTGTCCTCGAGCTGGGGGTTCATCCCCTGAAACCAAGCCTGGACAACTCGCGGCTGGTCCCGCTCGGTGAGCAGACCGGCGACCTGGTACGCGAGCCTCAGACGGCGAATCGCCTCGGCTGGTGGTTTGCGTGTGCCCTCGGCCCACTGTCGTACGGCCCGGGTTTCAGTGACGGACCCCAGGTAGGCAACCAGTTGGGCGCCGAGGAGCTCGCGCAGCTGGCCGACAAGTTCGGCGATGTCCGAACGGATGGAGATCTCGTATGCCCGCAGTCCGGGAGTGGTGAGTGACATGTATTTAGCCTAGTGTTTTGCCAGATCAGATGCCACCCCGACACCACCTCACATCCCACCTCGAATGACCGATAATACCGATTATGACAAGTAATAAAGCAGCTATTGCAAAATTGGGCGACTGAATCGTCGTGATACCCCTGCTGCTTAGCGCCAGGCGCAACTTGGGCTGAGCTTCATCGGGACCCCGCAGTGCCAACACGATAGCGCCACGATCCGAAGCTGTTAACGCCGACCGAAAATAGGGCCAGTATCGCCGATTGAAAGGTCATGTCCCGCCGGGTGGATGCTCCTATTGGTGTCAAGCGACTCTTTGTGCCGTATTGGGCTGCTGAACCTTGCCGTCGGGCCATGCGCTGAAGGCGGTTTCCAGGTCGGTGTCGGCGCGTTGTCCTATCTCGAGTCGGCGTAGGCGCTGGTAGGGGACGTTGAGCTGTTTGGCTGCGTCGGTGAGGACGATGCCGAGGGTTTGGCGGCGTTGCCGCAGCCGCGGTCCACTAGGCAGAGGGACAGCGTGATTTTGGGTGAGTAACGCGAATATTTCGTTGGCGACGTGGCGTTTGAGGCAGCGGACGATGTGACCGCGAGTCTGGACACAGTCCACGTCACCCACAACGGGGTGAACATCACCACTCACGAACGGGAGTGGGCCCGGGCGCTGACGGTGACCGACCCGGAGCACGTCGCGCAGACCGACGTGCTGCGGCGCCAGTTCCAGTCGCTGCGGCTTCGCCGCCCTCAGTCGGCGGTCGCGTTCGTCGAGACGGCGAGTCTGGCGGCTTATGACCGGTTGTTCGGCGTGGATTTGGCGGCTTCGATATTTATCGGGCCGTTTGTTTCAGCGTAGTAGTTGCGTTCATATTCTTCGGGCGGCATGTTCCCGAGTGCGCTGTGCAGGCGCCGATTGTTGTACCAATCCAGCCAGTCGAAGGTGAGTTTTTCGACGTCAGCGAGGGTCTTCAACGGACCCGTCACGAACGGTGAGGTCTTCGCCACGGCCTCGTTCTTGTAAAGCCCCATGACCGTCTCCGCGGCCGCGTTATCGTAGGCGTCTCCGATGGTTCCGATCGAGGCGACGAGGCCTTCGAGAGCGACAGTCTCGGTGAATTTAATCGATGTGTATTGAGACCCGGCATCGCTGTGATGGATCAAACCGGTCCGCACGGCGTGGCCAGCATGGTCGCGACGCCAAAGCGCCATATTCAAACAGACCCCAACGAACGGTGTGTCTTTGACCGTTGACGCATGCCAGCCCACGATCGCACGAGAGTACAGGTCGATGGCGAATGCCACGTAGACGAAGCCGCCCCACGTTGGGACATACGTGAAATCCGTGACCCAGGAGTGGTTCGGGCGGGGCGCACTGAAGTTGCGTTTAAGTAAGTCAGGGGCTCGCGCTGACTCCTTGCCAGTCGACGCCGAAGCCCGGGGCTTACGGCCCCGGACGAGGCCGTTCATGCCCTCGAGGCGCATCAACCGGTCGACCGTGTGCTTCGAAACGCCGGTGAACTCACCCCGGTGGAGCCACGCCGTCATCTTCCGCCGCCCATAGAGAATCTCGGGCTGTTCACGTCCGTGGGCGTCTAGGGCGTGTCTCTTAACCCAGTGGGTTGGTTGTGAGAGCATTTAGATGTGACTCGCACCGTTTTCCTTACTGATTCGCAGTGGTCG
>NZ_PJJT01000024.1:0-2856 GCF_002929615.1 Cryobacterium sp. M91 | reverse complement strand
TCAACCTCGAAACCCCCGCCTACCGCCTCAACCAGCTACTTCTCGAAGCAAAAACCCCCGCGTTGCCCTGACCACTTGACTTTGCCGCCCAGAAATGGACTCAAACTCACGGCTCGGTAACGTGGGACGCCTCAAACTCACGGGTCGGCGGCTCCCTGACGCTTGGGACGACTACAGGGGCGGGCTCGTCACAATGCTCGTCGTACAGCCCAGTTCGCCGGGCTCGATCCAGGTGGGATCGTAGCCCCAGAACTCCACCACACCATCGGCACCGCGCCCTCCCACGATGCACTCGCGCTCCGCCGAAACACCGACGGCAGCCAGGAGATCGCCATCGACGGTATCCGTGTCAACCGTCACGAAGTCCTGCGGGAAGGCGGCGCGCACGTCTCCGTCCAGGCTGGTGGGTGATGCTGCGGCGAGAACCGCGGCGAGAACGTCCTCGGCGTTGTCGGGCAGAGTAGGGAACGGCACCGCAGAGGGCATCATGATCTCCGGGTCGTTCGGACAGGCGATGCCATGGCGGAGTACCGGGTTCGGCCGGACAAAGACCTCATAGCGGAAGCACTTCGTGGAACTTGCAGACTCGTGGCCGGATCCGAAATAGCCAGTCTCAGCCTCAACGTCGACCCGGATGCGAACCTCGATGCGGGCGCCGGCGTCGTCCCGTGAGTTTCCACTCCACGCCAGTGTGTCCGCGTAGACCGTGGAACCGCGGCCAGACGAGTTCAGGTCTGGGATGTAGGTTGCCGCGAACCACTCCGCATCGCGCACCCGCGACACCGGCGAGTCCAGTTGGTCGGTGAGTGCGTCAGCAACCTGGTTGACCGCCGTGCCGGCCACGCGCTCGCCGGCGGTACCGCAGCCCATGAGGGCAAGAGCCACCACCATCATCGCTGCACCCGTGACGACCCATCGCGCTCGCGCAACTGTGCAGCTGTGCGCCCCGTGGGCGGCGTGTCGACTCATGGTTCCCCCTCGTGCCACCCTAACCCGTGCCATCCTGTCAGGTCGAGGTTCGCGCCTATTCGCCCGTGGCGGCCCACGCAGTTATGTCAACGGACTGGGTGGGCGGCAGGTCGACGGCCGACGGGCTGATGACGGTCTGTACCTCGGACCGGCGCATCATTGTTCGGCCGTCGGCGCAGCGGATGCCGTCGGTCCCGGCGACAGCGTGGGCGCGGCTGACGGTTCCGGCGATAACGCGGGTGCCGGCGTGGACGACGACTCTTCCACCGCCGGAAGCTCGACCAGCGGCCGCACCTGGGCGAACGGGAACGGCGCGGGCGCGGCATCCGCTTGGTAGGCCTGCCCGAGATGGTCGTAGGTGTAGTCGACATCGTCGGAGGTCACCAGCCGCAGCGGGAACACATTCCAGCCGCCGCCGCCCGGCACCAGCAGGCTCGGCATGACCATATCCTTGTCGCCGGCGGCATCAAACTGGGTCAGGTAGTTGGTATTGACCGGGTCGTTGACCACGTTGAGCGCGCGGCCGTCCTGGTCGAACAACTGCACGTCGGTGAGCGGCTGGCCGTCGGCGTCATAGGCGAACACGTTGGTCACTCCCTGGCCGTTCTGCATCAGTCCCGGCGTTGGCGCCGGGTTGTAGTCCACGTACGCACTGTTCTGCGCTCCGGCATTGTGCGCCGTGGCCAACAGCACGATCGGCAGAACGAGAACCGCGCACACGCTGACCAGGGTACGAAAACGTGGAAGCCAGCGCCAAGGCAGCCACCGGCCACGACCCCACTGCACACTCAGAATCACGAAAGCCGCGAGCACGACCCACCGCAACGGGTCGGTCGGCACCGTGCTGATCCCGCCGCCTGCGAGGACTGCGACGACCGCATAAACAACCCAGCCGCGCAGCACCCACCACACGGGGCGCAACACCAGCAGAAAGTCGAGCAGCGCCGCACCGGCGACACTCGAGCGGATGCGCCGCGCCGCGCCAGCCCGCGCCTCGCCGATCCTGATGCGCAGCCGGCCAAGCCGCGGCACCCGGACTTCGGGCGTCGTGCCCCGCACCGGAAGCCCGGCAGCGCCGCGCAACTCGTCGGCATAGGCGACCGGATCGCCGAGATCGACGTTGGGCGCAGCCGCATCGCCGGCATTGACGTCGGCGGCCTGCTCCGTGAGGTCGGCCTCGAGGCCGTCGGTGAGGTCATCGACATCGTCGGCCGGCAGGTCGCTCAGTGCCGATCGCACGGCCGCGGCGAACTCACGAATGGACTGGGGAGTCGTAATTGTTTCGCTCATGTGTTGTCACCGATCGGGCGTAGGTGGGCGGTGGGTTTCGGCTTCTCGAGCAACTGGGTGAGGGTATTTG
Organism: Cryobacterium sp. M91; assembly: GCF_002929615.1. Taxonomy (NCBI): domain Bacteria; kingdom Bacillati; phylum Actinomycetota; class Actinomycetes; order Micrococcales; family Microbacteriaceae; genus Cryobacterium; species Cryobacterium sp. M91. Next base: position 527 of record NZ_PJJT01000024.1, on the reverse strand, counting down.
CGAAGTGGGTCCAGTTCGAGCGCTGTTCGGCGAGCATGGCCCGGCCGTTCGCGTTCATTCCGTAGTACTTGCGGTGCGGCCCGCCGTCCGACGGCACGACATAGCTCGACAGCGCCCCGGCGCTGTACAGCCGGCGCAGGGTGCCGTAGACCGACGCGTCACCGACCTCATCGAGTCCGGCGGCGCGCAACCGACGCACAATGTCATAGCCGTAGCCGTCGTCGTCGACGATCACGGCCAGGACGGCCATATCGAGCACCCCCTTCAGTAGTTGGGTGGTATCCATCGGTATCTCCTTCATCGGTCGGGGCGCACACGCAGGCCTTCAACGGATCCCACACTACTACGCAAACCGCAGTACCGTGCCATGCAGAATCTTGGTCCCCGGCCGAGCCGTGAGTTTCAACCACCGAGCCGTGAGTTTGAGGCCATTTCAGCGCGGCAAAGTCAAGTGGTCAGGGCAACGCGGGGGTTTTTGCTTCGAGAAGTAGCTGGTTGAGGCGGTAGGCGGGGGTTTCGAGGTTGAG
>NZ_PJJT01000023.1:0-2716 GCF_002929615.1 Cryobacterium sp. M91 | reverse complement strand
GCGACGCATCAACGTCCTCTGGGCAATGCTCCGCGACCACACCCTCTACCAGGAACCAGCCGAGATCCCGATGCTCAAAACCGCTTGACGTTGATACTGGAAACAGCCGTTCAGGGCATGACCCTCAACTTGACTGACGGCCCCGCGAGGGGTCTGTCTTTGCTTTGATCTGTCTGGCCTGGGCGGTGCTGAAGTGGCGGCCGGGCGGGCATGACCTCATAGGAGCTTGACCTCTTCGACCCGGTCTCGTCAACGTCTTGTCTGCTCGCCCGGCCGCCACTTCCCATTCTGAAACACGAACGAAGGGAAGTACACCATGAACGATCAGTCTCTGATCGTCGCGGGGGTGGACACGCACTACGCGGCCGTGATCTCCGTCACCGGGGAACACCTCAGCGCCGCCCAGTTCCCCACCACCGACGCCGGCTACCGCGCGCTTGAGGGCTTCATCACCTGCCATGGGGCTCTGCTGCGCGCCGGTGTGGAGGGCACGAACTCGTACGGGGCGGGCTTGACCCGGCACTTGCATGAGGCGGGCATCGAGGTCGTCGAGGTGATCCGCCCGGCACGGCAGACACGGCGGATGCGCGGCAAATCCGACGAGATCGATGCCTACGCCGCCGCGCACATCGCGTTGGCGAACAACAACACCGTGGCCGCGAAGACCGGCACCGGCATCGTGGAAGCGATCCGGGTCACCAACGCGGCCCGGCGCAGCGCGATGAAAGCACGAACCGAGGTGATCGTGCAACTCAAATCGCTGATCGTGACTGCTCCTGAGAGCATCCGAACCGAGTTCCGTGACCTGACCACGACCCGCTTGATCACACGCCTGACAGGCTCCCGTGCACGTGTCGGTGACGACGAGGTCGCGTCCAGGACCCGCACGGCACTCAAGCGCCTCGCCGCCCGCTATCAGCAGCTCGATGTTGAGATCGCCGGTCACGACACCGACCTCGCACAACTCGTCGACACAGTGAACCCGGCTCTCGTGCAAGCCCGAGGGATCGCGACTGTGACCGCCGCGCAGCTGCTGATCACCGCAGGCGACAACCCCGACCGGCTCCGCTCCGAGGCAGCTTTCGCGATGCTCTGCGGTGCCTCGCCCTTGCCCGCCTCCTCGGGGAAAACAACACGTCACCGACTCAACCGCGGCGGCGACCGGGCCGCGAACTCCGCGCTCCACAAGATCGCGATCGTGCGCCTGGCCACAGACCCCGAAACCCGCGCCTACGCGACCCGCCGCACCGCCGAAGGCAAGACGAAGAAAGACATCCTCCGCTGCCTCAAGCGCGCCATCGCCCGCGAGGTATTCCACCTCATTACCACCCCGCAGCCAGCCGCGGACAGCAGCGATCTGCGCCCCGCACGCAAACGCCTCGGGCTCAGCCTCACCGAGGTCGCCGACGCCCTCGACTGCGCGATCAGCAAGATCTCACTCATCGAACGCGGCACCATTCGCGACACCCGATTCCTGCACCGCTACCGGGCCTGGCTCAACGAAAACCAACCCCACCAAATCGCAGCTTGACAACTATAGGAGCATCATCGCGCGCCCTGGTGTCTTTTGTTGGCCACAACAGGGCTGAAATCACACTTGGTTCATGCGCAGCATTCGTGAAGCGCCGGCCAGCCTCCATCCTGTGACACGGAGCTGTCTGTGATCTTGCGTGCGGTGTTGTTGGCATCTGTCAGCTCATGCAGGAATTCATGGAGCCTGCCGACGCTGACCGGTGAGCTGCGGCCACCATCACACACCCAAGCCATTTTGTGATCACAGCACGGCCGCTGAGCTTGTCATCGTCTGGGTCAGATAATGCTTCGTTGTAGGTGGAGGCGATGACAAGCAGGTTTTCTCCGCATTCGATGTCGTTAATGCTGAGCATGACGTTGCCGGCATCGGTGACGTTGCCGGCATCGGTGACGATGCCCGCAGAGCACATTTCGCCGTCACCAGCAAGCGTCGATAGCTTCCCTGCCTGACTTTCACCGGCAGGGGAGAACTGGCGAATGTCCTGCCAAATACCAGTGTGAGGATCTCGGAAGAAAGCAGGGGGCATCGGGGGTTTTCGCTGTCATGACAGTTTCAGGCGCGGCAGACGGTCGGCGGAACAGACTGTGCGCCCGTCGAATTCAGCTTCGAGCTCAACAGCTTCGAACGTCGTAGCGCTGATGTTGGCGCCTGTGGCTTTGAGCATTGCGGTCGATTCACTACTGGTCAGCGTCTCCGCGCGACCCGTTTCACTCTGCAGTACGTCGTGCCGTCAGGCCCGTCGTCGACGCTGTCGCCCAGCCACAGACCGTGAATGACCCGCCCTGTGCGATCCCACCGGATCCACGAGGACGGCGGGTAGCTGACCGCGCCAATTCACGCTGACAGGAACGAAACCCGGCCACCGCGCAAATCGGCGTCGTAATGTCACGATCACTTTATTCATACAGCTCCTTGGACTTCTCAGCTTTCTAACGCTACGCAGTCCTCTCTAACGCTATGCAGTGGGCAAAGTCATATGGTCGTAGCAACGCTCTAGTGATTGGAGCGTTTTATGGTCAAGTTGTTTCCGCCGAATACTCGGACTGAGTTCATTGATCTGGTGTGTGCGGGGATGTCGATCGATCGTGCTGCTCGGCGTGTCGGAGCGGCAGGTGCGACCGGGACGGCGTGGTGGTCGCAGTCTGGGCGGATGAGCATCAATATGGGCATGCACGGTGGCCT
>NZ_PJJT01000022.1:0-2595 GCF_002929615.1 Cryobacterium sp. M91 | reverse complement strand
GGCATCGGCGCGCTGATCGCCGCGACAGGGTGGTTCGGCAACAACCGCGAATACATACCCGTGACGGTCTTGTTCGTGCTGATCGTGGGGGGGCCCGATGCCGACTCTTATTCCATCGGCTATGTCGTGCAAATCAGCCTCGGCATCGTCGTCGGGCTCCTGATCAACATGTTGGTCTTTCCCGCGCTGAACCTCAATGCCGTGGGCCAGAACCTCTCGAACTATCGCTCAGCGCTAGCCGATCACCTATCCGAGGTCGCCGAAGTCGTGGCCGAGAACTGGCCACCGGAGCGGGAGGGCTGGGCGTCGCGCAATGACTCGCTCGTCAACCTTTCCAGCGGGCTGCGAACATCGCTGCAGCAGGCCGACGAAAGCCGCAAAGTCAATCCGCGGGCTCGAATCCACCGCCACCGAGACCTGAGCGCCGACTACGAGGACCTTGCTGCGCTCGAAACCATCGCCTTTCACGTGAGGGACCTCACGGAGGTGCTGGCCGGGGCAGTGTGGGGCACCCCGATCAAGGTGCAACTGAGAGAGGACTTGCGCCCGTCGGTGAGCCTGGCGCTTGACGCGCTGGCTGCGGCGCTGCGTGATTGGGATTCGGGAAATAAGGATCTGACGGCGCACTCCGCTGCTGCGGATGCGGTTGCGTCCCTCATGGCCGAGCTTGACGACATAAAGGACTCCACTCCGGCGACGTCGATGGGGGCCGCGATATCCATCGCGATGGATATCACCCGGGCGCTCGCAGCCCTACTCTCCCGCCTCGAAGGTCCGGCGACTGATGACTAGTTGCGATGCCCTGACGCCAGGGCATTTTGACTTTCGCATCGTTCCCTGGCTAAATGACTATTCGCTTCGATGGGCACCACCTGTGGTGCGGGTGAGCACCACTGTTGAGATGCGTGATTCGCACTGTTCAGCACCATTGTCGGTGTCATTGAGCGCACTTCCGGACGATCGGTGGCTCTGAACCGCACAATTGGGTGGCTCTCACAGCCTCAAATAGTCAGTGGTCCTGAGCCACACCACGACTGGGACTCTGCGCCACGATCAGTGGGGCTCAACCGCACGATCGGGTGGGGCTCAACCGCACGATCGGGTGGGGCTCAGAGGCTCTAATACTCAGCTAAATTCAGAAGCATTTGTTGCCCCATCGTTGCTCATTGCCAATGCGGGTATTTTCCCCATAGTAGCGCTGGGTGGTAATCCTTCGATTCCCGGGCGAAGTACGGGCGCGGGCGTTCGCACAAAACGGCTGTCGCTGGTCCACAATGACGGCATCCCTCCGCGCCCGGTCCCGACCGCTCAACGCGCCACGCTCGCTCGCATGGGCGGGATTCTCAGCACGGGGTGAGTCACGACCGCGGTGCCGGTGTCCAGCTCATTGTTGCAACCCTGGCGCGAGAGTACCGTCATCGGAAAGAGGCTCGTCCGGAATGCTGAAGATCCGATTAGCCGGCAACCTCACTATCTTCGAGTGACGTGAGGTGGAAACAATGAGTGAGGCCGACAAAATCAGGAACGCGGCTGAAAAGGCCGGGGGAAAGCTCAAGGAGAGCGCAGGCCAGATCGCGGGGGGCAAGTCGCTCGAGACTGAAGGCAAAACCGATCAGGCCAAGGCGAGTCTCAAGCAGGCCGGCGAACATGTGAAAGACGTGTTCAAGGAATAGCGAACGTGCCCCGTATGCTGGGGGGTCCGGGGAACATAGGAAAGGAAACACCATGAACATGCTGTTTATCGTCGTCGCCATCATCGCGGTCGTCCTCCTGCTGACTGGCGGTTTTGTGCAGTCGCTGAATTTCTTATTGTGGGTTGGCATCATTCTCTTGGTGCTTGCGGTGATTGCGTTCCTGGTGCGTTCGATGTCTGGTCGCCGAGGCGCGTAAAGGACAGCGCTCAAAGTGGTTCGCATGGTCATCCTTTAAGGCCTAAACCTTCGGGGGTCGCCGGTACAAAATCTGTCAGCCCGACCACAGGGCCGTTCGAGAAACTCTTCACGACACGGTCCGGTCGAAACAAAAAGAAATCGCTCCCGAGGCTTCTCAGGAGCGATTTCTGGTTTAAGGGGTTTCCGGGACTTTTTTGGTTAAGAGATTTGATTGTGTCATCACTACCTGATCATTTTGACCCTTTCGGGGCCGCTGAGCCGGACCTGTCGTCCGAGGCGCTGAGGTCGGTTTCGGTCCCTCCCGATCGTCCGGGATCGTCCGGGATCGTCTTGCGCACCTTCTGGATATGAGCATCCACGACGGCTACCCAACTTCTCCTCCCATCGACGACTGGGCTGGAGCCTCTGATGGACGTCCACGAGCTGGCGGCATACCTGGGCATCCGGATCTCCACGGTCTACGACTGGCGGGTGCACGGCAAAGGCCCCACGGCCTACCGGTTCGGCAAGACCTGAAAAGCGTCCCGTAAGCCGGACGGTGACCGGGACACCTTCGAATCATGGTCGGGATTGTGCAGGCGAGTGTAACCACTGGCTTTTCCGTACTCCTCTGCACGACGCACATTCAGGCGGCGGTGTCTCCGGCGCGCTGGATTGCTCGGTAGACCGTGGACCTTCCGACGCTGAAAAGTTCAGCGATTTG
>NZ_PJJT01000021.1:0-2486 GCF_002929615.1 Cryobacterium sp. M91 | reverse complement strand
GCTGATGCCGAGGTGCCGGAACTTCGGGTCAAACTACTCGGCGTCACCGGCCTACCAATGTCGGGTGAGCCAGCCGAACTCTTGGACGCGGCGGGGATCTCAGCCCGACATATCGTCGCCGCTGCCCGAGAACTAATCGAGATTCGATAATGCGCACCGCAGCCACGGTCAACTTCCGGAGGCGAGCAGAGTGAGGCTGGCGTCAGCGGTAATGTTCGTGCGTGAACTCGACCGATCAGTGCTGTTCTACAAGGAACTACTCGGCTTCGACGTCACAGTTCGAAATAACAGCGCTGCGCTGCTGGTCGGCGGCGACGGCGGCGAGCTGTATCTGCGTGAGAGAGGAGCGTGCGCCGAGCATCCTCTTGGTCCCGTCGGGATCCAGTACCTGATTTGGACAGCGGAGGACGAAGAAGAACTTCGACGATGTGAACGGATACTCCGCGCGCAGTCACCACACGTGACAAGCCAAACCATCGATGGATTCAGGATGGTCGAGGGCCGTGGCCCCGACGACGTGCCGATCGTGGTCACCTATCCGGGACCCGAGCAGGTACCGCGGCACGAGATAATCCCACGCATCTACGGGTGGTAACCACACATCCGGCGTAAAAGTCGATCACGACCCGGTCGGTCGGGCACGTCGCGGTTCACGCCCGGCAGGTTGAGTCGGTCGGTCGACGTACTCAAGCTCAATGCTCTTGACGTATCTGATGAAGAGAAGGTAATAATAACCGGCAAAAGAGGCACTCAAGACGAACCGGTTCAAGACGAACCGATTCAAGACCAACACTCCCAACTGGATGACGCCAAAGTGGCAGGGATCCTGGTGCAGGAGGAATCTGACCTGGCGGGTCATGACGAAGCGCACGTTTTAAGCGCTCTACGTCAGCGCTTTACTGACATCGGAATGCTCATCAGCGAGGACACTCTTCAAGATCATGCGCACCGCATCGCCACCCTCAAACCGAATGACTTCTCAAAAAAATAAGCAAATATCCAAAGTTGGCGATCAAAAGCACAAAGACATAAGCTTCTGCCCGGCAAGCGAAGCCGAGACAGAAGCCAAGCAGACTCAATCCGTTCCATCAACGATCGATACGGACGCCGCGGACCACGTCAAGGTTGCTGCAGGAACCGGATGATCCCGGAGATGTCGATGCAAATGTAGGCGAGGCGGACATCAACCTGCCTCCATCTGGTGACACCGAGCTACCAGACTGATCCCGCTCCCCCGGAGTGTTGTCAATAAGGCCGCATCAACGAACAGTCGCTGGCTCCCAAACCACTGACCTGGGCCGAAGGCCACGGCCCTAGCTCGCGCGGTCGCACCACGCAGAGTGGGACCCCCGCGAGGGTATGCCGCCTTCGGCGCCTACGGAGCCGGAGCAGAGCCGTCGATGGCCCGACCGAGCAGTGCAGCTGAAAGACTTGTAGCGTACGCTTCCTAAAAAATGACCAAGAATGAGCCCTACCGGGGGTCGATTCTTAGAGACATCTAGGGCAAGGGGTCGAGCATTGTGCCGAGGAGCAATCCCATTTGGCCAGCCTCGGCGGCGATCACTGCTTGCACGCCGGCAGACAGCGATGAGTCGCGCAAAGTAACCGCCTCGTAATACGAGAAATTGCGGGCCTTCTGCGCAGCGGTGAACGCATCGGGGCGAAGCTGCATGGCCAGCACCAGGTCGGCCTGTTTGACGACCTGTTTGCGGTAAAGATCGAAATAGGGGAAATGCAACAGCAGCGGGTGCTGCTCGGCCGTGGTGGCCTCGAAGTTCCACACCTCATGACCAGTGAAACCCTCGGCCTGGGGGTGGACACCCAGCGCCTGGTCGTAGGGGATGACCATGCCGGCGGCGGCATCCCGCCAGTCGGCCATTTCTTCCGCGTCGACGCCTAGCGCCCGAGCCTGGTCGAGATGTCGTGCGGCCGCGTCTGCGGCTCCCAAGAGATTGTATTGCGCCATCACGTTGGTGTACACGTTGTTGTCGGCGATCGCTCTGTACTCGTCAGGCCGGTCACTCCGTCGATCCGGAATCGGCCCGCGCCGTCATGGTGGCCGAGTGAACGCCACAGCCGCACGGTCTGCACCAGCAGCTCCACGCCGATCGTCCGCTCGAAATCGTGGTCTCCTGTGGCCGAGACGTAGCGGATTTCGGCGGCGGCGATATCCGCATTAACATGAAATACAGAGGTGCCAGCTGGCCAATAACTAGAGCATTCTTCACCGCGCGGATGGTGCGCCATGGGAAAACCGCACCGGTGAGCCCGAGTTGCGTGGCCCGCTCGAGGGCGAGGGGCAGGGTGCTATGTCGCCACCGTAGTGCGTGTGCTGTCGCATCCGGTGCCGTGTAGGTCAGCACCAGTAGCACGAAAGTTTTGGTGTTCCAGAAGGAATGAGTATTTGAGTGTTTAGGGGCCACTGAGTATTGCCTGCGGGGGCCACCGGTATTGCCTTCGAGTGCCGGGCTGTCGCGTGGTCGGGG
>NZ_PJJT01000020.1:0-2360 GCF_002929615.1 Cryobacterium sp. M91 | reverse complement strand
AGGCGATCTCAGCCATACCCGCCACCCGAGGGTGATCGACACACTACGACAGTCCCGAAATCACCCACCACAACAACGTAAGGAAGGTGGCCTCATCATCGGGGCAGGCCTGCGGGGCTGCTAGAAGTCCTGTTGATTCCCACGCAGTCAAGATTCCGGCTCTCACGGAGGGACGCGGATCACTCCGTTGCCTTCCTCCTTTGAACAATGGCCGCGGACACAGGCATGCACGTTCGCCCCGTACGGTGACGTGGCACGATGAGGGCGGATAATTCGAGCGGGCGTGTTGTCTTATATTCCTAGCGATATAAGACGTCTCACCGCCGCGACCTGAGCTTCCTCAGAATCGCCGGAATCTTGCGATGCGCCGATTCTCATAACTACGTCGCATAACCGCATGCTTGAACTGTGGTACTCGCCATTGATTATGAGACACCCTGGGAGCAGAAATGACGAAACTGATCGGCTATGCATGAGTGTCCAGGTGACAGCAGTCCACCGACCGGCAACAGATCGACATCCTCGCCGCTGGCGTCCGGCGTCCGGCGTCCGGCGTCCGGCGTGACGACCTTTACGTCGACCACGGCATCTCCGGTGCTCGAGCATCACGGCCCCAGTTCGACCGTGCGCTCGACGCACTCCAAAACGGCTACACCCCCGTTATCACGACCCTGGACCGGCTGGGCCGATCGACACAGAACATGCCCGCGTTCGTCGAGAAACTCTACGGCCGCGGATCTGGCCTCCGCGTACTCAACCTGGGCGGCGGCGACGTCGACACAGCGACACCAGTGGGGTCCATGCTGTTCACGATCATGGCGGCACTCGGACAGATGGAACACGAAATCAAACGAGAACGTGTGATCGACTCCATCACGAAGCGCCGCGACGCCGGCAAGGATCTCGGTGGGAGGCCGCAGCTCATCACTGACAGCCGAATCCGCAATGCCCGCCGCCTCATAGAAGGTGGAGAGACAGCAGCGCAAGTCGCGCGCGATCTCGGAATGTTCCGATCGACCTCGCGCGCCCTGAGATAACGCTGAGCATTCGGGTGACGAAGTCCGGATAAATAGCGACGTTACACAGAGATACCGCGGGTCGACACGGAGCAGGGTGGGGCAAGACCCTGTGCGGCGAGGAGCGGCAGAGGGTATGCGCAAGCAGCGGAAAAAGTCCGCAACCACCACTTTCAGGAAACTAGATTTGCGGATACTCTTCGCCGCAGGCGTGCGTGCGTGCGAGTAAGGCCAATGCATTTGGCTGAGGGCTACGTATCAACGCTGTCGCATTAATCGTCGGGATCGTCCCGATGGGCGAGGACACATAGGAGTGAAACGTGAAGAAGAACATCAAACTGGTACTCGGAGCGAGTGCAGCCGCGCTAATCGCCGTGTCGATGGGCGCCACCTCGGCATCAGCACATGTCCCGACATCGGTGCGCGGTAACGCGGTGCTGACCGCCCACCTCACAGAGCTTAACGACTCCGGAGCGTCGGGCAAGGCCATCGCCGTCGTTCGCGGCGAGACGATCAGGGCGATCGCGATCCGCGCGAAGGGTTTGTCCCCCGATGCTCCGCACGCCCAGCACATCCACTTCGGAGAGGATGCCATGAACGAGTGCCCCACGCTGGCGATGGACACCAACATGGACGGACGAATCAACACCGTCGAAGGCACTCCGGCCTACGGCCCCATTGTGGTGTCCCTGACCACCAGCGGAGACACCACACCGGCCAGTGCCCTGGACGTTACCCGGTTCCCCGTCTCGGACAACGGCACCTATAAGTACCTCCGGACCAACATCGGCTTCACGGACGTGGCCGGAACCGGCTACCAAGGAGGCGACGGCACCGCTGCGGACATCGCCGAGGCCATCCGCGACGGTGAAGGCGTCGTCGTGATCCACGGAAACGACTACGACGGCAACGGAACGTACAACCTCAGCGATCCCGAGGGTGCGAGCGAGCTTGACCCCACCCTCCCCGCCGAGGTAACCGACCCGGTCGCCTGCGGAGTGCTGCACTAACTGCAAGCGTCCGGCCAAGGCTGAAGTCCAGGCCCGTGCGAGCGCGCACAGTGCCGTACGGTCCTGGACCTCACCCTTCGTACAGGACGCCAAGATCCCGGGGCCTGCTCGGGCGCACTCAAGAAGGCAGCGGTGCAAACCGCTTGGTTCACCGCGGTGAGAGAACCAACGTCCGAATCACACGCGCTGACGTTCGCTCCATATGAACCGTCCCGGGTTTCATGCCGCCGTTTTGTTGGCGGCTTCGGAATTTGTCAAGGCGAATGAGACCAGTGGGAGTTTAGGCGGCTAGTTCGAGCCCTTCATCCTCGATGGGTTTGACGGCAGGTTTGTT
>NZ_PJJT01000018.1:0-2293 GCF_002929615.1 Cryobacterium sp. M91 | reverse complement strand
ATGAACTCAGTGCGAGTATTCGGCGGAAACAACTTGACCATAAAACGCTCCAATCACTAGAGCGTTGCTACGACCATATGACTTTGCCACGATTCAACGGCCTGTAACTCACGTCTCGTCAACGTTGGGACGTTGCTGCGCCCGGGGAACTCTCGGCCGCACGAGAGCGTGGCTATCCCGCAGCAGCTCCTCGACGAGCTCGCGGGGCACATGGCCATCGAGCACAATCGTGATCCAGTGCTTCTTATTGAGGTGATACCCCGGCGTGATCCACGCGGGAAACTCCTCACGCAGTGCGCGGCTTTCCTCCGGATCACACTTTAGTGAGACCGTCAGCGGGTCGCCGGCCAGGGCAGCAAGGGCAAAAATCTTGCCGTTGCCGCTGGTTTTGAACACGCTCGTCTCCTCGCCGAACGGAAAGGTCTCAACAGCCTGAGGCAGGCTCAGACACAGGTCGACGAGCGCGTCCGGAGTCATCAGGCCAATCTAGGCCGCGACAAGATTCATCGCATCGGCGGTCAGCTCGACCGACCGCAGGCGTTCCTCGATCAGCGGCGACTGGTGGGCCAGAATGAGCTCATCGGCCCCGGTTCCCTCGGCGAATTCCTTGAGGTAGGCGCGCACCTCGTCCGCCGTTCCGACGGCCGAGTAGCGCATCATGTTGGCGATGTTCCGGCCCTCCGGGGTGGTCAGGAAGACGTCGATCTGGTCGTCGCTGTACTCGGGCGTGGCCGGTCCGCGGGAGAGCATGCCGCGCACCCGGATGCGACGGGTCGTGTCAAACTGCGCCACAGCATCCGCTTTCTCATCGGCCGCGATCACGTTGGCGGCAATAATGAGGTGCGGGGCGGCGAGCTGCTCCGAGGGCCTGAAGTCGCGGCGGTAGAGCGCGATGGCCTCGTGAAGCGCGTCGGGCGCGAAGTGCGAGGCGAAGACGTAGGGCAAGCCGAGTGCGGCGGCGAGACCGGCGCCGAACAGCGAGGAGCCGAGAATGTACAGCGGAACGTTGGTGCCGGCTCCGGGAACCGCCTGCACACCGGGCACGATCGACTGGCCGCGCAGGTAAGCCTGCAGTTCCATGACGTCCTGGGGAAACTGGTCGGAGGCACGCGGATCGCGTCGCATCGCCCGAGCGGTGGTCTGGTCGCTGCCGGGCGCCCGTCCAAGGCCCAGGTCGATGCGATCGGGGTAGAGCTCGGCGAGAGTGCCGTACTGCTCGGCGATCACGAGCGGCGAGTGGTTGGGCAGCATGACGCCGCCGGATCCGAGCCGAATGGTGCTGGTCTGCCCAGCAACGTGGCCGATCAGAATACTGGTCGCCGACGATCCGATCGTCGGCATATTGTGGTGCTCCGCATACCAGACGCGCGCATACCCGTGTTTTTCGGCGGTCTGGGCCAGCGCGACACTCGCCGCAAAGCTCTCTCGAGCGGTCTCCCCAGGGGCAATCGGAGCGAGGTCAAGAATGGACAGCGGAATAGTCATACTGGGACCAACGCTGGCGCGCGCAAATCGTTACCCGCTACCCGAAATGGGCAAGAGGCATTTCCATCAGGTAACGAACTGAAACATTTTCGCCTTCTTGCAGACAATCCGTACCCGGGCGACCTAGCCTCGTACGCATAGACCAGCTCCGTCAGCATCGCCGGAGAGTGACATCGGGTTTCGATCCTGATCGCGTGCCACCAATTCGCGCACGATCAATTCGAGGCAAACGCCTGCTCCGGTAGGTGCATTCGCCCGGCAGCTCCGACGAGATGCCCCGCTGAAGTGGAACCACAACCATGACCGACGACGAACTCTTGCTTGAAATCGACTACACCGGCTACGACAGCTCCTGCCGCGACCCGCACATCACCCCAGCCGCGGACCTCGTGGAGTGCCGCCGCCTGTGCGGCCACGGCGGCGAGCCGCACGGCACCCGGGCCGGCGTCCGCGCCATCCGCTGGAGTGTGGAGCTCACTCCCCTGGCCGCGTAACGCCGAAGCTGGAGGGCTCCGCCTGGGCCTGCGCGTCCGGGGCACTCCTGCGCCTGCGCGGCCACTTTGCCGGCGGTTGCGGTTCCCGTTGCGGCCGCGTTGCGGCTGCGTTGCGCCGGTGCCCCTACAGTCTTCTGCGCCAGCCGTCGGGCTGCGCCGGCGCGCACTGTTCTTGGTCCTGGCCTGTCAAACAGCTGGGAGCGCGTTCGCAACATGGGCCCGGCATGCCCGCGCACGCTGTTTGTGGATCGGGACGCCATTCCAATCGCCCGAATCTGCCCTGCATAAAATGGTGACAGAGTTTCGATAGTTAT
>NZ_PJJT01000017.1:0-2263 GCF_002929615.1 Cryobacterium sp. M91 | reverse complement strand
GCGTCCAAGAGTTCGGCTGGCTCACCCGACATTGGTAGGCCGGTGACGCCGAGTAGTTTGACCCGAAGTTCCGGCACCTCGGCATCAGCCAGCGCTTCCATCACCGCACCCCCGATGCCTCCCTGAGGGTAATGGTCCTCCACCACAACCAGTCGCCCGCCGGTGATGCGGCAGGTGTCAATTAGGGTGTCACGATCGAGTGGTTTGATCGAGTACAGGTCGATCACCCGTGCACTGATGCCGAAATCGGCGAGTTTTTCGGCGGCGGCTAAGCATTCGTGCAAGGTGATTCCCGCGCCGATCAGTGCCACGGTGTCCTCGGCCCCGGCGCGGTGGACCTTGCACCCGCCGATGGGAAACTTCTCCTCGGGTGCGTAGATGACCGGGTACGCGCCGCGGGTCGCGCGTAGATATACGACGCCGTTGGTGTCGGCCATCGTCAACACCAGTGCCGCGGTCGAGGGGGCATCGCTTGGATACACGACAACGGAGGTATGAATAGCGCGCATCGCCGCGATGTCTTCCAGAGCCATCTGGGAGGGCCCATCCTGGCCGATTTCAACGCCGGCGTGGGTGCCGACCAGGCGAATGTTCGCTTCCGACACGCCGGCCATCCGGATGAAGTCGTAGGGTCGGGCGATCAAGAAAGCGGCGAAGCTTGACGCGAAGGGGATGTATCCGCGCACCGATAAACCCACCGCGGAAGCGATGAGTTGTTGTTCAGAAATGAACATTTCAAAGAATCGTTCTGGACAGATCTCCCGAAACTCGCCGGCATGCGTGGAGTTGCCGACCTCTCCGTCAAGGACAACTACCTCCGGTCGTACTGCTAGCTCAGAAATCGCGGCACCGAAAGCCGCCCGGGTGGCGACTTTCTGGCCGATCTCCCACGTAGGGAGGGTGACTGTGGCGCCAGGGTCGGGGACGATCGCAGATGTCCCGGCTTCGGGAACAGCGGTGGTGATAGTCAGGCCGGTCACGCCACCGAGGGCAGCTATAGCACGGTCCGCTATTTCTGGCGGGAGGGATTTGCCGTGCCAGCCGTTTTTGTTTTCAATCTCGGGCACACCTTTGCCTTTGATGGTGCGGGCCAATATCACTGTCGGCTGGTCCGGATGGGACCGGGCTTCGGTCAGTGCCGCATCGATCGCGACGACATCATGTCCGTCAACCACGAGGGCGTGTGCGCCGAACGCTTCGACTCGTTTGGCGTACTTGTCCATGTCCCATTGCAGCTCGGTAGGCCCGTCCTGGCCGAGCCTGTTGATGTCGACGATGGCTGTCAAGTTGCCGAGTTTGTAATAGCTCGCCTTGTCGATGGCCTCCCACATGGAACCTTCTGCCAGCTCGCTGTCTCCGCAGAGCACCCACGTCTGGTACGGAAGCTTGTCTAGGTATCTTGCGGCCAGGCACACGCCGACCGCGTCTGGTAGGCCCTGGCCGAGAGAACCAGTCGCAACGTCCACCCAGGGCAGGATAGGCATCGGATGCCCCTCGAGTCGGGAACCGAACTGGCGGTAGGTGTTCACCAACTCGTCCTCATCGACGACGCCCACAGCACGGTACATCGAATACAACAACGGTGAGGCGTGACCTTTTGAGAAGATCAGATGGTCATTGGTCGCCTGCTGGGCGTTGGCCCAGTCATACCGTAGGTGCCTGACCAGTAGAACCGACATCAGATCCGCTGCCGACAGCGATGAGGTCGGATGACCAGAACCGGCTTGCGTACTGCAACGGATGGAATCCACCCTCAGCTGGGTCGCCAACCGGTGTACGAGATGCAGGTTTTCGCCGGTCAGTTTCGCGGTATCCGACGTTGGAGTGGGGTTTATTGTCATGTCGTCATATTCCTTCGCGATGAGAAATGGATTCGTTCCCGCGGCGAAACAGGCTAGGTCGCGTCTCTGCCCAAACGTACTCCGCTGACCATGGATCTGGTAAAGGCTCGGTCTAAGGTGAAAAAACGACAGGTCGGATGAACGGATTGTCGCAACCATCGCAATGCTCACTGAGACAGCGTTGGTAGACACCGATGACGGTGTCGAGGGGCGATTGGATGTGCGTTACGAGCTGCACCCGCTACTGCCAACACGTTTTAGGGGCGACCATCGTAAGATCGAAGAATTTCAACGCACCGCCGAGTCGGGAGATCCACTGGCAGCGGATGCTGGCCGACGCGGGACTTGTGTTTGGGATACCCGGCGACTGTCCTTGGGGACTTGCGGACTTCGACAACAAAATATTGCGTGTCGTCGGCTGA
>NZ_PJJT01000015.1:0-1798 GCF_002929615.1 Cryobacterium sp. M91 | reverse complement strand
GCCTGCGTGCTGCGGTCATGCTGATCTCTACTTTCAGTGATCCCTCATTTTAAGAGGGCCCACTGTCCGAGATATCCGCGGCAGGTCACTCGGTCGGGTCCTTGAGAAGTCGTGGCCGCGTGCCGGGTTGGTGACACCCTCGTCGTGATCCTGCTCGATCGGCTGGCGCGGTGGACGATCGCCGTGCTTGGGACCGAAACAATCATTGAGCTATTATCAGGGTATGAAGCGCATAACGTACAGCGACGGGTCCATCCTCACAAGCAACGCCATCACGACAGCGCTTCTTCGCTACATCACCTCCGTGCCCGGCACCGACAATAGTGTGACCGTGGATGTCACCGTGCTTGGAGAGAACGACGAGACGTGCATGCATACGCTCGTTCTCAGTGCAGCCAGTCAGTTCGACGTCGTCGACGTTGAAGGGGTGACGGAGGAAGAAGAGGTGGCGCGTTTTCCAGTACCGGAAATGCCGGTAGTCGGCATCACCGGGATTATAGAAAGCACGGGCGATGCTGGCCGGACGGCGGAAGACTTCAACCGCATCACAAGTGAAATTGAGAATGGACTGGGACAGTAATTATGGGCAAATTTGTTTACGGAAACCCGTCGATGTCCATCGAGTTCGATGATCGGGTGCTTGCCCACCTCAAGGTCGTCATTCTGGCCAAGGTGCGTCGCGGAGAAAGTTTTACGTTTTCGTGGGAATACTCGGCGGCAGCAGGAAGCGGCCACAGTTCCATCTGGATCCATCCGACGATCCCGCTTCAATTCGACTTCTTCGGCAGCAAGGAGCCCCACCTTAACCGTGCCTGGGTCGAAGAACTCGCCCGCCTGTCAAACACACCAGCGGGACTGCGGGTGACGCCGGAACCAACCGAGTCCGAGGCGCCCTCACACCCCTGATAAACGCCTGACCACACCACACCAGCGGCCAAGCGTGTGGAAGCTCCCGCGCAGTTTGTACCCGGCATCCCGCCAACGCCCACGACCCTCACGGCCTGTGGCACAAAGCTTTCGGCAAGTACGGCGTATCTTCAGATGCATCGCCGGTTACATGGTCGCTGCGACGTGCACAGCGCCGGCTAACAGCCAGTCAAGGCCCAACCCGGTTCGTACTGCGAGCGGGTACGTCACTTTTCGTGTCGAGCAGCGCAGTTGCGGGACTAATACGTTTGAGATTATGCGGTCGTTTCAAAGTTGTAACCGTAATCATCCTCAAACACGGACATAGAGCCGGGCTGAAGATCCAGGGAAAGACCAACAGACGTGGCCCTTGTGCGCGCCACCCGCTGCCTCATGTACGACACGATGTCACGATTGTCAGGTTCAGGTTTGTCGGTATGTGAGGTTTCCGCCATAACAGGGGTGCCCTGACTCAACAGCAGCAGAGCCTGTACCTCATCTCCGCCAGCACCATAAGCCATCAACCGGACAGTATCTGCCCCTCCAGAACGAGCCAACGTCGCCGCGTATTTAACGACAAGTTCCGCTACCTCATCCCCCACCAGCAAGCTCTTGTTGACAAACGTCAAATTCATCATACGAAAACCGTAGCACCGAAAAGAAAACGCTCAAGTCATTGCATTTCAGCGCACGGTGATATCAGAAATTTCCCTCCGCAGCGTACTTGCCCGACCCAAAACCTATGCCTCAGCACTGACAGGCCATAAAACAGAACCAGAAGGCGGCTACAGCGTCACAAACAAACGGGACTGCCCCGAGTTCAGTTGACTCTGGGGGTTAGTGGTTTTAGGCGGCGTTGAGGGCCATGTTTATTGTCTCAAACTCGATCGGG
>NZ_PJJT01000014.1:0-1755 GCF_002929615.1 Cryobacterium sp. M91 | reverse complement strand
CAACAGCTCTCCGGCCAGAGCGTAGTGCCGGTCCGGAACGGACACGGCGATTTCGTTGACCGCACGACGGTACAGCTTGGCGGGCCGTCCAGCGCCAGGACCAGTTCGGCCGGTTCGGCGCTGGAATCCGGTGTCCAACAGCCCGCATCGAGCAAGTCTCTCCAAGTGAAACGCCACAGTCCCGCGCGGAACGCCCAGCGCCTCGGCCGCCTCATCACGGCCCATCGGCGTGGCGCTTTGGGAGACAAGATCGAACAAAGCGCGACGTAGCGGGTCACTGAGCGACGCAATAGTGGATATGTCGTCCGACCGTGATTGTTCGTTCATAGTGATGATCGTAACTCTAAAACAAAGTATCTTGACAAAAGAAACGGAAGGCTCCTAAAGTTGGGCTACGAAGCTCGCCAGCAGACCAGTAAAGAGGAAACATGCCGGATTCTCAGAGTTATGTCATCGTCGGAGCAGGGCTCGCCGGTGCGTCCGCTGCCAGGACGCTGCGCGAAGAGGGCTTCACGGGGCCGATCCAACTGATCGGCGCCGAGGCGCACCGGCCCTATATCCGCCCCCCGCTCTCGAAGGACTATCTCAGCGGATCCAGTGACCGCGACTCTGTATTCGTAGATCCCCAGGACTGGTACGCGGAACATGACGTGGACTTACTCCTCGGCACTTCTGTTGCCCGCATTGATGCCGCTCGCCAGCTCATTCATACCGCCGCCGGTGAGGCCATCGCGTACAACAAGCTCTTACTAACCACTGGCTCGTCATCTCGCCGCCTGTCGATTCCCGGGGCAGACCTCGACGGGGTGCGCTATCTGCGTACCCTCGATGACTCCGACACGCTGCGCCCTTTACTTGCGGGCGGAAGCCTGCGCCTCATCTTGATCGGTTCGGGCTGGATTGGCATGGAGGTAGCCGCGACAGCACGCACCCTAGGAAACGACGTGACAATTCTCGAACGCGACCCGATCCCTTTGGCGAACGCGCTCGGCGACGAGCTCGGCCAAATGTTCGCCGATCTCCACGAACAAAACGGCGTCATTCTGCGACGCTCGGTGTCCGTTGACAGTATTCTCGGACAGGACGGCCGAGCTACCGCTGTGAAACTCACCAGCGGAGAGGTCATTCCCGCGGACCTCATCTTGGTCGGCATTGGTGCCACGCCCAACGTAAAGCTGGCCGACTCAGCGGGGCTAACGATCGATAACGGTGTCTCCGTCGATGCATCCCTTCGCACGAGCGACCCCGCAATCTACGCAGCGGGTGACGTTGCCAATGCCTACCATCCCGTGGCGAAGTTGCGACTGCGCAGCGAACACTGGGCCAATGCATTGAATGGTGGAAAGGCTGCGGCCCGGTCGATGCTCGGCCAGAAGGTGTCCTTCGACGACATCCCCTACTTCTACACCGACCAGTTCGACGTCGGAATGGAGTACTCCGGGTTCGGGCCCCTGGCGCAGGGAGCTGACGTGGTGTATCGAGGCGACCGGGCTGGCCGCGAATTCATCGCCTTTTGGGTCGCGGGTGGAAAAGTTGTGGCGGGAATGAACGTGAATGTCTGGGATGTCAACGAAGCCGTGCAAGGCATCATCCGGCGCGGCAACCAGGTCGATCGCGCCAGGCTCACGGATGCCGATGTGCCCCTGGAATCGCTGTGATCATGGCTGAAACATGTTTCAGCATCACCCCTTCGGGGGCACCCACCGCGGCACTCTCGGCGGAGGGAATCGGTACCGGCACCATGCGTTCCATCGA
>NZ_PJJT01000013.1:0-1678 GCF_002929615.1 Cryobacterium sp. M91 | reverse complement strand
TCCTTCCGGGCATCTCGTGGGGTGAGCCTGCTGGAGGGCAGTGCCGAGGACGCATCCGAAACGGTCAACGGGCTCGGTAACCGGAAGAATGATATCGTCCGGCGCCACAACCGCAAGGATGGCGTCGAGGTGTATGAGGGATCGCTGCGTTTTGTGCGAGCGTTTCGATCGTGTGGTTTGCGTTGCGCGGTGGTGTCTTCCAGCACCAACTGCCAGGGCGTGTTTATCGCAGCCGGAATAGAGGATCTTTTCGATCAGCGTATTGACGGGCTGACTGCTAAGCGGGAGCATTTGACGGAGAAGCCTGCCCCCGGCATATTCCTGGAGGGGGCGCACGCATTGGGACTGAAACCGGAGGAATGCGTCGTATTCGAAGACGCCCTCGCCGGAGTGGCGGCCGGCCGCGCTGACAACTTCGCCGCAGTTATCGGCGTAGACCGGGAGGGTCAGGCACAGGCTCTTCGCGACCATGGGGCCGACATCGTCGTGTCCGATCTTGCGAACCTGCTGCAGACGGCATGATCGATCATCCCGCCTTCGAAGTCGAACCGTGATGCTTGCGGGAAACCAGTCTTGATCTGGATGTCCTGGCGCAGACGGAGTCGGTGTTCGCCCTGTCCAACGGGCACATTGGTTGGCGCGGAAACCTGGACGAGAGTGAACCGCACGGGCTGCCGGGCTCCTACCTGAACGGGGTCTTTGAGGAGCGCCTGCTGCCCTATGCCGAAAATGGTTACGGGTATCCGGAGTCTGGGCAGACGATCATCAACGTCACCAACGGAAAACTGATCCGGTTTCTGGTCAACGATGAGCCGTTCGATGTCCGCTCCGGGTTACTGCGTTCCCACGAGCTCAGCCTGGACTTCGGAACCGGAACGCTGACCTGTCAGACTGGGTCTCCCCGGCCGGCTGTGCGGTCACTATCATTTCCACCCGGATGGTGTCTCTTATGCAACGGGCGGTCGCGGCGATCTGTTACGAGGTCGAGGCCGTCGACCAAACCACACGGGTCGAGGTGCAGTCCGAGCTGGTGGCCAATGAGCAGCTTCCCGATCCGGGCGGAGACCCGCGGGTGGCTGCGGTGTTGGAGTCACCGTTGGAAGAGCAGACCGATTCTGCCCGCGGCGCGCGTACCGGATTGGTGCACTCCACTCGGCAGAACGGTTTAATTGTCGCGGCGGTGATGGATCATGTCGTGGACGGACCGCCCAGAACGGAAGTGCGTTCGGAGAGTTTCCCGCATTTGGGGCGGACGACGGTCTCAACCATGTTGGAGCCGGGGCAGCGGCTGCGGCTGATTAAGATTGTTGCGTACGGCTGGTCCGGTTCCTGGTCGCAGCCCGCGGTTCGGGACCAGGCCGACGCGGTGTTGGTCGGTGCGACGCAGACCGGATGGGACGGGTTGCTCGCCGAGCAGCGCACCTATCTGGATGGCTTCTAGTCTCGGACGGATGTGGAACTCGACGGCGACACCGCAATCCAGCAGGCGGTGCGGTTTTCCCTGTTTCACATACTTCAGGCTGGCGCGCGCGCCGAGGGGAGGGCGCGTGCCGCGAAAGGGCTCACCGGGCCGGGATATGACGGGCATTCTGAGTATTAGCCCTGCTGGGGGCCATCGATATTGACCTCGGGGGCCACGGAGTGATGCGGTCAGTAGTGCGTTTCGGGGCCGCCGAAT
>NZ_PJJT01000012.1:0-1428 GCF_002929615.1 Cryobacterium sp. M91 | reverse complement strand
TCTTTGTACTCAGGAGTGAACTCCCTGCGTGTCTTTCCCATGTGAACATTCTCTCTTGTGAGGTGTCCACTCAACGGGGGCAGGGCCAGGCGGGTGAAATCGCAGATAACCAGGTCACGTAGCCTGCAGGCGGTCAAAGCCGCCATCGCCGTCGGTATAGCTTGGTCTGTCGCGCCGTACTCGCCCGGAGTGGCCGATGATTACCCCTATTACACACCACGGGTGCCCTCGTGAGCATGTACCCTACGCTCATGGGCTCGGTGAGGAATGCCCTGCACACGCTGGGTAGCCTTGTCGTTGGGATTCTGCTCGCCGCAGCAGTGCTCGTTTTCAGTCAGCTAAATGCAGTGACCCTTTCGGTTGCCGTCGGTGTTGGCGCTCTGATCGCTGCCGTTGGATGGTTCGGCAATAACCGCGAATATATCCCGGTTACGGTTGTGTTCGGCTCGTCGTGGGCGGCCCACACGCCGATGCCTACTCCATCGGATACGTCGTGCAAATCAGCCTCGGCATGGTGATTGGGCTCTTTGTTAACATGCTGGTCTTTCCCGCGGTAAACCTCAATGATGTGGGCCGGCAGCTCTCGAAATATCGCTCGGTGCTGGCAGATCATTTGTCCGAAGTCGCCGAGGCACTGACCGAGAGCTGGCCGCCTGAGCGCGACGGCTGGGCATCCCGCAGTGACGCGCTCGTCAGTATTTCTGGCGACCTGCGCGCTGCGTTGCACCAGGCCGATGACACTCGCAAAGTCAATCCGCGGGATCGGATCCACCATCGAGACCTGAGCGCTGATTTCAAGGACCTGGTTGCCCTTGAAACCATCGCCTTTCACGTGCATGACCTCACGGAGGTCCTTGCCAGGGCGATGTTGGGCACCCCGGTAGACGTCGAGCTGAAACCGGAGTTGCGCCCGTCACCGAGTTTGGCTCTTGACGCGGTGGCTGCGGTGTTCCGCGACTGGGATTCGGGAAATACGGATCGAACATCGTATTCCGCTGCAGCGGACACGCTTGCGTCCCTCATGACCGAACTGGACGAACGGCGAGACTCGGCGCCTGCGACATCGATGGGTGCCGCGACAGGATCGCCATGGATATCGCTCGCATCCTCGCAGCCCTGCGCTCCCGGCTCGAACAGCCCCCGAACCGCACAACTGATGCGTAGGGTCTCACCATTCTGTTAGCACGCTCTGATACCGGAGTGGAGCGGTGTGTAGACCTCATGCGGTCCGGCATGTACTTAGTCATAGAGCTCCTTACCGGAGGCATGTTGCGCGCTAAATTGCGAGTGCGCAAAATACCAGTGCGGGAAGTCGTGGAGATCAGGAAATACCTGGCCGAGCCCTACGTGTCACCGTTGGGTGAGGCCAGTAGCTAACAGCAAGTTCGCCGTTTGATGTAGGGCGAGAATCAGGAATCATCACCATGT
>NZ_PJJT01000011.1:0-1297 GCF_002929615.1 Cryobacterium sp. M91 | reverse complement strand
GTGACCTGCCGCGGATATCTCGGACAGTGGGCCCTCTTAAAATGAGGGATCACTGAAAGTAGAGATCAGCATGACCGCAGCACGCAGGCGTTTCACCCAGGAGTTCAAAGACGAGCTGTGCCGTGAGGTGATCAACACCTCCAAGCCGATCAAGGACGTGGCCACCGCGTATGGCGTCGGCGCTGAGTCTCTTCGGAACTGGCTCAACAAATACCGCGAGGCCAACGGCGGTACCGAAGCGGACCTGACGGTCTCGGAACGGGCCCGACTGAAGGAGCTCGAGCGGGAAGTTCAGGAGCTGCGGGCGGAGACCGCCTTCTTGAAAAAGCCAGCGCTTACTTCGCGCGGGAGCAGCGGTAGTGAGCAAGTACGAGTACATCGACTCCCAAAAATCGGACCCCGCCAACCGGAATTCGGTGGTGAAAATGTGCCTCTGGCTGGCCGTCTCCACGTCCGGTTTCTACGATTGGGCAGTGCGGCCGCAGTCCGCGACCTCGGCCCGCCGCGAGGCCTTGATCGCCCGGATTCAGCACTTCTTCGAGGAATCCGATGGCACCTACGGATACCGCCGGATCCACGCTGACCTAGGTGCCGAGCAGACCGAGTGCTCGCCCGAGCTGGTGCGGCAACTCATGCGCCAGATCGGCCTCGTAGCCTGCCAACCACGGCCCTTCCGCATCACGACGGAGGCCGATGCCGAGGCGGCGGCGACCATGCCCGACCTCGTCAAACGCGACTTCACTGCCGACCGCCCCGGAGCGAAATTCGTCGGCGACATTACCTATATCCACACCTGGCAAGGGTTCATCTACCTGGCCACCGTCATCGACTGCTATTCAAAGAAGGTCGTCGGCTGGTCCATCGCCGACCACATGCGCACCGAACTCGTCGCCGACGCCCTCCGGAACGCCGCCGCGACGACCATGATTGAGCCGGACGCGATTTGGCATTCCGACAGGGGCAGCGTTTACACGTCGGCCAATTTTCGGGCTCTGGTGACCGGCCTGGGGATGCGCTCCTCGATGGGCCGGACCGGCGTGTGCTGGGACAACAGCATGGCCGAAAGTTTCTTCTCCATGCTCAAGAACGAACGTGTGTACCGCACCGCCTACGCCACGAAATCACAAGCTCGCAGCGACGTCATCCGATACATCGAAGGGTTTTACAACAGTCGACGCCGGCACTCCGCACTTGGTTACCGCCGGCCGAATGAAGTCCACTACGGTTATCAACAGCCAGCATTGGCAGCGTAGAAGAATCCACTAATTCCGCTGTCCGAAATACCCGCGGCAGGTCA
>NZ_PJJT01000010.1:0-1238 GCF_002929615.1 Cryobacterium sp. M91 | reverse complement strand
GGCGGACAGATCCACTCAAAGACAACCTCGAAAGGAGTCAGTGTAATTTTGAGTCACCCCGCACCAGAGTCACATCCAGTATCTCTGTGGAGTTTCTCAACACCGTGCAGGTCAGTTGTTTTAGTTTAGGCGGCAGCGAGTTCGGGGAGGATCACCGCCTCATCGATGACCTCGACGGGGTTGTTCATGGTGGTCAGCTCGAGCATCGAAGCTTCGGAGAAGTAGCGGCGTTCGCCGGCTTCCCATTCGTCGTGTTGCTCGATCAGGACTGAACCCGCCAGGCGCAGTAGGGCGGCGGAGTTGGGGAAGACGCCGACGACGTCGGTCCGGCGTTTAATCTCCTTGTTGACCCGTTCCAACGGGTTTGTCGACCAAATCTGTCGCCAGTGACGCCGTGGGAATGCGGCGAAAGCTAGCAGGTCGGGCTGGGCATCGGTGAGCATCGACGCGACCTTCGGGTGCGATCGGCCGAGCATCGTGGTGACCTCGCGGAATTGCTTCTCGATGTGGTCTTGGTCGGGCTGGGCGAAGATGGTGCGGATGATCGACGCGACCATTTCTTGGGATCCTTTTGGGACCACGGCGAGGACGTTGCGCATGAAGTGCACCCGGCACCTCTGCCAGCCGGCATTTTGGAAGACCGTCCCGATGGCCTTCTTCAGCCCGGTGTGGGCGTCCGACATGACCAGCTTCACCCCGTCCAGACCGCGAGTCTTCAACGACCGGAGAAAGCTGGTCCAGAAACTCTCGTTCTCGCTGTCGCCCACGTCGAACCCGAGGACTTCCCGCCGTCCGTCTGCGGCGACGCCGATCGCGACGACAATGGCCTGGGACACGATGCGGTGCCCGACCCGCGCTTTGCAGTACGTGGCGTCGAGGAACACGTAGGGGAAGTCCTGCGCGGCCAGGGGCCGGTCTCGGAACTCGGCTACTTCCGTGTCGAGGCCGGCGCAGATCCGGGACACTTCCGACTTGGAGATCCCAGTATCGGCGCCGAGCGCTTTGACCAGGTCGTCGACTTTGCGGGTCGAGACGCCGTGGACATAGGCCTCCATTACAACGGCGAACAGGGCCTGGTCGACGCGGCGGCGCCGCTCGAGCAGGGCGGGAAAGAACGACCCGGCACGCAGCTTCGGGATCTTCAGATCGAGGTCCCCGGCGGTCGTGCTTAAAGTCCGTGGCCGGGTGCCGTTGCGGTAGGTGGTGCGGTCGCCGGAACGTTCAAACGGGGCGGCGCC
>NZ_PJJT01000009.1:0-1236 GCF_002929615.1 Cryobacterium sp. M91 | reverse complement strand
TGATGCGGGTGGCGGGGTCGGTGGCGTAGTGCTTGCCGGCGGGGCTGGTCCAGTGGACGGTGCCGTCGGGATCCGCGACGGCTTTCCAATCGGAGAAGTGCTTGAGGTTGTGGTGGGCGGGCGAGAGGAAGTGGAGGTTGGTGGCGGTGGTGGGGCCGCCGAATTGTTTATCTATGGTGTGGTCAAGGTCAGAGTGGCCGGCGGAGCGGCTGCAGCCGGGGAACCGGCAGGTTCCATCGCGTAGGCGCAGGTATTTCTTCAGCGCCGCCGGCACGCGGAACGGGGTGGAGCTGACGTCGAGGACGATGCCGGTGTGCGGGTGAGTGAGGACGCGCAGAAAACTCGTCGCGGTCCCAGCCAGCCGGCGGGCCGTCTCCGGATCGATCGGGCCGTAGCCTTCGAGCTCGGCGGGTTCCTCGCTCTGACCCATCAGGGTGAGGACGGGGACGGTGATGTTGACGTTGGCGGTGAGGCCGGCGCCGAGGCCGCTGCCGGTGACGCCCTGCTGGAGCAGGTCAATGGCGACGTCGGCGCGGAGTTGGCTGAGGGTGCGGGGCTCATCGGGGCCCTGCAGACTGATCGCAGCATCGGTGACGCGGGTATAGATACTCTGCACGTCGTCGCCGGCCGCCCGTAACCAGAGGGTCGCCATGCCGTCCTTGTCGGGGAAGAACTGCACCCGGCGATCGGCCAGGCACCGGGTGCGGCGAACGGTGATGCTGTCGGGGTGGAACCGCTCCCGCAGCTTGCGGGCTTTTCCATCGAACTGCGTCGCGGTGAGTTTGCGAGCGTGCGGCAGCAACACCGCCTCCAGCTCGGCGCGGGCGGGCTGCGAGACGGAATCGAGCTGGTCGAGCAGCCGCTGGGCATGCCGCAGGGAGATCTCCCCAGTGCGGAGAGCATCGAGGGTCTCGGGCCGGGACTCGACCAGCACCCGGCTCTCCCGCAACAGGCCAGACGCTGTCCCGGCCGGGATGCGCAGCGCACAGGCCATTTCGGCGACCAGGCCCTGCTGAGCGGCGAAGGTCGCATCCCAGTCGTGCTCATGCTGCGGACCGGCCTGGGGACACCCGGTCTCAGCACTGTTAGTGGTGTAATCCCACGCCTCAGTCAAGACCTCAGCCTTACTCGCCTGCGCCCACGCGATCACCTTCTCCAGGTAGATCACCCGGTCGACGAACTGCGCCTGGTGCCGCTGGAACGGACTCAGCACATCCGCGGGGCTGTCGTCTTCCG
>NZ_PJJT01000008.1:0-1225 GCF_002929615.1 Cryobacterium sp. M91 | reverse complement strand
GCAGTCGACCTAGTGTTGGAATGCACTGGTGCTTTCACCCAGGCGGAGGACCTGACCAAACATATTCAGGCGGGCGCGTCGTTCGTCATCTTGTCTGCCCCGACGAAGTCCGACTCCGTCCCGACGGTGGTGCACGGGGTGAACCAGGCGGAGGGGCAGCCGCAGATCATCTCTTGTGCCAGTTGCACGACGAACTGCATCACACCGGTCATCGAGATCGCAACAAGGCGTCTGGGGGTGGAGCGTGCGATCATGACCACAATTCATGCCCACACCGCCACCCAGCGCCTAGTCGACTCGCCGAACAACAATTTCCGACGTGGGCGCGCAGGTGGAGCGAACTTGGTGCCCGCTCCGACTGGCGCTGCACAGTCGACAATCCGGGCATTGCCGGAGTTGACTGGGCTCTTCGACGGGGTTGCGATCCGCGCCCCGATCGAGGTTGGCTCCATTGCCGACATCGTTATTGTCACCTCCCGCCCAACCAGCGTAGAGGAGGTCAACGCAGTGTTCATCGAGGAGGCGAAGACGCCCAGGTATCAGGGTATCCTCGGCGTTTCGGCGGACCCGATGGTCTCCTCCGACATCATCGGCGATTCACGCGCGTCCGTGGTGAACCTCGATCTGACGCAAGTGGTGGACGGCACCCTGATCAAGATCATGGCCTGGTACGACAACGAGTGGGGTTTCACCCACCAAATGATCCGCGAAGCCAGGGCCACCCTCGGGTTAACGCCCAGCGTGGAAACATCTCTGTGACGACAAATACAGTGAGGCTTCGAAGTCACCTTCCACAGGTAGGGTACATAGCCCGCGTGCGGACTTGAGGGCAGAGTGTTTGACTCGATTACATCCGACGCAACCTGCTGATCTCCGGCGAATTCGAATGGCATGTACTATCTGTCGCTCGGCGGCGGGTCGTGGGCTCGGGGCTCTGTGACAGATGCCCGATCCGAGTTAGCCTGTTACACCGTTTACGGAAGTGGCTGTCAGGTTTCGCGTAGATGGGTTTTCAGGAAGAGGGCTGTTCGCGCGAATGCGTCTGTTGCCTCGTCTGCGGCGTGGTGCGGAAGGTCCGGGTCCAGGGCAAAGCCGTGACGGACCTTGGGGTAGACAATGACAGCGGATTGCGTGGTTTTAGGGGTGAGGATTTCGCGCATCTGTTGGATGTCACGAGCGGGGGTGCTGGCGTCCTTGCCGGCATATATTCCCAGCCAGGGGGTCT
>NZ_PJJT01000007.1:0-1197 GCF_002929615.1 Cryobacterium sp. M91 | reverse complement strand
CGCAGTACGAGATCACGAGCGACACGACCGATCACGTGGCGATGCATAAGGGCGAGGCCCTGACGAGAATCTAGCCGTGCGCGGCCACCACTATGGATACCAACGCGAACGTGCCCACGTTCTGTGCTTGCTGGCATTGGTGATGGCGACCACGGTCGGAGGTCGGCGGTCTGTGCCGCAGCCCGGATAGAAGTGAGTTGGCGCGCAGATGTGGTCACCTTCTGTTGCGTCATGGATGGTAAGGGTGGCATCACTTCGTAGCTATATTGACATGAGCTACTGCCAGTGCAAGTCTGAATTGTAGGCATGGACGGGTGAAGCGAGGACAGTATGGGCGAATTCACAACGGAAACTGATCAGCTCACGGGGGTGCGCCATCGCACCATTTCCGTCGATGGGGTAGAGATCTTCTTCCGGGAGGCGGGTCCGGCGGATGCGCCGACGCTCGTACTCCTGCATGGCTTCCCTGCTGCGTCGCACCAGTATGCGCGCCTGATGGATCGGCTCAGCGATAGGGTACATCTCATCGCACCGGATTACCCGGGTTTTGGTTACAGCAGCGCTCCCGCCTCGAGCAGCGGCGGCGGAGACTTCGTCTACTCTTTCGATCACCTCGCTGAGGTCATGGAAGCGTTTCTGGTCAGCCTCGGCATCGACGAGTTCTTTATGTACGTTTTCGACTTTGGGGCTCCTATCGGGTATCGCATCGCGTCGCGGCATCCGAATTGGATTCAGGGGGTCATCGCACAAAATGGCAACGCGTATGAGGTGGGGCTGGGGCCGAATATGCAGCCTGTGGTTCAGTACTGGATAAATCACGAGGGGATGGAGCCGGTTATCCGTGGAGCGCTGACAGCTGACGCAACACGCTCCCAGCATCTCGAGGGAACGGCACACCCAGAGTCCGTCGATCCGGACGTATGGACCTTGGATCAACACTGGCTCGATCAAGCTGGACGAGACCAGATCATGCTTGATTTGCTTTATGACTATCAGTCCAACGTCGTGCTGTACCCCGTGTGGCAAGCGTGGATGCGCGAGCATCAGCCTCCCATGCTTGTGCCGTGGGGGCGTAACGATCAGTTCTTTTCTGAAGCAGGGGCGCGCGCGTACCTCGATGATCTTCCCTCCGCTGAACTGCACCTGCTCGACACCGGGCACTTCGCCTTGGATGAACAGCTGGACACCGTCGTGCAT
>NZ_PJJT01000006.1:0-1184 GCF_002929615.1 Cryobacterium sp. M91 | reverse complement strand
TTTGTCGCGGGCCAGCTGCCAGGCCTCTTCAAGCTCTGGCATCCGAATGTAATGCGCTCGCACTCGGTGCAGGCAGGCTGCTTTCGCCAAGGCGCACCCCAGATACGATTTCCCCGACCCGGTGAAGCCCTGAAACACGACGTTCTGCTGCCGGTCGATGAACGAGCACGTTCCCAGTCCGGCGATCGTTGACCGGTCAAGGCCGCGCTCCTCGACGAGGTCCAGACGGCGCAGATCAGCGTTGGGATAGCGCAGGTTCGCCCGACGGATCAGCCCCTCGACCTTCGTTTGGGTGAAGACGGAATGGGCGTCGTCGACGGCCAGCTTGATCTTCTCCTCAAACGCCAAACCCAGCGTCAAGGTATCGTCCTGAGCATCGAAGGCGTCCAACAATGTGGTGACGCCCATCTCGCGGAGTTTGCGTTTGGTCTCGATATCGATCCGGCTCATCGTGCACCGCCCCCGGCGTAGTAGTCGGCGCCGCGAACATAACCGCCAGTTTCGGGTTCCGTGGGTTCGAACTGCGGCATCCTGCGGGTGCTCTTCTTGTCTTGCCCGGTCTCCAGGATCGGCTGCAGGTGCGCATATCGGGGCGAGCGGACGCGACCGTTCAGGGCGATCTGACACGCTTTTTCCACCCTGTCACTGGAGTATCGGCGGCTCAGCCGCAGCACGGCGAGGGCCGCGTCAAAGCCTTGTTCCTCCACGGGGACAGACTCGAAGATCCTGTTGACGACGGTCACCATGTGTGGGCCGACCCGGTCGGCCCAGGCCCGAATTCTGACGGTGTCCCATTCCCGATACTTCTCACCCTGAGGCTGGTCGGCATCGTTGGTGCGGTATTCGTTCACGACATGCTCGCCGAACAAGAGGTGGCTGGTGAGCCGTTCATGATTCCGGTAAATCTCCAGCACCTGGCTGGTGATGCGTAGATCAACGCCCTGCCCGATCTGCGCGTAGGGGACGGAGTAGAAGTTCTTCTCCCAGACCACATGCCCGTTCTTTTGCACCCGACGCCCCATAATCCACCGGCTGATCTCATACGGAGCCGACGGTAACGGCCGCAACAACGCTTTCTCCTCGGTCTCAAACACACTGAGGCGGGAGCCGGCGCGTTTCTGGAACGGTTCCCGGTTATAGGCATCCATGCGTCCCCGGATCGCGCCCCGCAGATCGGGGAGCGT
>NZ_PJJT01000005.1:0-1142 GCF_002929615.1 Cryobacterium sp. M91 | reverse complement strand
GGCAGTTTCTACTGGTCGTTGCGAATCCCGAGCAGGGAGAAACCAATGGTCAGATTTGCACCGAACAAGATGCCGGCAGCGGTTAAGCGTCGTTACTTCGTATTGATTCGACAGGGCCTGTCGGGGTCTGAGGCGGCCCGACAGGTCGGAGTGTCGCTCAGTTGCGGATCGTTGTGGTTCATCGATGCTGGCAGTATGACTGTCGTCGAACGCGTCCCCATTAGTTCTCGCTATTTCTCTCAGGACGATCGAATCGAAATCGGAGACGGCCTCGCCGCAGGCGAGGCCGTGAAAGGGATCGCTGTCCGGATTGGGAAAAGTTTTCAGAGCGTCTATCGAGAGATTGCACGCAACCGCAAGGCGGACGGCACCTACCAGCCGTGGTTCGCTCATAACCAAGCCCATTTGCAGCGCAAGCGGCCGAAGATCCGCGTCTTCGAGGAGGTCCCAGCTCTTCGAAGCATCGTCGCGGTGAAACTTGCGAAACGATGGTCGCCGGGTCAGATCAGTAGATGGCTGAGACGACGCTATCCGAACAAACTAACCTGGCACGTCTGTCCTGAGACGATCTACGACGGTGTGTATCGCGGGCTGATCGTCGTGGCGACGCCGGCGAGCCTGCGCACGGGACGCACGTACCGGCACCGTCGCGGGCGCGGCAGATCCAAAGACGGTTCACTGAAGCAGTCGACCGTAATGTGCTCCATCCACGAACGCCCAGCACACGTCGAATCCCGGCTCCAAGCCGGGCATTGGGAAGGAGACCTCATTTTGGGCTCCAGTAACGGCTCAGCAATTGCCACGCTCGTGGAACGCAAGACTCGCTTGACGATCCTCGTCTTCCTCCAGAGCGACCACAGCGCACAAACCGTCGGTGACGCACTCATCGGTGCGTTCTCGAGCCTGCCGTCGTCGCTCCGGCGCACGCTGACAGGGGATCAAGGCAACGAAATGTTCCATCACAAGCGCATCGAGACGAAGACTGGGCTTCGTATTTACTTTGCCGACCCGCACTCGCCGTGGCAGCGAGGGACTAATGAAAACACCAATGGGCTCCTGCGCCAATATTTCCCGAAGGGGACTGACCTCAGCCAGTGGGACCAAGATCACCTCAACGCTGTGGCCGACGAACTTAACGGTCG
>NZ_PJJT01000003.1:0-1103 GCF_002929615.1 Cryobacterium sp. M91 | reverse complement strand
GCCGATGTCGTGCTGCCGGCCGCGGGCTGGGGCGAGAAAACAGGAACTTTCACCAACGTGGATCGTACGGTGCATCTCTCCGACAAGGCCGTCGAGCCGCCCGGTGAGGCAAGGAGCGACCTGGACATTTTTCTTGACTACTCGGCACGGATGAATTTCCGCACGAAGTCGGGTACGCCACTTCTCGACTGGGCCGGGCCGGAGGATGGATTCCGCGCTTGGCAGGATTGCAGCCGAGGCCGCCCGTGTGACTACACCGGCATCACCTACGAGCGACTTCGAGGAGGAAACGGTATTCAGTGGCCGTGTAACGACGAGCATCCGGACGGAACAGTTCGACTCTATGGTGACGGGGTCTTTGCCACCAAGCCAGACGATTGCGAAACGTTCGGCCATGACCTACTCACCGGTGCCTCGGTCGGTGAGCAGGCGTTTCGTGCGCTGGAAACTCACGGGCGTGCCGTTTTCAAGGCTGCACCTTACGCGCCGCCACACGAAGAGCCGGATGCCGACTTTCCGTTGCGCTACACGACTGGTCGCACGGCGTACCAGTTCCACACACGCACTCGCACCGGTCGTGCCCGGCAACTCAACAATGCGGCGCCGTCGGCGTGGTTGGAGATCTCGGTGTTGGATGCTGACCGTCTCGATATCGTGGAGGGTGACACTGTACGAGTCACCTCCCGTCGCGGTGAACTTGTCGTTCCCGCTCGCGTCAGCAATGTTCGCGAGGGAACGGTATTCGCACCGTTTCATTACGGCTATTGGGATTCGGGACGGCCCGGTCCAGACGGTCACCCCACCGCAGCCAACGAACTGACGATGACGGAGTGGGATCCGGTATCCAAGCAGCCCCTGTTCAAAAACGCGGCTGTGCGGGTGGAGAAAGTAGCGGATGGTAACGGGCCGTCCCCGGCTCCAACGACCGCAGCATCCCGACCTGCAGATTTTGGCGGCGTGCCGGTTACAGTCGGCGGTGGGGATGCCGAAGCGTCCGAATCAATGTTTCCGATCAAGGTGACCGCCGTCGCACCCGAATAGGGAGGCTGATTTTATTTCCTGAGTGCTCCTGAACACTAGCGACGGCCGAGCAGTACCGTGCC
>NZ_PJJT01000002.1:0-1094 GCF_002929615.1 Cryobacterium sp. M91 | reverse complement strand
GACCGCTGATTGAGAATTGCGACATTGATCGCTGGGTAAGGACGTGCCGGCGTGGTTATCGACAGGGAAACTGCTATCAACGAGACGGAAGGAACCTTCAGATGCCAGCAGTATGGGCGGGAATCGATTCAGGAAAGCGGGCGCATCACTGCGTCGTGATCGACCAGACCGGGGAGATACTTCTCTCCCAACGGATAGATA
Source organism: Cryobacterium sp. M91 (assembly GCF_002929615.1). Classification (NCBI taxonomy): domain Bacteria; kingdom Bacillati; phylum Actinomycetota; class Actinomycetes; order Micrococcales; family Microbacteriaceae; genus Cryobacterium; species Cryobacterium sp. M91. Next base: position 893 of record NZ_PJJT01000002.1, on the reverse strand, counting down.
ATGACGAGACCGTGCTGCTCGAGATCATCGCCACGGTCACCGAAATTGCCGATGGACACGAGGTCGTATGGGCGACGGATCTGAACTCAGGCGGCGCAGCTCTCCTGATTTCCCTGCTGGTCGATCACGGCCAGCAGCTGCTCTACATCCCGGGCAGAATCATTCACCATGCGGCTGCGACCTACCGCGGTGAGGGCAAGACAGACGCGAAAGATGCCCGAATCATCGCCGATCAGGCACGGATGCGCACCGACCTCCAACCCGTTCGCGATGGTGATCAGATCAGCGTTGACCTGAAACTCCTGACCGCTCGACGCCTGGACATCATCCACGATAGGGTGCGCGCAATCAATCGGCTCCGCGCGACCATGCTGGAGTACTTCCCCGCGCTGGAGCGCGCGTTCGACTACTCCAAAAGCAAAGCCGCTCTCACGCTCTTATCGACCTACCAGAGGCCCGGAGCGCTTCGCCGGATGGGAGTGACGCGTCTGGCGGCAGGGTTGAAAGCCCGCGGCTGCCGCAACAGCGCCACCGTCGCCCAGAAAGCAATCGACGCCGCGCGTGAGCAAGAAACGATGGTTGCGCACCGAGATTGTCGCCGCCACCCTCGTGTCGCGCCTGGCCGCCGTAATCACCGCAATCGACGCAGACCTCGTCGACCTCGACAAAACCATCACCGCCCGATTCAACGAGCACGAGAACGCTGAGATCTTGGAAAGCATGCCAGGATTCGGGCCCATCCTCGCCGCCACGTTCCTTGCCAACACTGGAGGCGACCTGCGCAGCTTCGAAAGCCCGGACCGGCTTGCAAGCGTTGCCGGCGTCGCACCAGCTCCCAGAGACTCCGGCCGCATCAGCGGCAACCACCACCGGCCCCGCCGATTCAACCGGCG
>NZ_PJJT01000001.1:0-1028 GCF_002929615.1 Cryobacterium sp. M91 | reverse complement strand
GAACTGGCCAGCCGAGGGATCTCGACTCGCGTCGCGGCCGACCTGGTCGGAATCCCTCGAGCGACAGCCACCCGGAAGCGCCGCATTCCGGTGCGTCGGCCCGCGCTGATTCCGGCGAACAAGATCGGCGACGAGGGTCGCCGCGAGATCCTTGACGTCGTCAACTCGAAGCCGTTCGTGGACTTGCCGCCGATTCAGATTTACGCCCAGCTGCTGGATGCGGACACGTACTTGTGCTCCATTTCAACGATGTATCGGGTGTTGAACGAGAATCAGCAGGTCAAGGACCGCCGCCGCCAGGCGCGCCACCCGGCCCGGGCGATCCCGGAACTGATCGCCACAGGCCCGGGCCAGGTCTATTCGTGGGACATCACGAAACTCGCCGGACCGGTCAAGGGTAAGTACTTCGATGCTTACGTGATGATCGATATCTACTCCCGCTACATCGTCGGCGCGTATGTTCACGCGTCGGAATCGGGCGAGCTGGCGGTGGAGATGATGAAGGAGATCTTCGGCATTCACGGCGTCCCGCAGGTCGTTCACGCTGACCGAGGCACGTCGATGACCTCCAAGACCGTCGCGGCGTTGCTGTCTGATCTGGAGGTCACCAAGTCGCACTCGCGGCCTCGGGTCAGTAACGATAATCCCTACAGCGAGGCCTGGTTCAAGACCCTGAAATTCGCTCCGACGTTCCCCGAACGCTTCGGCTCCCTCGCCGACGCGAAGACGTTCATGGCCTCCTTCGTCGACGGCTACAACCACGAACATCGCCACTCGGGGATCGGCCTCAACACGCCAGCCGACGTTCATTACGGCTTCGCCGAATTGAAGGCCGTGGCACGGGCGACGACGCTGGACGCAGCACGCGCGCGCTTCCCCGAGCGATTCAGCACGACCCAAGCGCCGCAGATTCTGTCCATTCCCACGACGGCATGGATCAACAAACCTGCCGTCAAACCCATCGAGGATGAAGGGCTCGAACTAGCCGCCTAAACTCCCACTGGTCTCATTCGCCTTGACAAATTCCG